>JAZORZ010000046.1:0-64027 GCA_045656885.1 Eubacteriales bacterium
GGGCATCGAAAGCGAGGAAGCTGCTAACGCGCTCCGCAACGTTGAGGTTTTTGCCGCACGCGAGGACCTGCCCGTAGAGGAGGGAAGCTTCTTTATTGCCGACCTTATCGGACTGCCCGTTAAGCACGCCGACACGAATGCACTGCTCGGCAAGCTCGCCACCGTCAACACGAGCAACGCGCGTGACCTTTACGTGGTCAAGAACCAAAAGGGCGAGTTTTACGTTCCCGCGGTACCCGAGTTCATCACCAATATCGACCCCGACGATGCCATTTACGTTCGTCCCATTCCCGGACTGATTGAGGGAGGAGAGGACTGATATGCGCTTTGACATTATGACACTTTTCCCGGGACTTGTGGATACCGTGCTTGGCGAAAGCATTATCGGACGTGCGCAAAAGAGCGGCGCGATCACCGTAAAAACGCACAACATCCGCGACTATTCCGAGGATAAGCACCGCCGTGTGGACGATACGCCCTACGGTGGCGGCAAGGGCATGCTGATGATGGCGCCCCCCATTTACAACTGCTACACGGCTATTTTGCAAATGCAAGCCGAGGAGGGATTTATTCCCAAGAAGAGACACGTGATTTATCTTTCCCCCACGGGCAAGGTGCTCAACCAAACCCGCGCCGCCGAACTCGCACGCGACTACGACAACCTCATTCTGCTTTGCGGTCACTACGAGGGCGTTGACCGCCGCATCGTTGACGAGATCGTGGACGAAGAGATCTCCATCGGCGATTTTGTGCTCACGGGTGGTGAGATCCCCGCATGCATTCTCACCGACTGCGTTGCTCGCCTTTGCGATGGTGTGCTCTCCGATGCCGAGTGCTATGAGAAAGAGAGCATTTCCTCAGGGCTTTTGGAATATCCCCAATACACACGCCCTTATGAGTTCCACGGTGTAAAGGTGCCCGACGTGCTCATTTCGGGACACCACAAAAACATCGACGCTTGGCGCGACGAGCAGGCAAAAGAGTTGACCGAAAAATTGCGCCCCGATTTGTTGGAGAAAAACGAACAGTAAAAAATCACTCCCCCTTACATATCACACAAGGGGGAGTTTTTTATGTCTTTTTGGGTACCTGTGTTGCATTTTTTGCGGCAAACGCGCATTTTGCCAAGGATCGATGCGGCAATCGAATACTATGATTTGCCCGACATGGCTTTTCTCGTTTTGCTTTCTGCATTTCCGCTTTTTGGGCTGTTGGAGCACTCCACGTTTTGGCTCTTGCCCATTTGTGTGCTGCTTCTTTTGTGGTTTGTGCGCACCTTGTTTCAGAAGGGAAAAACCAAGCCCGATTTTGCCGATTTTCTCGTCCTTCTCATCTTGCTTTTGCAAGTCTCGGCGGCATTTACGGGCTACGGCCGCATCGAGGACGCCCTCGCGGCGGCACTCCTGACCTCGGTGTGGTTTCCCGCACGCCGATTTTTTGAAAGAAGAGGAGATGGTGCCCTCGTATTTCTCTCCTCACTTGCTCTCTTTGCCGTTTCGGCAGTGGGAGTGGGGGAGTACCTTTTTGGTATGGCGGAGCTTCGATGGGTGGATGCAAAGCGTTTTGGCGACATCGGCGGGCGTGTGACCTCGTTTTTCTCCAACCCCAACATTTTGGCAATCTATCTGCTCTTGTATTTTCCTCTCCCCCTTCGGGCAATCTTTTCACCGCAAAACAAGGGACGTATGCGCGTATTCTATGCGGTAACCGCCGCTCTTTCTGCAATTTGCATTCTTTTTACGTGGTCACGCGGCGCGTGGCTGGGGCTCGGTTTGGAGTGCTTGCTTTTCCTTTTGCTCCATAGCAAAAAGAGCCGTATTGCCGCACTTTTTTTGCCGCCGATTGCGCTCTTATCCATTCCGATTTTGCCGCAAAGCTTTCGGGGGAGACTCTTTAGCATTGCCGACCTTGGCGAGAGCTCTGTTCGTTATCGATTGCAAACTTGGCAGGGGACCTGCAAAATGCTTGGGCATCACCCCGTCGGCATTGGCGTGGGAGAGTGGGCGTGGCGCATCATCTATCCGCACTACGCCGTCAGCGGAACCAAGACCGTAATGCACGCGCACAACGTCTTTTTACAGGTTGCCACCGAGCTTGGATTTGTAGGGCTTGCGGTGTTTTTGCTCCTGATCACCGTTTCTCTTCGTCGCGCTCTCCGCACGCGGGAGGCCGCCTTTCTCTGTGCCGTCTCGGGTGTGCTTGTTATGGGAATGTTCGACCACCTTTGGTACTATCCCGGCATGCTTCTGCCGTTTTGGTCGATGCTTGCCTTTTGTACCCAAAACCGACCAAAAGATGTGCCAAGGCCTCGTTTTGTGGACATTTTGCACGAAAACCAATGCCGTTGCCTATAAAAAAACAACAAATTGACATATTGATTTTTTGAAAACATTTTGATATAATATTATTATAATAAACAAACTGCGCCCGAAACATCGGGCGTAACCATTCATTTACGAGAGTACAGGAGAGATTAACGTATGATTTCACGTCAGGTTACCATTACCAATTCCAGTGGATTACACGCGCGTCCCGCCACTTTCTTTATCCAAAAGGCAAACAGCTATAAGGCATCTATTTGGGTAGAGAAGGAGGATCGCAAGGTCAGCGCCAAAAGTCTCTTGGGCGTTCTTTCGCTGGGCGTTGCAAAGGGTATGACCATTACCTTGATTGCTGACGGTCAGGATGAGAATGCCGCAGTTGCAGGCTTGGTAGAACTGATCGAAAACGGTTTTGCGGAATATTAATCCATCACTTGCATAGGCGGCGTGTAGCAGTTAGGGCGTAGACCCTTTGTGCGCACGCCGTTTTTGTTCCGCAAGAGGAATTATGCCGTCTACGGACGGCTCACCTCATCAGTCACTGCCGCAAACGGCAGATGACAGCTTCCCCTCAAGGGGAATCCTTTTGGATGTTTCGCAACGCCTCAAAGCATTCTCCTTGAGGAGAAGGTGGCGAGCAATGCGAGTCGGATGAGGTGACAGATGCATAGCATCTGCCAATATTGTGTTTTTTGATTTTCCAACGAAAGGAGGCCGCGTATGACACGGGACGCCGACAGAATGAGCCGCCTGCTCCAAAAGGCAAACGATCTGCCGCTCTGCCCGGGCGTTTACATTATGCGCGATGTGCGCGGCAAGGTCATCTACGTGGGTAAGTCGCGCAAGCTCAAATCCCGCGTATCGCAGTATTTTCAAAACAGCGAAAAGAACCTCAAGACCGCGCGCATGGTCGCATCGGTCGAGGATTTTGACTGCTATGTTTGCGACAATGAGATGGAGGCACTCTCGCTGGAGAACACCCTCATCAAGCAATACAATCCCAAGTACAACATTCGACTCAAGGATGCAAAATCCTATCCCTATATCAAAATCACCAACGAGGAGTATCCCCGTCTGGTTTTCACGCGCAAAAGGGAAAAGGATAAAGCGCGCTATTTCGGCCCCTATTCGGGCTCGGGAACTGCCTATTCGCTCATCGAGCTCTTGTCGCGCACCTTGCGCCTGCCCACCTGCTCGCGCCGTTTTCCAAAGGATATTGGCCGCGAACGCCCCTGCATTTATTACCAAATGGGGCGTTGCACAGGTCTTTGCACGGGTAACGTAACACCCGAGGAGCATAAAGCCACTATGCGGCTTGCCGCCGAGCTTTTGGGCGGTAAGGTCAAGGATGTCAAACGCGAGATCGAGACGCAAATGTACGCGCACGCCGAGGCGGAACGCTACGAGCAAGCCGCCAAATGTCGCGATACCCTCACGGCTCTTGACCGCATCAGCGAAAAGCAAAAGGTGGTCGCATCTCCCGATACTGATCAGGACGTTATTGCTTTTTACGCTGACGAGCTTTGTGCTTGCATTTCGGTTTTCTATATCCGTGCAGGTATTCTGCAGGATAAAAACGACTTTTTGTTTGGCGCGGATGCGCTCCCCGAGCCCGAGGAGATCACTGCATTCCTTTGCCGTCATTACAGTATGCGCGAGGATATTCCGCCGCGTGTGCTTCTGTCCTTTGCCACTGATGAAGAAGAAATTTCTACTCTGAGCAACTATCTGCACCACATTTCGGGGCACCGGGTATATGTGCGCGTTCCCGAGCGGGGAGAGTTGCACACGCTTTGCGATATGGCGCAAAAGAATGCCGCCGAGCAAGCACGTCTGTTCGTGGCGCAAACCAACCGCACCGAGGGGACGCTCGTGCGCCTTTCGGAAATGCTCTCCTTGGAGTGCTATCCCGAACGCATCGAGGCATACGACATTTCCAATATCGGTTCGGAGCACCTGACCGCAGGCATGATCGTTTGCGAGGAAGGAAAATTCAAAAAATCCGATTACCGCACCTTCCGTATTGGCAGTGTAGAGGGAACGGACGACTATGCCTCTATGCGCGAGGCGCTTGACCGCCGTCTCTCACACCTGAGTGATGCCGAGGGTTCGTTCTCAAACCTACCCGACCTCATTCTGCTCGATGGCGGACGCGGACATGTTTCCACCGTTCGAGCACTCCTCGAAGAGAAGGGATTGGATATTCCCGTGTTCGGTATGGTTAAGGACGATTACCACAAAACACGCGCCCTTTGCACCGAGACCGAGGAGATCTCCATTGCCCGACAGCAGGACGTTTTCACACTGCTTTACCGCATTCAAGAGGAAGTTCACCGCTACACAGTCGGTCGCATGACACAAGCCAAGCGCAAAACGGTGCGCACCTCATCCCTTACCAAAATCCCCGGCATTGGCGATGCCAAAGCCAAAAAACTCCTCGCTGCCTTCGGCGGACTCGCCGCCCTCAAAAAGGCAACCCGTGAAGAGATTGCTGCCGTGTCAGGCATTTCGGAGAAAGACGCGGACAATATTGTGGCGTATTTTGAGAAGTAGGGGAGGCGTTTGTGGGGGATCTTTTGGAAAAGTTCCCCCACGCCCCCTCAAAACTTTTGCACAAAGGGTCAACAAAGATAATTCCAAGCTCACCGACGGACAGTCGACGCGAACACAATGTTCGCTTTGGCTACCGCGAGCTCCCAGGGACCACCGAGACCCTGGTCGCTCGGAAAGTAGCTTGCTATCAGGTAATCTATCTAACCTTGTAGGGGACTGGCGTCCTCGACGGTCCGCCCCCACCGCAATCAACTCTCTTAGCGGATAGGGTAGAGGCCCCTAGCCGCTTGCGGCAGCAAAAGCGAGCGTGTCGCTCGCGCCGCCCGTCTATCAGCAAACTAACAAATTCATATAAGAAATTTTTGTCAGCAAGTTTTTGGGAAGGGGTGTGGGGAAACCCTTTTCTCAAAAAGGGTTTCCCCACAAAAAAAGGAGTCAACACTATGATGCGTATAATAACAGGAAAAGCCAGAGGCACAAAATTGCAAACGCTTGCGGGCGAGGCAACGAGACCGACGGCAGAGAGGACGAAGGAAGCGATCTTCTCGATGATCAATTTTGATATTTTGGGTGCGCGAGTGCTCGACTTGTTTGCGGGCTCGGGGCAGCTTGGTCTTGAGGCACTCAGCAGAGGCGCGGAGTACGCGGTGTTCAACGATTCGTCAAGAGAAGCCGCGGCTATCATTCGCGCGAACGCGGAAAAAACGAGAATGATCGATTCTTGTGAGATCCTTTCTACCGACTGGCAGCCCGTTCTGCGCCGCTTTGCAGGGCGCGAGAGATTTGAACTCTCCTTCCTTGATCCCCCCTATGCAGGTGGATTTTTGCCCAAGGTGCTTGGCAAAATGATTGAGTGGGACTTGCTCTCGGAGGGCGCAGTTATCGTTTGCGAAAGCGCCAACGAAGAAGATGTTTTTGGCGGCAACGAGGAGCTGAAAAATCAATTTACTGTTCGGCGTGTGGCGCGTTACGGCGCGGCGTGCGTTACCATTTTGGAAAAAGGAGAAAAAGAAGAATGAGCATTGCCATTGTACCCGGTAGCTTTGACCCGATAACACTCGGCCATTTGGAGCTTATCAAAACGGTTGCCAAACGCTACGACGAGGTTGTGGTGGCGGTTATGGTCAACCGTGCAAAAAAATATTTGTTCGATATGGAAACGCGCGTAGCCATTGCAGAGGAGACGGTAAAGGAACTCCCCAACGTGCGCGTGATTGCCGATAGCGGAATGCTCATTGACCTGTTTGACCGCCTCGGCGCCGATGCCGTTTGCAAGGGGTGGAGAAACCAACACGATTACGATTACGAATTGCATATGGCAGATTGGAATTCCGCGCACAACCCGCGCTTCCGTACCGAAATGATCCGCGCCAAAAAGTCGGTCGAGCATATCAGCTCAAGCGAGGTTCGCCGCCGCCTTCTGGCAGGGGAGCCACTCGATGGCATCGTTCACCCCGATGCCGAGCATTTGATCTTTGCACGATTTATTGAAAACGGAGGTAAGTAATATGGACTTTAAAAATATACGCAACGCATTTTCGCGCACCTCTCTTGCAGTAGCGGGGATCGGTGTTTTGATTGGACTCTTACTCATTCTTATTCCCGTTGGCTTTTTGCTTGACGTGGTGTTCTTTATTATGGGTATTGCAATCATCGTTGTCAGCTTGCCCGCGCTCATCTCTCTTTTGCCGCTCCACAACACAGGCGTGGGCAAGGTGAGCTTGATCTGCACCGCTCTGACGGTGGTTGCGGGCTTTTTGATGCTCTTTTGGCATAGCAGTGTCCTGCTCATTGTTGTGGGTGTTGTTATGATCGTGCAGCCCATTCTTTCCATCATCAGCGCAACCGATGCCACGGCTCGCCTTAAGGCAGAAGCTCCCAAGCTCATTATCGGTATCGTGTTGGTTGTTCTCGGCCCTGCAAAGGCCATCGACACCCTGTTTGATATTGCAGGCATTGGGCTCATCATTTTGAGCATCGTTTACTTGATCTCGATGTATCGGATAGTCAGAAAGAGCCAAAATGTCACAGGTGCGCGCGTTTTTGTAGATACCGACGGCAACGGAAAAATTGACACCGTTTACGTTGATACCGACGGCAACGGCAAAGCCGACACCGCAACTTATTATCGCGAAAAGAAATGAACAAATATAAAAAGTTAGCGTCTAACACCGTTATTCTCGGTATTGGAACGTTTGGTTCAAAATTGCTCGTTTTTCTTTTAATGCCGCTCTACACGGCGTGGTTGACCACCGCCGAATTTGGAGCCGCCGAAATGATTGCGGGCATTGCCAACTTTCTCATTCCAATAGCGTGTGTTGGTATTAGCACGGGTATTTTCCGTTTTGCGGCAGAGCGTGAAGCCGATCAAACGCGCGTCTTTTCTTCGTCTGTCGCCCTTTTGACCTTGGGACTTGGCGGCTTTTTGCTGCTCTCACCGCTTCTTTTCTTAATTCCGTATTGCAGACCGTATGTGTGGCTTGTTGTTTTTTACGTGCTTTTTGCCGACCTGCAAGCCGTATGTGCACAGTATTTGCGTGCCATTGACCGCACCGCTCTTTTTGCGGGGCAGGGTATCCTTAACACCGCCCTTACGGTTGCGTGCAACGTGCTGTTTTTGTGCGTCTTTAAAATGGGCGTTGACGGATATATTCTCGCGGTCATTGTTGGTAATCTTTTAACAACGATTTTTATTGTTTGCAGTGCAAAGCTTTGGCGCGTATTCTCTTTTGCAAGCATCGATCGCAAGCTGATGAAGGATCTTTTGCTGTTCAGCTTGCCCATGATTCCCGCTACGCTTTGCTGGATCATTACCAACCTCTCCGACCGTGCAATGGTCACCTATTTTTGCGGCGAGAGCATCAACGGTTTGTATGCGGCGGCGTATAAGATTCCCACTATTGTCAACCTTGTTGCAGGCATCTTTTTGCAGGCATGGCAGTTTTCTGCCGTGAATGAAGAAGAGGATCCCGAAGAGTGTTCTCGCTTTTATTCTCGCGTGTGGGAAGCATTTTTGTCGGTGATTATGATCGGTACGGTAGGGCTCATTCTTTTTTCCAAATTCTTGACAAAATTGCTCCTCAACGTTACCTTTTATGATGCTTGGGAGTATATGCCCACGCTCCTTTGCGCGGTGGCACTCGAAACGCTTGTTTCTTTTCTTGCCAGCGTTTACCTTGTACGCAAAAAAAGCGTGCACTCCTTTGTTACCGCCCTTGTGGGAGCCGTTTCAAATATCATTCTCAATTCCTGCTTTATCCCCATCATGGGTGCACTTGGTGCGGCGGTTGCAACTCTTGCAAGCTTTGCTATCGTGCTCGTCTTGCGCATGATTGATGCAAAACGCATCATTCCGTTTGATTTTTGCTTGCCCCGCCTTTGCATCAGCATGGCACTCCTTTTTGGAGCCGCGGCAATTACAACGCTTGACCTCCCCGGCCGCATTTGGTGGACACTTTTGTGCACCCTCGCCATTTGCGCCCTCAACGCCCCCGCACTCCTGAAAGGTCTGCGCGCGATTGTTGCAAAGAGAATGAAATAAGGACGCGAATTTGTGGGGGAACTTCTTTCGAGAAGTTCCCCCACACCCCCTCAAGAACTTGCTGACAAAGGGTTAAAAAAACAAATCCGCAATGTACTAACGTACAGTCGGCGCGAGGATAAACCTCGCTCTTGCTCTCGCAAGCTCACAGGTGCCACCGAGACCCTGCTCGCTAGGAAGTTAGTTTTGCATTCGGGCGATTCGTGAATCACCCCTACAAAATGTTTTCAACTTCAACGTAGGGGCGACCATTGGTCGCCCGTTTTTTTGCCAATCAACTCTCTTAGCGGATAGGGTCTTGGAGGTGCCTAGCCGCTCGCGGCAGCAAAAGCGAGCGGTGCGCTCGCGCCGACTGTCCGTCCGAAAACTAACAAATTGATTTCAATATTTGTTGTGTGAAAGTTTTGAGGGGGCGTGGGGGAACTTTTTCAAAAGTTCCCCCGCAAATATTTTCATTATATATTGACAATCTCCATTTTTTGTGATACAATAACTTGAAACACGATGAAAAAGAGGAGTACGCTTTTTTGCGATCTGCAGAGAGAGGGCGGTTGGTGCAAGCTCTTGGTCAAGGGAGCGGAAGTAGCTTTGGAGTGGTGTCGGGGAAGGGGAGCGATTTTCGTTCCTTGTGTAGTCGGCAACGGTTGCCACCGTTATAGGATTTGAGTGTGCATCTTTGCGCTTTTTTGGTGTAGATGCAAAATCAGGTGGTACCGCGTGCTTCCACGTCCTGATGATGGACGAGGGAGCTTTTTCTTTTGTCAAAAAATAATTTGCACATATATTTTCAGGAGGTCTGTTAAAATGGATCAGTACAACGAACTGCCCAAAACATACGCGCCGTCGGAGTTTGAGGACAGAATTTATCAAGAATGGTGCGACAAGGGCTACTTTACGCCCGACGTTAAAAACGATGCGGAGCACTTCTCCGTAGTTATTCCGCCCCCCAACGTAACGGGTCAGTTGCACATGGGTCACGCACTCGACGAGACCCTGCAAGACATTCTCGTTCGTTACAAGAGAATGCAGGGCTTCAACACCCTTTGGATTCCCGGCACCGACCACGCAGGAATTGCCACGCAGATCAAGGTTGAAGAGCGTCTTCGCGTAGAAGAGGGCCTTTCCCGTTACGATCTCGGCCGCGAAAAGTTTTTGGAAAGAGTTTGGGATTGGAAGGATAAATACGAAGCGCGCATCACAGGACAGCTGAAAAAGCTGGGCGCATCCTGCGA
This sequence comes from Eubacteriales bacterium, assembly GCA_045656885.1. Lineage (GTDB taxonomy): Bacteria > Bacillota > Clostridia > Oscillospirales > CAG-272 > UMGS1865. The sequence goes on from JAZORZ010000046.1 coordinate 9,648, forward strand.
CTGGACACGTCAACGCTTCACCTTTGACGAGGGCTGCTCGCGCGCCGTTCGCGACGTATTTGTAAATCTTTACGAAAAAGGACTTATCTATCGCGGTTACCGCATTATCAACTGGTGCCCGCGTTGCCTCACGGCTCTCTCCGATGCCGAGGTAGAATATAAGGATCAACCCGGCCACTTCTGGCACATCAAATATCCCATCAAGGGTGAGGACGGCTACGTTGAGGTTGCCACCACCCGTCCCGAGACCATGTTCGGTGACACCGCCGTTGCAGTTAACCCCGAGGACGAGGATATGAAGCACCTCATCGGCAAGACCCTCATTCTGCCCGTAGTTGGCAGAGAGATTCCCGTTATTGCCGACGATTACGTTGAAATCGGCTTTGGTACCGGTTGCGTAAAGATCACCCCCGCACACGACCCCAACGATTTCCTTGTTGGTCAACGCCACAACCTCGAGCAGATCAAGGTTATGAACGATGATGCTACCATGAACGCAGGTGCAGGTAAATACGAGGGCATGGATCGCTACGAATGCCGCAAGGCACTTGTTGCACAGCTTGAGGCAGAGGGATATCTTGTTAAGACCGTTCCGCACGATCACAACGTTGGCGTTTGCTACCGTTGCGGCACCACCGTTGAGCCCATGACGTCCGACCAATGGTTCGTTAAAATGAAGCCCTTGGCACAGCCCGCTATCGAGGCGGTTGAAACAGGCGACATTCGCTTTGTTCCCGAGCGCTTCTCCAAGAACTACTTTAACTGGATGAACAACATCCTCGACTGGTGCATCTCCCGTCAGCTTTGGTGGGGACACCGCATTCCCGCATTCTACTGCGATGATTGCGGCGAGATGACCGTTTCCCGTGAGGATATCACCACCTGCCCCAAGTGCGGCGCTCCTGTTCATCAGGATGAGGACGTACTTGACACTTGGTTCTCGTCCGCACTCTGGCCCTTCTCCACAATGGGTTGGCCCGAAATGACCGAGGATCTCAAAAAATACTATCCCACAAGCGTTCTTGTTACCGGATATGACATCATTACCTTCTGGGTATCGCGTATGATTTTCTCGGGTCTTGAGCATATGGGCGAAAAGCCGTTTGATACCGTATTCATTCACGGTCTCGTTCGTGACGCGCAGGGTAGAAAAATGTCCAAGTCGCTCGGCAACGGCATCGATCCTCTCGAAATCATCGACAAATACGGTGCCGACGCACTCCGCTTTGCACTCTCTACGGGCAACTCTCCCGGAAACGATATGCGCTTCTCGGATGAAAAGATGGAAGCCGCACGTAACTTTGCAAACAAGCTGTGGAACGCATCTCGCTTTGTTCGTATGAACCTGACAATCGACAAGGTTGAGCTTCCCGAAATCGGTGCTCTCAGTGCCGAGGATAAGTGGATTCTGACCGAATACAACAAGACCGTAGCAAGTGTTACAAGTGCGCTCGATCACTTTGAAATCGGCGTAGCCCTCAGCGCAATCTACGACTTCATTTGGGATATTTTCTGCGACTGGTACATTGAACTGACCAAGAGCCGCCTCTCCGAAAAGGATACCGAGGGCAATATTGTTGCTCAAAACGTACTTTGCTACGTTCTCACGGGCACGCTCAAGCTCCTGCATCCCTTTATGCCCTTCATCACCGAGGAAATTTACGGTGCACTGCCTCACGCAGGTGATGCCGAGAGCATCATGATCTCCGCATATCCCAAGGCAAACGATGCACTGAGTTTCCCCGAGGAATCCCTGCAGCTCTCTCGCGTAATTGCCGCAATCAAGGCAATTCGTAACCGCCGCAATGAAATGAACGTTGTTCCTTCTCGCAAGGCAAAGGTTTATATTGCAACCGCATATCCCGAGTCCTTTGGCGAGAACACCTATCCCTTCTTTGCACGTCTTGCATCTGCCGCCGACGTAGCAGTTGCCGCATCCTTTGATGACGATGCCGTCAGTGCCGATAATGCAGTTCAAATCATTACCGATTCTGCAACCATCTATCTGCCGCTGGCTGACCTCGTTGACACCGAAAAGGAACGCGCACGTCTTGAGGGCGAAGCAAAGAAGCTCGAAGGCGAAATCGCACGTCTTGTTGGCAAGCTTTCCAACGAGGGCTTCGTTGCCAAAGCACCTGCCGCCGTTGTTGATGCCGAACGCGCCAAGCTCGCTAAATACCAAGAAAACCTCGAGGGCGTTAAAAACGCACTTGAAAAGTTGAAATAAGGATTTTTACGTGGGGAAAACTTCTTGCAAGAAGTTTTCCCCACACCCCTTTCAAGAACTCTCGCACAAAAAGTCAAAAAGAAAAGTCCTTGCTTCACTCACGGACAGTCGGCGCAAGTCGCATGACTTGCTTTTGCTGCCGCTAACGGTCAGCCACCACCGAGACCCTGCCCGTTAAGAGAGTAGATAGCATATGGAAAACTAAATTTGTAGGGGGCGACGTCCTCGACGCCCCGTTTTTGCGAAATTATATAAGAATTAAAAATCAACCGGTAGGGGAGCGCCTTGGTGCTCCCGAAAAGAAACGATTATCGTGCGTAAAAACGGGCGATTCGTGAATCGCCCCTACAAGGATATATAGAAAAAACGGGGGCGAAGAGATTGCTTGCAATCTCGTGGCGGCTTGCCGCCTTCCATCAGGTCGCCGTTTTTGCTCTCTGCAAAATCTCCAAAAAACAGCTTGATAAAATTTCCTCTTTCTGCTAAATTGACATAGCATTTTCTATTGACAAAAAGGGAATATATATGATATAATTTTTTTATTAGAGAGCCCCATTTTCAATATACGGAGGAAAACGGTTATGAATTTGCCTAACAAACGCCCCGAAAGCATGGAACGCATCACCACAAAAGCGCTGGCAGATGCCTTTATTGCCGAGCAAGTGGCAGAGATCCGCGCACAGGTAGGTGACAAAAAGGTGCTTTTGGCACTTTCGGGCGGCGTTGATTCGTCTGTTGTTGCCGCGCTTCTTATCAAGGCAATCGGTCGTCAACTCGTTTGCGTGCACGTCAACCACGGGCTGATGCGCAAGGGCGAGAGCGAGCAGGTCATCGAGGTGTTTGGCAAGGAGCTCGACGCCAACCTGATTTACGTTGATGCGACCGACCGTTTCCTCGATCTTTTGGCAGGCGTTGCTGAGCCCGAAAAGAAGAGAAAGATCATTGGCGGCGAATTCATCAAGGTGTTTGACGAAGAGGCCTCCAAACTCGAGGGCATTTCCTTCCTCGCGCAGGGAACCATCTATCCCGATATTCTCGAGTCCGACGGTGTTAAAGCGCACCACAACGTGGGCGGACTCCCCGAGGATATGGAATTCGAGCTGGTTGAGCCCGTCCGTCTGCTCTACAAAGACGAGGTTCGTGTAGTCGGCGAGGCACTCGGACTGCCGCACGCAATGGTCTACCGTCAGCCGTTCCCGGGTCCCGGACTTGGTGTTCGTTGCTTGGGCGCGATCACGCGCGACCGTCTGCACGCTTTGCGCGAGGCAGATGCCATTTTGCGCGAGGAGTTTGACAAAAACGGACTTGCAGGCAAGGTTTGGCAATACTTTATCGCCGTACCCGATTTCAAGAGCGTTGGCGTGCGCGACGGCAAAAGATACGAGGGTTGGCCTGCCATCATTCGTGCCGTAAATACCACCGACGCCATGAGTGCCACCATCGAGGAAATTCCGTACGCACTTCTGCACCACATCACAAATCGAATCACCACCGAGGTAGAGGGAATTAACAGAGTGCTTCTTGATTTGACGCCGAAGCCGGTGGGTACAATAGAGTGGGAATGACAATGCTCCACCAAATGAAACTCCGCGCCGCGCCGTTTGATATGATCGCGCGCGGCATCAAAACAATTGAATTGCGCCTTTGGGACGAAAGACGCCGACAGATCAAGGTAGGCGACGAGATCGTATTTACACACGCTGATGATGCAACTCTAACCTTGCGCGCACGTGTGCTGGCTATGCATGTTTTTCCGTCCTTTGCCGAGCTCTATGCAAATTTGCCGCTCCTCAAATGCGGCTACACCGAGGCCGACATCGCCACTGCTGATCCTGCGGATATGGACATCTATTACTCCAAGGAAAAGCAGGCGCAGTATGGTGCCCTCGGCATTGAAATAGAGCTTGTTACCAAGCTCTGCATTTTCGATCTTGACGGCACCGTCCTTGATACCGCCCCCAGCATTGCGCATTATGGCAATCTCGCCCTTAAGGCGCACGGCATTGAGCCGATTGACGAAAAGGAATACAAATATTTTGCAGGTGACGGTGCAAAAATTCTCATCAAACGAATGTTGAACCATCGCGCCTGTTACAGCGACGAGCTTCACGCCTCGGTATTCAAAATTTATAATGAAATGTATGACGCCGACGTGACCTGCAAGACCGTTATTTTTGACGGTCTGAAAGAAGTTCTCGACCGCCTTAAGGCCGAGGACTACCGCTTTGTCATTGTTTCCAACAAGCCCGATTTTGCCGCAAAAACGGTTGCAAATGCGCTTTACGGCGAAGGGTATTTCGATCGCGTGATTGGACAAAAAGAGGGAAGTGCCCTCAAGCCCAACCCGGGCGAGGTGTTTGCTGTTATGCAAGAGCTTGGTGCAAAAGCCGAGGATTGCGTTTACGTAGGCGACACCGACACCGATATGCGTACGGGCAAAAACGCAGGACTTTATACCATTGGCGTTCTTTGGGGCTTCCGTCCAAGAGAAGAGCTCGAATCAAGCGGCGCCGATGCCATTGCGGCTACCCCAGCGGAGCTATATCAAATCATTGCAAAACAACTGTAAAAACAAAAACCGCCCCACTCCCATCAACAGGAGTGGGGCGGTGCCGTTATACCGCTTTCCATCGAAAACTTGCCAATGGACTTGCATTTTTGAAAAATCAACGCTCGGTTGTTTTTTCTTTTTTGCACAAAAGATGATCGCTTTGTTTTTTTGAAAAAACATGCAAAAACAAAACGATTTGCAAAAAGCGAGAAAGAATGAAATTTCCCCTTTTGATTGACATTTCCGCTTTCGTATGCTATAATATGGTTACGAAAGAAAATATTTTAGATAAACTCTATGACCGAAACTCAGAAAAGGAGAATTGATCTATGAAAAAAATGAGACTCTTTCTTGCGCTTGCTCTGGTGCTTGCGTTGCTTGTGTCGTCTCTTTCGGCTTGTAATTTGCTTGGTGGCGGTTCCGATAATAAGCCCGGCGAAGGCACGACTGACAATGGGCAGAATAGCGGCAACTTAAACGGAGGTAGCGACATTCCGAGTGGCGAAGATCCCGATCAACCGGGCGGTAGTACCCCCGGCGGCGAAGATCCCGGTCAACCGGACATTAGCACCCCCGATGGTGAAGATCCCGATCAACCGGGCGAAAATACTCCCGGCGACGTTATCGGTTGGGGCCCCGACTTTGGCGGTGGCGAAATGCTTGAGTACCTGGCTATTGATGTTCAGAAAGGTAGCGGCTCGTTCATACTGAATGCTACCGGCAAGCTTGAATCCCCCGAGGTCGTCATTGCCTCGCTTGGAAAAACCTATTCCTATACCACGGAGATAGATTGCGGTGATCACTTTGAATATCTCTTTGTAATCAGCGCCGACGGAATGAAGGTTGGTGATGGATATTCGGCATACGTTCAGTTCAACGGTGGTGACAGATACGGCTTTAATATTTCGCTTTATGACAGCAAGCCCGGCCCCGATGAGGAAAAGATCGGTAGCTTCTTGGGATTCAATACAGACGGAAGTAAGTCGATCGACGGAAAATCTTTGGAGCTGAAATATGGCGACGAAAACGCCGTCATTTATCTTGTTTTCGACGGTGTTGCTCCCATGCTTCACATAACAGATCAAAAGCTTGACAAAACTTATTCCGTTGATTCGGTTGAAGAGATTGACGGTTACAGGATCTACAAGTTTATTCTTTACACCGTATTTATGGCGGATGGCGATGAAATCAGATTTACCGGTGAATACAGCACCGCGTCCGAACACTTTGATTTTCAGTTTAGTCTGAGTGTGAGTGTTATCGGCGCGCCCATCGAGCATAAGCACGTATTCATTGATGGAAAATGTGAATGTGGCGAGGTCGATCCCAATTATGGTTATGAAGAGGAAAACCGTTCGGAGTTCTTTGGCTTCTACGATCCTGAAAGCAAGTTGGTTATTGCAGACCTTACTGTAAACCGTGGTGAGGGTTTCTCTGTTTATGCACTCTTTAGGCACAATGCACCTCTGCGTGCTTACATCAATGGCTTCAACATTCCCGTTGAGCAGCCCGGTTTTATTGAGAGTGGGGCTGTTGAAACGATGGAGATAGACGGCGAAAGCTACTATGCAGTGCACTTTGAAGTTCCCCCTCTGCTTGCAGTAGGAAGGTATAATGTCGAACTTCTTTATTTGGCATCGCTCGATGACGAGGAATGTGCATGGATTACGGTTAGAGTGACAGAGGTTTATGAACCTATGGGAAACTATCTTGGCGTAAATGCCGAGCCGGTAGAGGAATACTCCGATTCGGCTACTCTTTATGTTGAGGGGGATACCGTATATCTCTATGTTATCTTTGACGGTTCTGTTGAAAATCTTTCCCTCTACTGTACCGATCTTTACATACCTTATCTCGTCCACGAAACAGTGGATATCTACAACGGATGTTTTTACTATGCATTTTCTCTGCCTACTTCAAATATGAGTTATGGTGAGGAATACTATTTCAACGGTAGTTGCGGTACTACCGGAGAAAATCAGACCAACTTTTATTTTTCTATTCGGGTGCTTGACCCTAATGGCGGGGGAGGAGAAATCCCCGATGATCACGAGCACTTCTTCAGTGACGGAAAGTGCTATTGTGGTGCGATCGATCCAGACTACGTGCCCACAGTAGACATTACCGATCTACTCTTGGGTGCCATGACTCCGGAGATGGTGGGACCTAGCTGGGATATCGGCATTTCCCTCGAAAAGGAGATAGAGCTCTACTTTGTGTTCAAGAGCAAGGTAGATGTGACCTCTATCAGCTTTTTGGGCGACGAGCTGAACTTCTACGAGGTATCGTCCTATGGTGACTATTATGTAGTCGCAGCAATCATTTATCCCTATGAAAAGTATGAAAGCGGTCTCATCACGGTTACCTATAACGTGGAGCATGGTTTCGCGTCCTGCGACATTTTGCTTACTATCGGCTCAGCCGACGGGGGTGACGATGAAATACCTCCTCGCTTCCTTGGTGTCATGACCTCCGAGGACGAGGGCTACTCAGAGAGTGTGTCGGTCACCGTTGGTCGCGAGTCCGTGATCTACCTGGTATTCGACCGCGAGATCTCCTGTGAACGGATTATCTTCTATGATGCCGAAATATGGGCAGAGGGCGGTTATTGGATGAATGAGTACTACTTAATACCGGTCAGACTTCCCGTATTTACTACCATTGAAAATGCACCGTCATACTTCTTCAGCTATGGAAATAACGAGGAGGGCGGTTGTATCATCGTTAACGTCCTTCCTGAGGATATTGAGCCACCTGTGTTTATTGGTGCTCAGTCCGACTCCGTCAGCGAGATGAACGAAGCAACGGTAACCGTTCACCCCTCTATGAATGGGCTTGGCAAGATATATGTTCACTTCAGTGACGTCTTTCGTATTGACGCCATCATGCTTAGCGGAATGGAGCTGGACAACGGATCCTACGGTTGGAACGGTAATACCATCTGCATTGATCTTGACTGTGTTCCGTTTGTCGGTATGATTGGCGAATATGATATTTTGATTATCGGGTCCTTTGGTAATTACGAGCCGTATTTACCTATTTATCAGAATCTTGTTTTGAAGATTGAGATTGGCGAGGAGCCCTCCTTCCTTGGTATTAAGACCGAGTACGGTGAGCTTTCTGACGGAATTGTAATCAAACCCGGTGAATACGTAAACGCCTACCTTATTTTCGATACACCCGTGTACGTACAAGGACTTTACGTTGATTCCTATTCCAGTATCTCGGTTGATAGCACAGGATACGAGCTTTCACCCGGTCAGTATGCATATAACGTTTGGTTAAGTACGGAGCAGCTTGGCTATTTTGGAGAGCGTGAGGCAGAAATAATCTATTTGTACTACGGCATCGAGCACAAGGCAACCGTGAAAATAGAGGTTGATGTGCCCAGACTCGTCGGAATCTTTGATGGCAATACCGGTATGAACCTAACCGAGCCGGATTACGATGGCTATCATGCGTATATGACAAAAGATGCTCCCTTGGTGCTTGACTTCGTATATACCGCAGAGCCCTCAAGCGTACGTATGGATAAGGGCAACGGCGATTTTGAGTATGACTACACTTCGGCCGATCTTCTCGGTTATGACGAAAAGCTTGGCGGATACGTTGCCAGATTCACGCTCACTCATATGGACGTAGAACAGTATTTCGGCGAAAAGCTCTCTGTTGCTATGTACGACTTCAACTATTCGTTCAATTTCCATGAAGGCGGCTATGACGAGCATTCCGTTATTCTAGTTAAGTTTCCTGAACTCGAGCCCAAAACTTATGGTATAAACATAGACGGCTATTCTACCGAGGGCACACACATTCAGGCGTATAACGATGATTGGTGTACCTTTTACATTATGCTCGAGGGCGTAAGCGACGGCTCGATTTTGTGTGTGGAGCTTTTTGCTGACGGTGACTACGCAGAAACCCTTTATTGCGAGGACCTCACCTACAACGGTATGTATAACGTAGCGCGATTCACCTTCCGCCCCGGTTATCCCGCGGACGCTACCGAAGATTATTGCCTTATATACAAGGTAAGAGTCGTTTATAACGGACAGGATGTTCCGGATTCAAGAGGAAACGTCGTTACCATTTTTATAATAGATGTTGCACGTTGACTCTTTGGTCAAATGAAAGTGAATAGCAATAACAACTGTAACACGGCCGGGTTGAGCATTTGACCCGGCCGTAGTTGGGCTTTTAAGTAAAAAAATGTAATAATTTGATTTGTAGAGTGAGTCTATTCGAGAGGGGAAACGTTTTTAAGAAGTTTTCTTCACAACAAAGTTCAAACAAAACCGCCCCACTCCAATCAGCAGGAGTGGGGCGGTGCCGTTATACCGCTTTCCATCGAAAGCTTGTCAACGGGCTTACATTTGTTGAAAAAAGCAACACGTGGTTGTTTTTCTCACTTCTTGCACAAGGAAAACTCAATTTTCCATGTGCCGACTATAAGGGCAATCCTTATTTCGTCTTGAGGGAGTTCTCATAGGATTCGATCATCTTCTTAACCATCTGACCGCCTACGGAACCGGCTTGACGTGCAGTGATGTCGCCGTTGTAACCTTGCTTAAGGTTAACGCCAACCTCGTTTGCAGCCTCCATCTTGAATCTCTCGAGTGCTTCCTTTGCCTCGGGAACAAGAGTCTTGTTGCTTGCCATGTTTTTCTCCTCTTCTGAACGGTTGTGAGTTTTATGTACCGTTCATTCGGGAGAATGCGCAATACACAAAACCTTTTGCCGCTCGTTTATCTATATCATTGAGTCGCTCTGTCGCGGCTCTGTCATTATTGTTCACCGCCAAAATCAATTTATGAATGGAAATGTTTGCAGATTTTTTTGCATTTTTCGAGCGATATGCAAACGAAAAATGACGAGCTATTGACTTTTTCCTTGTTTTATGATATACTTTTTGCAGGAGCTTCCGTCCCATCACGGGGCGCGGAGCAGTTTTTCTTTTTTGGAGGGGCTATGAACAAAGAGGCACTTGCGCGTTTGGAACTGCTTAATCAAATAAAACTCGACGGCGAACAAAAAAATAATGTTCTTTCCTTTTTTGCAAAAAGGGAAGAGGACATTTTGGTGCTTGATGCCATCGATACCGCAACCGCAGAGCCAATGGTGCACGCAATGCCTGCCGCCCTTTCTCTGCGCGAGGATGTCATCGACCAACCCTTTGCGCCCCAAGACTTGTTGGCGCAAGCTCCCAAAACCGATGCGGGATACTTTTGCGTTCCTCGCGTAATAGAATGATGGGAGGGGCAATATGAACGAACAAAACAGAAACAGAATTATTGTTGACGATATGTTTTTGACCGTTGATGCTCCCACCACTGCCGGCTCCAAAATGCTGGAGGGGTATCAAAGTCCCATTGGTGCAACAGCGATTGCAAAAGCACAAGCGGCAGGATATGTGCTTGCTATGAAAACGCCCGTTGGCGAGTTTGGCATCGATCTGTTGGGTGAAACCGCTGTCAGCGGTGCTTGGGTGCGAGACGGCATTCTCAAAAACGCCACCGCAGAAATGCTTTGGTGGGAGAATGATGCCGGGGGAGCATTCTGTCTTGACGTCAACGGCTATCCCCGTCGCGCCGCGGCACAAATGGGGCTTGTTTGCCTCAAGCCAACCTACGGTGTAGTTTCGCGTGAGGGGGTTGTTTCGGTTGCTGCATCGGGTGAGGCGGTTGATGTTCTTGCAAAAACGACCGAGGACTGCCGCGCGTTGTTTGATGCCGTAAAAGAGCAAAATCAAACAGAGTGCACTCCTATCACCCGTGTGGCTATCCTGACCTCGCTTGATACGGATATGAACAGTGAAATCAAAAAGAAGATTGACCTTGCCATTTCCCATTTTGAAAAGAGCGGAATTGCCACCACGTATATCGAAAACGGCACTTTTTGCGCGGCAGGTGCGGCTTGGAACATTCTTTTGTGTGCCGAGCTTTGCAAAAACACCGCACGCTACGACGGCATTCGCTACGGTCACCGCGCCGAGAATTTCTCCAATCTTGACGAGCTTTACACAAATAGCCGTACAGAGGGGCTTGGAGAACTTGTAAAAGCCGCTATTCTTTACGGCTCCGAAACGCTTTCACCCGAAAACTATCAAAGGGTGTACCAAAAAGCACTCCGTGTTCGCCGCGTCATTGCCAATGAATTTGCAAAGCTGTTTCAAAATTTTGATGCCGTTCTTTTGCCCACGTGCTCTCAAATGGTATATACCGAGGAGCAGATCAAGGCAAATAAATATCTCGCCTTTGAGGAAAACCGCTATACCGCTCCCGCAACGCTTGCAGGACTCCCAGCAGTTGTGGCAGGCGGTGTGCAGCTGATCGGCAAAGCAAACAGTGAGCACGCACTCCTCGACGTTGCGAGCATTCTTGCAGGGGAGGACAGATGATATGAAATACGAAACCGTCATCGGTCTTGAGGTGCACGTTGAGCTTGCAACCGATACCAAGATCTTTTGCTCCTGCTCGGCACACTCCTTTGGAGCCGCCCCCAATACGCATATTTGCCCTGCCTGCACAGGCATGCCGGGAGCACTCCCCAAGCTCAACAAAAAGGTTGTTGACTACGCCATCAAAGCAGGATTAATGCTTGGTTGCCACATCAATCAAACCTCAACCTTCGACCGCAAAAGCTACTTTTACCCCGACCTGCCAAACGCCTATCAAATCACGCAATATTTCTCTCCCATCGCCACCGACGGTGTGGTGGAAATCGAAACCGCAAGCGGCAAAAAGCAGATCGGTATTGGAGAGATCCACATGGAAGAGGATGCGGGAAAGCTCATTCACGATATCAAAGAAGGCTTTTCGCATATCGACTTCAACCGCGCGGGTGTGCCGCTGCTTGAAATCGTCAGCCGCCCCGACCTCAGGAGTGCCGCGGAGGTGGAAGCATACCTTGAGCGTCTCAAAACGCTTTTGCGTTACGCGCGTGTTGCCGAGTGCGAAATGGCACACGGAACCATGCGCTGCGACGTCAATCTTTCGGTACGTCCAAAGGGAAGTGAAACCTTTGGCGTTAGAACCGAAATGAAGAATATGAACTCCATCGAGGCGATCAAGCGCGCCATTGAATATGAAACCGCACGACATATTGACATTCTTGAAAATCAAAACGGAGAGATTTTGCAAGAAACACGCCGTTTTGATGAAGCGAGCGGCAAAACTGTACCGATGCGCCAAAAGGAGACGGCAGGGGACTATCGCTATGCCCCCGATCCGAATCTGATGCCGCTTGTTGTCAGTGAAGAATGGATTGAAAATATCCAATCCACGCTTCCCGAATTTCCCGAGGTCAAGCGCGAGCGCTATGTGCAAGAATTTGGGCTTTCTCGTTACGATGCCGAGCAGCTGACAAAAAGCATTGCTCTTTGCGAGTGCTTTGAGGATGCCGTTCTTGCTTGCAACTCCCCAAAGGATGCCGCAAATTGGATGACGGGTGAGGTCTTGAGCTTGCTCAACGCACAAAAAATGACACCCGAAATGCTTGCCGTCAATGGCAAAAAGCTCGGCGAGCTCGTCCTGCTTGTAAAAAACGGTCAGGTCGGCAGAGCCAATGCAAAAATCATTCTTGCTGCTCTGTTTGAGGATGCTACGATCGATCCTGCCGCATACGCAAAAGAGAAGGGATTTCTCATTTCCAACGATGAGGAGCAGATCGCAAACGTAGTCAAATCCGTTGTCGATGCCGATGCAAAGTCGGTTGCCGATTATAAGAGCGGCAAAGAGAAAGCCCTGATGTTCCTTTTTGGCAAATGCATGAAGGAACTGAAAGGGAACTGCAATCCGCAACTGCTCCGCACAATTCTTTGTGATTATATCGAAAAACGCCCCTGAAACTTGACAAAAAGTGTCAACTGTGTTATACTTGCATTGGTAATTCACTTTAAGGAGATTTGAAGAATGATTCACGGAAAGAAAATCAGTTTTAACTCTGCAGATGCTGCATATTTGCGCAAAAAGCATTATTGTCCGAATTGTAATGCTAAGATGAAAAGGACTAAATTTACAAGGGTAGTCAATTCAAACTCTCCTGAAGCAAGTCAATATAATTTCAAGATAATTAAAAATCGTGTCTTAACTCTGGGACGCAGACCCGACCCGCTTACTTTGTATGGAAACGTTGAGTTTATCATAAAAGGGCTCGAGTGCCCCAACTGTGGACTCCAATTAACATCTCAAGAAATGCGACAATACGAAGGTGAGGGTGGAGGATTCAGTGCTTTTGTAAATAAATTAGGGCGTATTTTGATTGCAGCGGTTTTGATTATATTGATTCCGGCCATTATTTTAGCTATGCTATACAATGCACACAAGGTAGGCGTTCTTCCTCAAAACGTATGGGATGTTATCCAATCCATTCTCCCCAACTTTGTTATGGATTTTTTAGAAAACAACGTCAAAATGTAAATTTCAGCCGCACCCACAGGTGCGGCTTTTTTTCTTTCTTTCTATGTAGGGGCGACCATTGGTCGTCTGCTTTTTACTTTCATCGTTAAAGCGCGTAGTTTTGTAATTACATAGAAAAACTCTAAAAAAACAGAAAAAACCTCCCAAGGAAGAAATATCTTGGGGAGGTTTTTTTCATAAAGTCTTGACAAAAACCGCCAACTCTGTTATACTTATGGTGACAAGTTATTTTTGGGAGGAGTTCAAAAATGAAAAAAATGAAATTTTGCCCCGGCTGCAATCTCAAAATGAGAAAGGTTACCATCAAAAAGGCAACCAGCTACACCACTCCTGATGGCAGCAGCTTCGGTATGTTTACTAACTTTACACCTGTTAAGCTGGGAGGCAACGTTGTAACCTCTCAAAAGGTATTGCAGTGCCCCAGATGCCACCGTCAATATCCCCTTGAAACCGCCATCGTGGCAAAATCTTTTGTTGCAAACGCAGCTGCATGTGAAGATGCAAAAAAGCAAAAGAAGGCAAATAAGAGAGCAAAGACCAAGGGCTTTAGAATTTTCTTGGGTATTTTGATCATTCTGATGATTCTTGCATTGATTGCAGGTCCCGCACTCTACCTCTGGCACGCATCCGGCTTTATGCCCCAAGCAGTTATTGATTTTTTGACAAAGCTGTTCTAATTACCTATTCAGCCGCACCTTTTTGGTGCGGCTTCTTTATTGTTTACACTCTTTTTTATTTTTTTACTATTGCAATTTACAAAATGTGGGTGTATAATAAAAACATGATATTTTTCAAGACTGCTTCAGGGAGGAAAAACGAATGAAAAAACTGAGTTTTTTGTTAGCAATCATTCTGCTGTTATCTGTACCGCTAATGACGGCATGCAAGCGTCAAGTCCCACCACAAGAGACACCGCAGGTACAAACAACAACCGAAGCCACTACACCGCCCGTTATCGATCAACCCGTGGTGCATGCAAGCATTTCGGCGGAGCAGTTGGCAAGCTATGAGATCATCTATGCAAAAGACTCCTCAAAGGAAGTCAAAACGGCTCTGCAAGCCATTCCGAATATTCTTTTTGATGCCTACGGAGTCATTCTCAATCAACGCTCCGACCTCTTTTACGAGGGCGTTGCATCCTTGGCAAAGGGGCAGTATGAAATTCTCATCGGCCAAACCAACCGCGAGGAGAGTGCAACCTTCCTTTCCAATCTGAAATGGGACGATTACGGTTACGGCATTGTTGGCGATAAGCTCGTCATCGCAGGCAAAAACGAGGACGGCACGCTCAAGGCACTGCGTGCATTCCTTGCGCACATCGAAGGGAATACGGATGAAGTGTTCTTCACCAACCAAAATCAACTGCTTGTGCAAAAGCAATACCCCTATCAAAACATCACGATCAACGGCATTGCGGCAACCGATCTTGCTATTCTTTGTAACGAGGAGGAGCTTGGCGGTTTGGCGCAAATTATCCGCGATGCTATCATCGAGTCATGCGGCATTGCCGTGCCGATCGTAACCGATAGCCCCGAGGATAGCGTGCAAAATAAAATCGTCATCGGGCACACCAATATGATCTTCATTGATCCCGCACCCGAAGACATTATCTATCCCACAGGCAAGGAGTTTTACATCAGTCAGTTTGCAGGCGGCATTTTTGTTGATGCCAACACATCAGCGGGATATTATTCTGCCGCTTCGTACATAGTCACATCGATTTCTCCCGATTGCAAGGGCAGTGACGTTGTTGTGCTCGAGCAAGGAAAACACATGGGCAAGGATGCACTCCCCGTAATGAGCTTTAACCTGATGGCGGGCTCGCAAAGCAATCCTGAGTCCAAGCGTCTTGACGCCGTTGTAGAGATCATTCTCAAATACCGTCCTGCAGTCGTTGGTGTGCAAGAGGCGACCGACACTTGGATCGCTCTTTTGAATCAACGCCTTGGTGACATTTACACCATCGTAGGTGACGGCAGAAATGAAACAAGGGGAGACGAGCACAGTGCCATTCTGTATATCACCGCAGAGTTTGATTGCATCGAGAGCGGAACAAAGTGGCTCTCCGATACCCCCGACGTTCCGGGTTCTAAATTTGCAGAATCCGATTACACGCGCATCATGACCTACGTGCACCTCTCTCGCAAGAGTGACGGCCGAGAATTTTTGCACGTCAATACACATCTTGATTACGGCACGACCGATGCAAAAGAAGCCGTAAAGGTCGAACAAATGGAGGTGCTTTTCCGCGAGATCGGAAAATTCTCTTACCTTCCCACCGTTATCACGGGTGACTTTAACGCTACGGTTGATTCTCCTGTATACAACCGAATTCAGCAAGAAGGATACCACAATTTCGGCGCCGAATTTCTCGAAACGTCCCCCACCTATCACGGCCTTATGGGTACCACGGGCGAGCCCAGCCACATTGATTTCATTCTTTACAACGGTCGAATATACAATGATTACTACTTGATGGATATGTATTACCGCATTTGCAACGAGCGTGTAGATAACGAAAACGTATCTGACCACTATCCCATTTTAACCGTTTTGTATTTCTCCCCCACAGGGAAATAACGTAAAAGGAACTTTGAGGTATGAAAAAAATCAGTTTTTTGATAGTTGTTTTAATGCTTGCGCAATGCTTCCTTTTGGTTGCATGCAATTCGAACGAGCATATTCAAAATGAGACTACACCGGATTTGACTACCTCCACCTCAACCACGCCCAACGGAACGGCGCCTCAAGAAACGACGCCTCAAGAAACGACACCTGAAGTAACGACTCCCGAGCAAATCGATCCTGTTGGCCCCTATGCTGACGCGCAAATTGAGGCAACTGACATTTCCAAATACACGCTCATTTATGCACAACTCAATTCTCAATCGGTCGTCGATCAGCTTTTGCAGATTCAAGCGCAAATAGCAGCTATGTATGGCAATGAGCTTAGCGCTCAAACCGATGACTGCTCGGTTAGTGATTTTGAAATTCTGATCGGTGATACCAACCGCGAAGAGAGCAAGAGCTTTTTGCAAGGACTTCTTTTTGAAGACTACGGCTATGCGATCATTGGCAACAAGATCGTCATTGCGGGAAACACCATGCAGGGAACCGTTAATGCGGCAAAGCTGTTTTTGGAGCATTTGAAGGACGGCGACCACAGCGAGGTATTCTTCAGCAATCAAAACCAATATCTCTATCGCCACCCTTATACGCATGATTCGTTTGTTATTAACGGTATCGATGCATCGCGCGCAAAGCTCGTTGTAAACACAGAGGGAGCTGATATGCAAATTGCAAAGAGCATTGCCTACAAGTCGCTGGAGCTTTGCGGTCGCACTCCCCAAATCGTTACCGATGCAGAGGTTTCTTCTCAAGATACCTTGATCATTGTAGGCGCCTCTCTCCACGTTCCCGCGGCTATGCAAGCCGAGTGGAATACCGCAAAGGCAAGCGGCGGATGGGCGTATTCCTATTACATAGGCAGTAACAATACCGTTGTTTGGATCAACACCGACACGCAGGAGGGATATAACGCTTTGAATTACAATGTTATTTCTTCGATCAATGCGACTGCAGGTGCAAGCCTGCAGCTTGACACAGGACTTGTTCAAGTACCGCCGACCTTCTCGGTTATGAGCTTTAACGTTTACGTCAGCTCCTTCAATGCGGCGCGTACACAACGAGTTCTCGATACGATTTTGGAGAACGCTCCGTCTGTATTTGGCGTACAAGAAGCAAGCGTTGCATGGATGAACGCATTGAATAGCGGCTTGGGCGATATTTATGCCACTGTTGGCGTAGGTCGCGATGGCGTTGGCGTAGGCGAGCACAGTGCTATCTTTTACCGCAAGGATCAGTTCACCTTGATTGAAAGCGGTACAAAATGGCTCTCCTATACGCCTGATGTGGTCGCTTCCAAGCTTTCGCAGGCAAATTACCCCCGTATTATGACGTATGCTGTTTTGGAACGAAATTGTGATGGCGTTCAATTCCTTTACGTCAACACGCACCTTGATCATGACGGCAAAAACGGCATTGAAGGTGGAGAAAAGGTAAGACAAGAGCAGATCGAAATTTTGATCGCCGAGATCAACAAGCTTGGTAACTACCCAACGATCGTAACGGGTGACTTCAACGTTACACAAGAGGCATCGGCTTACACAACCATGATAGCCAATGGATTTATTGACGCATCCCGCGTTTCCAAGGCGGGTGAGAAAAAGCCCACTTATAACGGCATGAACGATAACTATGAGGGCGTTACCATCGACTATATTTTTGTTTCGGGCTCCTTGGCAAACTCTGTAGATGCCTACACCGTTTGCCCCGCAAAGAGAAACGATGAGTGGGTATCCGACCACAATGCCATTGTTGCAACAATCACGTTACCGATTCCCACAACCCAAAAATAAAACAAGCAGCATACATCAGCATCCGGCTTTTGGAGCTTGCTCTCCAATCCGACAAAATGTAAAAAAGGAGTAAACGGATATGAAAAAAGTGAGTTTACTGTTGGCAGTTTTAATGCTTATGCAATGCTTCTTTTTAGTAGCTTGCAACTCCAATAAAAACCAGGAAACCACTCCCGAGGTAACCTCTTTCGAGGCGACCACCCCTGCCGAAGCACCGGTAGAGCCCGATAACAGCATTAAAATTTTGGCGGCTGATATTTCCAAATACAATCTCATTTGTGCACAGCGCACCCCTGCCAACATCATGAGCCAGTTCTGGCAGCTGCAGTCGCAGATCAAAAAGATGTATGGCACAGAACCTCTTGCCGAAACCGATTATTTGGAAGAGATCGAGTTTGAGATCCTCGTTGGTGCTACCAACCGTAAAGAGAGCCAAGATTTTTTATCGGGGCTTCTTTGGGACGACTACGGCTACACCATTGTGGGCAACAAAATCGTTATCGCGGGTCACACCGCCGAAGGTACGCTCTCTGCTATTAAGCTTTTCTTGGAGCACATTAAGGCGGGGGACCACACCGAGGTATTCTTCAGCAACAAAAATCAGTATTTGTTCTGTTACCCTTACGTTTCCGATACCTTCCTTATCAACGGCATTGACGTTTCTCGCGCAAAGATCGTTGTTAACGGTGGGGGAAGTGACAAGCAGATCGCACAGATCCTTTCCGATAAATCCCTGGAGCTTTGCGGTCGCCGCCCCGAGATCATCACCGATGCCGAGGTGACAGAAGGGGATAAGCTGATCGTCATTGGTTCGTCTGCACACGTTCCTGCTGCAATGCAAACAGAATGGGACGCCGCGCAGGAAACAATCGAGGGACAGTTCTCTTACTACATCAACAACACAGCGGATATTCTGTGGATTCATACCATCGTTCTTGAGGGTTACAGTGCCATCAACCGTAATATTTTGCCGTTGGTACAATCCAACTCCACGGCAACACTCACACTCGAAACAGGACTTGTCAAGGTTCCTCAGATTTTCTCTGTAATGAGCTTTAATGTTTTTGTAAGCTATGCAGATGCTGCACGCAAGCAGCGTGTTATCGATACCATTCTCGAAAACACACCGTCTGTATTTGGTGTACAGGAGGCGAGCGTTGACTGGATGAACACCCTCAAAAAGGGACTTGGCGATGTTTATACCGCTGTTGGTGAAGGCCGCGACGGTGGAAATAACGGTGAATACAGTGCTATCTTTTATCGCACCGATAAGTTTACTCTGATTGAAAGCGGTACAAAGTGGCTTTCTGACACTCCCAACACGGTGGCTTCCTACTATACCTATAAGGATCCCGAAACAAACATCGTACACCGTGCAAACTTCCCGCGCATTATGACCTATGCTGTTTTGGAACGTAAGAATGACGGTGTGCGTTTCATCTACGTCAACACGCACCTTGACCACAACGGTAACAACAGTGTAGAAGTTGCGGAACAAGTGAGACAAGGACAAATCGAAGTTCTGCTTGCCCAAATTGAAGAACTCAGAACCAAGTTTGGCAACCTGCCCACTGTTGTAACGGGTGACTTTAACGTTACTCCCGAAGCAACTGCCTACACCACAATGATTGGTGCGGGCTTCCTCGATTCCTCACACGTTGCAAAAGAGGGGGAAATCAAACCCACCTATAATGATAGGAACGACAGTTATGAAGGTGCTATCATCGACTACATCTTTGTATCTCCCGAGCTTGTAAGCGCAGTTGATACCTACACCGTTTGCCCGGCAAAGAGAGACGGACAGTGGATCTCCGACCACAACGCAATCATTGCAACCATTACGATGCCCGTTCCCGAAGCCGAATAAAATGAACACATTTGCGCGTTCCCCAAACCGCTGGGGAACGCGCATTTTTTGTTTTTTATCTTCCCATAAATAAAAATTCTATCGCGCTTTGACGTTTTTTGTGCAATTTTGCTCTTGTTACGGGTAGAAAAATGTGCTATACTGTTGCCAAAGATCATTTTGGAGGTTTTTGCTATGAAAGTAAAAGAAACTCTCAAAAAATACGCAAAGCGTTATTTTATCGATGCTATGAGCGCTATGGCACTCGGTTTGTTCGCATCTCTGCTCATTGGTACTATCTTCAACGCCATTGGCATGATTCCGGGTCTTTCGGTCATGTCCGACATCGGCAAGGGCGCGCAAGGCGTTGCGGGCGCGGCAATGGCGGTAGCGATTGCACTTTCCCTTAAGGCAGACCCTCTCGTGGTATTCACCTGCGCGGCAGTCGGGCAGATCGCCAACACAAGCGGCGGGGCAGGGGGCCCTTTGGCAGTTCTCTTTATTGCCATCATCGCCGCCGAGGTCGGCATGCTCGTGTCGAAAAAGACCAAGGTTGATATTCTCGTCACGCCTTTTGTCACCCTTCTCGTAGGTGGACTTCTCGCGGTTTATTGCGCCCCTTACATTGGAAAAGTGGTTGGATACGTTAGCGACTTTATCGGCTGGGCGACCACGCAACAGCCCTTCCTCATGGGCATTATCGTCTCGGTCGTTGTTGGTGTAGCTCTCACACTTCCCATCAGCTCGGCGGCTATCTGTGCGGCAATTTACCTCTCGGGTATGCCTGCATTCAACGCCGCAGGCGAGCTCATCGCGCGCGACTACGCAGGACTTGCCCTTGCAGGCGGCGCCGCCGTTGCGGGATGCTGTGCACAAATGGTCGGCTTTGCCGTTATGAGCTTTAAGGAGAACAAATGGGGAGGTCTTGTCTCGCAAGGGCTTGGCACAAGTATGCTGCAGATGCCTAACATCATCAAAAACCCCCGTATCTGGATCCCCGCAACGCTCACAAGCGCCATCACAGGCCCACTTGCCACCTGCGTTTTCGGTGTAAAAATGTACGGTGCGGCAATCAATTCCGGTATGGGAACCTGTGGTTTGCTTGGCCCCATCGGCATCATTCTCGGCTGGTTCGGTGGCAACTATCCTGCAGAGATCACCGCATTCGATTGGATCGGACTTGTGCTCATCTGCTTCATTCTCCCGGCAATTCTGACACTTCTGTTCAGTGAAATCCTTTACAAAATCAAATGGATCAAAGATGGCGACCTAACACTCTAATAAAACGTTTCGAGGTGAATAAAATGAATAACAAACAAGAAAAAAAGAAAAGCAAACTCACAACGTACGCACTCTTGGCGTTTAACATCGCACTCTATTTCATCCCTTGTTGGGTAGCAATTCGCTATATTTCTCCCTTAGATATCAATCCCATACTTTTCTTTGTGGGCTTCATCGCTGCGGTGTATGCGGCATTTATTTTCCACATTATCATTCACGAGGGCGGACACTTGGTGTTTGGTCTACTCACGGGCTACCGCTTCAGCTCTTTTCGCATTTTTTCCTTTATGTGGGTAAAAGAAGGGGAGAGTATCAAATTCAAACGCCATAGCATTGTAGGCACGGGCGGACAATGCCTGATGAGCCCTCCCGACATCAAAAACGGAGAAATGCCGGTTGTTTGGTATAACCTTGGCGGCTCTTTGATGAATATCATCTTCTCCACAATTTTCCTTGTTTGCTTCTTTCTTTTAAATAGCGTTTCCGTGCTGTCGGGAATTCTCCTCTTGCTCGCGCTTTTCGGCTATTCGCTTGCCATCCTCAACGGTGTGCCCATGCGTATGGGTGCTATTGATAACGACGGCTACAACGCCATCTCTCTCACCAAAGATGCCACGGCACGCGAGGCGTTTTGGATGCAAATGAAAGTTGTTGAGGAGACCACCAAGGGCGTGCGTCTGCGCGATATGCCTGCCGATTGGTTCACCGTACCCGAGGACGAGGCAATGAAAAACAGTATGGTCGCGGCACGCGGTGTGTTTGCTTGTAATCGTCTCATGGACGAAGAACGCTTCGCAGAAGCCGATGAACTGATGGCACATATGCTCGAAATTGAGAGCGGAATGGTAGGATTGCACCGTAGCATTCTCATCTGCGAGCGCATCTACGTGGAGCTCATCACCCAAAACCGCCGAGAGGTTATTGAAGAAAAGCTCACCAAAAACCTGCAAAGCTTTATGAAGGCAATGAAGGATAACCCCTCCATTCTCCGCACGCAGTACGCCATCGCCTTGCTCCACGAGAACGACAAAGCCAAAGCAGAAACCATCAAAGCGCAGTTTGAAAAGCGCGCCAAAACTTATCCCTATCCCCACGAAATCGCCCCCGAACGCGACCTGATGGCAATTGCGGATGCCAAGTATCAAGAAGGCGAAAATGCTTAAAAGGAGCGTGACAACATGGATTTTTTGATTGAACTCGTATTAGAGTTTTATTTGGAATTGATGTTTATGGTTGTTCCAACAGAAAATGTAACCAAAAAAAGAAAAATATTGGCAAGTGTCATAGCCATTGTAATGGCAATTGGACTCCCTGCATTGTTCTTTTTGGGATTCAAATTATCTCTCGATCAGGATAAGCCATGGGGCACGATGCTGATGATATTTTCGGGCGTCCTCATCGTATCGCAAATTATCGCGGGTGTTGTATTGCATGAAATAAATGATTAAGTTCTTATAAAACCAAGGACGCCACCGCAGTGGCGTCCTTATTTATATAAAAAGGGGGAGAGTGACCTTTGCCATCGCAAATCAATTTTCTGAGCGCGCGGGGTCTTGGTGGTGCCCACGCGCTTGCGATAGCAAAAGCGAACCTTGCGTTCGCACCGACTGTCTATTAGTAAAGCAACGACTTATATATATGATATATTTGCGAGAAAGTTTTTGAAGGGGTGTGGGGGAACTTTTCTCAAAAAGTTCCCCCACATCTTTTTGCCAACTCTCTTTTTGGAAAATTGACTCCTTAAAATGCCAACAAAAACCGAAAAATGCAAAATAAAATGCCAAAAACGGAAAAATATATTCCAAAAAGGTATTGACAAGCGTCCCAAAATGGAGTATAATAGGGACAGAAAAAATAAAAGGGAAAGCGGTGGCACTATCCACCGCGTGAAAGGATCATATTATGGCATCTACGAAGAAAACAAAATTGGCAGTCCCCGCAGGACTTGACGCAGCAGGCAAGGCGCAGGCACTCAAAACCGCAATGACACAAATTGAGCGCGACTTTGGCGCG
Organism: Eubacteriales bacterium; assembly: GCA_045656885.1. Classification (GTDB taxonomy): domain Bacteria; phylum Bacillota; class Clostridia; order Oscillospirales; family CAG-272; genus UMGS1865. The sequence goes on from JAZORZ010000046.1 coordinate 32,401, forward strand.
GGCTCTATTATGAAATTGGGAGAGAACTCCCACATGGAGGTGCAAGCCATTCACACTGGCTCTCTCTCCCTTGACCTCGCCCTGGGTATTGGCGGCGTTCCGCGCGGACGTATCGTTGAAATCTTTGGCCCCGAATCCTCGGGTAAAACCACCGTTGCTTTGCACATTTTGGCAGAGGTGCAAAAGTCGGGCGGCACGGCAGCGTTCATCGATGCCGAGCACGCACTTGACCCCGTATATGCAAAGGCACTTGGCGTTGACATCAACGAGCTGCTCGTATCCCAACCCGACTGCGGTGAGGATGCACTCGAAATTTGCGAAGCTTTGGCCCGTTCGGGTGCGGTAGATGCAATTGTTATCGACTCGGTAGCCGCTCTCGTACCCCGTCAGGAAATTGAAGGCGATATGGGACAATCCATGGTCGGTGTTCAAGCAAGAATGATGTCGCAGGCAATGCGCAAGCTCTCGGGCGTTATCTCCAAGAGCAACTGCGTTGTTGTTTTCATTAACCAGATTCGTGAAAAGGTTGGCGTTATTTACGGCAATCCCGAAACCACGCCCGGCGGCCGCGCGCTCAAGTTCTTCGCATCGGTTCGTATCGACATTCGCAAGACCGAGCAGCTCAAGGACGGTAACGACGTTTACGGCAACCACGTCAAGTGCAAGATCGTTAAAAACAAGGTCGCACCGCCTTTCCGCGTAGCAGAATTTGATATTCTTTATGGCAAGGGCATCTCTCTTTCGGGCGAGATCATCGACTTTGCCATCGCTCTCGACGTCATTCAAAAGAGCGGCTCTTGGTTCTCCTACAACGGCGAGAGAATCGGTCAGGGCAAGGACAACGTTCGCAAGCTCATCGAAAACACTCCCGATTTGATGAAGGAGATCGAAAACAAGGTTCGCGCGCTCAGCGAGCAAGCAAAAATGACAATGGATCAGGATTTTGAGGTTGACGATGACGACGATGAAGATTTCGATCTTCGCCTCTCCGATGAAGAATAATGACGTTTGAGCAAATTTCTTACGGTACGGCGAGTCCGTTAACCATCACGATCCGCGCCTTGCGTGCTCAGCACGAGGGAGCAGAGATGCTGGTGCAGTTGCTTTTGGAAAATGGGGAACACCAAGAGCAAAAAAGTCTTGTTATTACAACCGAGCAATACTGTGAATTCAACCTTACGCGAGGATCGATTACCGAGGAGACCTATGAGAAGATCGAAGAAGCCGCCGAGCTTTGCCGTGCCTTGCGCAGTGGGGAAAGTCTCTTATCCTACGGCGCAAACTCGGTGCAGGCACTCACGCGCAAGCTGGTCGGCAAAGGGTATAACCGTGAGGTTGCCGCACAGGCGGCAGAACGACTTGCCGGTTATGGACTTATCGACGAGGAACGCGATATGAAGCGCGAGGTAGAAAAGTGCCTACGTAAGCTGTGGGGAAGCAAACGTATCAGTGCCCACCTTTGGAGCAAGGGATACGCCGCCGAAACCATGCGGGGGCTTTCTGATCTGCTTGCAGATATCGACTTTTCAGAGAACTGTGCGGCACTCATCAAAAAGCACTACGGCGAAGTACCGCGCGATGCCGACGAGCACCGCCGTATGATTGCAAGTCTTTCCCGCTACGGTTATTCCATCGGGGAAATCCGCGAAGCGATCCACCTTTTGCAATCCTAAAAAAAAATAAAAAATCAGTACCCACGCGAAATTCGCGTGGGTACCTTTTTTATTTGGTCAGGTCAAGCCGTAGCGGTCAACGATCGCGCCAACCGAGGCGGGGAGCGTTTTGCGAATGTCAAGAATGGCACTGATGTAGCGGTCAAAGAATTTATCGCTCATCTCCTCGTTCTCGTCTATCACAAGTCCGGATGCGAGGTGATAGATCGCCGCAGGGGCAAACACATTGCAGAGTGGAAACTCATCATTGGGGTTCAGCGTGACGGCATCGGTAGAGATGACCTTGCTTTCCATACCGTTTGCTTTGCGGTAGTCGCCGTCAAGCTTAGCATATTGGGTTACAAAGGCGGCAAGCAAATAGGGAGCACGCGAATTGTAATCTTCATTGCCAAAGGTGATGGTGGTATTTTCGCAAACAATCGATATAGCGCTCTTGATCAAGTCTTGGCAGATCATTTTCTACCTCAAATTATGCGTCGAGAACGTTGAGGTCGAGCAGTACCATTTCGTTGGGGTAAACGACCTTTGCGCCATAGAGGTGCAAGCCCTTAACGGCATCGGCAAAGCGGAGCTCGGGGCGGTATGCATCGATCTCGGAGAGCTGCTCTGCAAAGGCGATTGCACGCTTGGTGCGAGCCAGGCACTTGTGTTCATAACCGGTGTCGCCTTCCATCTTCACCACGTTGTTGGAAACAAAGATCTTGCAGCCACCAATTGCGCCAATGCAACCGGTCTCCATAACGTCGGTGTTGTCGGTGGAAAGGGTAACCTTTGCCTTCATAATCAAGCCCGCGATCTCGGGAGTTACCTCAATAACGATATCCTCGGGGTCAGCTACGTTCTTGGTAAAGAGCTTTGTTCTGGCATCGATGATGAGGTTTACGATATTCTCGGTAGTAACGTCATCGCACTTGATGCTGCTGCCTGCCTGACCGTAAAGACGGTAAATATACTCGTCCGCATCGTTTGCAAGCGCGCTTGCCGCATTCTTCATAGCGAGCTCCATCAGTTTGGGAGAGGACTGTGCACGGTCGATGTCATCAATTTGGAAGTTAAAGTACTTTGCTTGGTCGATCTTAAGCTCGCGAGCGTTGTCGGAGAGCGTGGAAGGGGAGTTCATGTTTGCGTTTTTAACATATTCGGAGACGACAACGTCACCAACGCCGCAAATGCGAACGGTGTTGCCTTTTTCGCGAATTTCGCCTTCGTAATCGCGATTGCAGTTTGCAACGCCGATGTACTTTTTGTCAAGCTCCTGATAGAGGTTTTCGCTCCAGATGGTGGGAATGAAATTGGTAATAGCCATAATGTTTTTTTCCTTTCTTTATTCAAAAAATGTTAGTGCCATTTTTGCATCGAGCGCATAATCTTGGGCAGATTTGCGCGTACCTCCGCCGGGGTCATGGCACGCACCTCGGCAGGGGAAAATTCAACGCTCTCGGCGTTTTTTGCAGCGCCCGCAGAGCGAGCACGGTTTTCGGCATTCCTCTCGACTGCCATTTTTTGCAAGAGCGTACGGCGATGCTCGGCAAGAGCAAATGCCGCGGCAAGCGAGTTGCCATCTTGAACGCCTTGCCACACCTCTTTTGAAAGCGAGGCGATGGGCGTCTCGGGGTAGAGAACCGAAAACTCGTTATACTGACGCTCAATATGCTCCATTTGGGCAAGTTGCGCGTTTTTGGCATCAAGCTCTTGTCGGAGGCGGTTCAGCTGACCTCGCAGCTCGTCCAATTCGCTTTTTTGATGCGTGGAATCAGGATCTTCGCAATCAAAATCAGGATCTGCGCAGGTATCTGCAAAAATGCCAAGAGCAGCTTCATTTGGTTCTCCGAGAGGTGTTTTTGTTCCTTCGGTTGTGAGGGGCTTTGCTGTCTGCGGCGCAGGCGGCGTCTCCACAAAATCGTGCGTCGCGCTCGCATCTTCATTTTGATCTTCGAGAACAGTGCATTCTTCATTCATCAGTTGCAACTCCTTTCTCTTTGAGTTTTTCGAGCAATACCTCGCGGTTGACGAGCATGCCCGTGGGGAGCAGTTCTACGTATTCACTCACGCTCAAGTGACCGTCGTCCAACAGCTTGTTCAGTGTAGAAACGGTAGCGGCGGGGGAATAACGGTCGATGCTTCCTGCGTGAACGGTAGCATTGATGAGTGCGTTTTTGAGGAGCGCGTAATCAAGTGCTTCGGCACTTACTTCGCCACTCTTTTCCAAAACCGAAAGCATACGCTCGGTGGGGCAGTAGGTGCAAAGCATATCTGCCCAAATGGCGGCAAGCTCGCCAATACAACGGCAAAAGTGAACGCGAACGTGCTCCAAGGATACCGAAGCGGCAGATTGCAGCGTGAGAATTGCACTGGTGTTGTGTGCACGTTCGTCACCCAAAGCCGAGTCGGTTGCACCCATCATCGATTTGGTGTTTTCGATGACATCGGTGATGAGATCGAGATATCCGTCCTGCATCTGTCCTACACCGACTACCGAAACGGCATCTGCCATGTTGCCGCCGCCAACGGCGCCAATGGCTTCGCCAACCTCATTGGACCACTCGGGAATACGTGTTTTGTCGTAAACAACCTTTGAAAAGGCAGTATTCTGCATATGCTTGAGTGCCATTGCGTAGGCGGTGTTGATGCATTTTTGGTTGGCGACCATATCGCTTACCGATGCCGTGCCGTGAAAACAGTTTTTGGCATTGTGCCAATGAAAATAGGCAATGGGGTAGAGTCGCAAGCCGGTGTTCGCACGGCGTATCAGGCAATTTTTTGTGGTCTTTTCAAAAATGACCTCGCCGTTCTCGCGGAAAAAGCGAATGAGAAAGGTTGCCTTTTCTTCTCCCTTCAGCTCTGCTTTGCCAAGGTCGGCGGTGTAGGTACCCATGTTTTCGTCGTCGCTGACGATGCGGGCGACGTCTTTTTCACTCACGCCTGCAAGCAGTGCTTCGCGGCGCAAGCTTTCCACAGTTGCGCGACCTGCCAGCATTACGTACTTTTGACTTTGAATGTCGGAAGAGTTGACGTCTGCAACAAACAAGTTGGTCGAATCCACAACGTCGGTGTGAATGTCACCGTCAAAGGCGTGACCGTTGCGACGGTCGGGATCCCACCAAGCGTAAAAAACGCCGTCGCCCGAAATGGCGGCATCTAAGAGTGCCTGATAGGAAAGTGACTCCATATGCCCATGCTTCCAACGCCAAGCCGCGTTGCGGTTGAGCACGTCAATACCGCGGGCAACGGCAGCTCTCGCCTCGTCGGAGGCAACAAAGGGCAGGGCTTCATCGGAGTAGGAGATGGAAATATCTCCGCCGATAACGGATGCGACCTGGTGGTCGGTAATCCGTCGAATAAAGTTAAAAACGGGGCGTGGGAGGTCGGCATTTACGCCATACCAATGGTCTCCGCGATAAAAGCGCTCATTGCGTCTTACCGTTTCATAAAGACCGATGCGTTGTTTGTAGGCCTTGCCTGCCTCATAAGCACGCCACGCCAGTTCGTGTGCTTGAGAAATAACGATTCCTCCTTTCTAAAAGATGATTAAGGCATGGTATGAATGTCAAGTCGGTAGAACTCGACGGGGTTTGATGCGTATACAAAGATGGTAAAACGCAAAAAGCGGTAGCGGTGGGAGCCAAAGCGCATTCCTTGTACGTGTGTGTTGGCATTGGAATCGGGGGGAATCAAGTCGAAACTTTTGCTGTTGCGTTCGGTTTCAAACAACACGCTTCCTTCCTCTTCATTTCCTCCAAAATACAAATATGCGCGCGTTGAACGACGGGGAACGTCGGGGGTTCCAAAGTCGAGGTAGCTGCTCCTGTAAAAAGCGGATATAGGCGTATCGGAATCCTTGTTATGGGAGCTGTCAAATACAAAAATATCGTTGTTTTGTGCAAAGCCGAAGCCCTCCGAATTTTTGAAAAAGAAGCTTGCGGGAATATTACTAAAACGATACCATTCCTCGCTTTCCGTGTTCCAAACAAGCACGTCACCGGCTTGATTTTCGGGGTCTCGCATCCAAATCTCACCGTCGCCAACGTTCCAAAAGAGCTCTGCACGCTTTGCAAAATCGGAAGAGATTTTTCCTCTTAAGCCCACCGAAAGTCGTTCAAAGGAGAGCTGCTCGGGGCGGGCTACCGATGCCGTGATGCGGTAAATATCATTCCCCATCACCGCCAATATGCTGTTTTGGTAGGAGATCGCGCCGCGTGGGGAGACACACCCAATATCCTTTGCCGCAAGTGTTGTCAACACCTCGCCTTTTTCAAAGGTCAAGCTCCAAATACGGTCAGGGGCAAAGGCGAGAACAGTGTCATACAAGGGGCACATAGCGGTTACGGGATTTGCACTGTCACCCAAAAAGAGCACGTCGTCCGCACAAAAATAAAGGGAAGATGCCTCAGGGTAGAGCGCGTGGCAGGAGGAGAGCATGTAGTCGGTTACGGGACGAGTGCAAAATACGCGAGCATCGTTGCCCCAAAGCAAAAGCTTGTTTTCGTTCCCACGGGAGTAAATAAAGGAAAGCTGTGCCGCAAGGATCTTTTGACGAATCTCCTCGTTCAGTCCAACAGTAAAGCCGACCTCCAAAACGGCAGGCGGAGTTGCCGTATTGAGGGTGATCTTGTCGGTTTTGGGCGTGAAGGTGTAGTTGACGATGGGCTTTCCGTCGGCCTTGACGACGTCTACCGTATCGGCGTAATAGGGCAAACGAAAAACGGTTGATGCATTCGAGTTGTAATAGTGCACACGCAAACGGGGGGTGAGCAGATTGATATCCTCATTGACGTCGCCATAGGAAGTAGGGTTCCATTGGTATCCGTAAAGCGGAACGTAAGCTTCTACAATGTCAAATCTGTTCGGCCAGGGGAAGTAACGGTAAATGTTTTTTCCGTCAAGCAGATACAAATCGTCCATGTAGATGCAAAAATGCACAAGCCCTTCCGAGGTAGAGAGGGTTCCCGCAACGCTTTCGGTCATCGACTCCCCGTCCAATCGGTAGACCGTGTTGCCCACCACAGCAAAAAAGAGCGAGTTCCCTTGAAACGTTCCTTGCCAAATGCCACGCACCTTTTGATCACTCGAAAAGTGTTTTTCGAGCTTGTAGCCCATACGTGCTTTGAGGATGCCACCGGGCAGAATTTGAAAATTGCACATATCCTCGGCCCCTTCGGGGGAGAGCGGTGCGTGTTTTCCAAGACCGCCAAATTTGCAAGAGAGAATTTTCAGGGCAGAATGCCTTGAATTGAGTCTTGCCATAAGTTGAAAAACTCCTTTCATTTTGAACTGTCACAAAGAAAACCCATGTCCTTCGCTCGCTCTTAAAAGAGCGAGCGCTCTTTTTTAGCAAAACGAAAGGTGTTGTTGGCGGCCGGTTGTGTGGGAAGATTGGTGCGACTCATTACGGCGTAGCGCAAGGCCTCCGGCGCATGTGTTACGGCGTGGGGCTCGTCCGAGGCATCCTCGGGGCGCACTGCGTCGCAAAGCAGAGCCGGCATCGAGCGGATCAGCTCGGTACAAGCCGACGATATCCGAAGCGCAGGCGCACCGTCCGAGGGGCTTAAATATTCGCGAAGAACACGCCAACCCGGAACGCGGCGGTTATCGGCGGCGCACATCGGTGGCATACATGGGGCCGATTGCATCACCTCAAATCCGCTTTTTCCGCTGTCCTGACGGCGGTTCCAAAGGTCGGGGGAAGCAACCGCATAGCGCACCTCTACTCCTTGACACAAAAGCGCCACCTGCCGTGCCGCCTCACTCAAAGTAAGATTGGGGCGGCAAACTTCCTTTACCGCAAACAAATTGCCCTTGGCATCGTATCCCATCAAAAGGGCGGCAAGCATATCAAAGCCGTAGTCAAACGCCACAAAATAATGCAGTCCGTCGGGGATCTTCTCGGGGGAACAGATGTGTACGTCGGGGTCGAATTCCGAAAAGAACTGTCCCTCAAATACGTCCCAGCTTCCATGCAACCACGCATCACGCAATTTTTGCGGCAAGCTTTCCAACTGCCGAACATAGTCGGGGTCAGCTCGCAGCAAAATCGGATTGTCATACACCTGCGCCGAGATGAAGAGATAATCGTCGGGATCTTCATCTTCTCGAAATTTTCGCTCCACAAAGAGTCGCTTCACCCAAGCGTGACCAATGCCACCGGGATTGCAGGTCAGGTACATTCTGCGCGGTGCAACAGAAGTGCCACGAAGACAGGCCTTAAAAATAGAAAACTGATATTCGCTCAGCTGCGTTGCCTCGTCGATAGCAATAATGTCGTACTCTTGTCCTTGATAACGCAAAACATCCCGTGTGGACGCGCAATAGCCAAGAGCTATGCTGCTGCCGTTTGGGAGCGTGAGGAGTTTGTCCCCCTCACTGTAAGAGAGGAGCGTGCCGTACTCATCCAAAAGCGGGCGCACGTGGTTGGCTTTGAGCTCCGCATAGGAACGCCGCACCAATAGGCACCGAATGCCGGGGTAGCAGAGACAAAGCCCGATCAGCTTGCGCCGCAGAGCCCAGGATTTTCCGCCGCCGCGAGCACCACCGTAAGCTGTGTAACGGGCACGGGATGCAAAAAACAGCTTTTGCCGCTCGTTGGGTACGCCGCGGATGTGCAGGATTCCCTCGTTATCTTCTCTCACGTACCGTCCTCCAAAATGTCGTGCTCAAACACAAGCCGCATTTGTCCGCAGGACGCCGCCGAGCTTTCTTCCTTTTCATCGTACCCCAATCGCTTTTTGAGATAATAGGAAAGCAGGGACGGCGAGGGCGATGAGATCAGAAGCTCATCTTCAAGCGTGGTACAAATGAGATCGTAAAGCCGCGGGGCATCGGTGCAGAGCTTTTGCAGGTATGCAATGCCGCAACCAAGAAAGCGACAAAAGCCCGCAAGGTTGGCAAACTGCCCCCCTGACTTTTTGCTGTCTGCCTCAGGCGGCGGACGACAAGCGCCTACGTATTCTTCAAGCAGAGCCAAAAGCCGCTTTTGCCGCGCGGGAGTATCAAGCGTTTTTGGCAATTTCTTTGCCATACAAATAGCATCACCTCCAATGGTTCGGTTTTCTTTGTGACGCCCTTATTGTACCGCCCTTTTTTGTGCCAAAAGATGCCAATGTGTGCCACTTTGTGCCAAATAAAAAGCCCCGCGATTTTCGCGAGGAAAGAGAAGAGTTATGGTTTTGTGCTGATAAACCCAAACACAACCAAAAGTTGTAAAAGGCGCCCATAAACAAACTTTGCAGTTCTTGAAATGACAATAAACATGTGCTATAATATAGTCAAGATAAGCGCTTATCAATCTAAACAAAGGTGGATTGAATATATGGAAATTAACTTAAAAGAAAAATTACGCTCATTGAGACAGCAGAAAAGCATTACCCAAGAAGCTCTTGCCAACCATCTTGGAATTACACCGCAATCCGTTGGAAAGTGGGAGCGCGGCGAAGGTTTTCCGGATATTACTTTGTTACCTAAAATCGCGTTTTATTTTGATGTAACCGTTGATGAATTACTTTGTGTAGATAAAGTAAGAATGGAAGAAGCAATATGCGAATATCAGCGACAAAGTAAAATTTGTTGTCAGAATGGTGAAAATCAAAAGAACCTTGAAATTTGGGAAAAGGCATATTCCGAATTCCCGACGGATTGCCGCGTTATCGAAGGACTTATGTATGCTATCAAACGAAAGTCAGAATATCCTTGTCCAAAGGATGAAGCCGAACGCATTATTGCTCTTGGCGAAACGCTTTTGGAAAAGTCAACCGATGCAATGCAAAGGGAACACGCTGTTCAATGTTTATGCTATACTTATCATGGCATTGATAGCGAAAAAGCTTTATATTACGCAAATATGGGCGGAGGCATCCATGAAACAAGGGAGGGGCTAAAAGCCACGATTCTGAAAGGTGAAGAAGGCGTTGTTGCTTGCCAAAAATATATTGAAACTCTAATTCACAGTGTATCAATGTCTGCTGTAAATATGACCTCAAAAACAAATTTTTCACCTGAAGAAAAGATTGAAGCATATACTTTTGCCATTGATATACTAAAACGCTTGTTTTCTGATGATAATGTCGGCTTTTATGCCAACGATCTTTCGCTTTATTATCGTTACATCGCACTTCAATATACCCAATTAAACGATAAAGAAAATGTCTTAAAAAACCTTAAAGAAAGTTGTCGCTATGCAGTTATTGAAGCAAATCTGAATGATATGGATTACACTGCGCCAATGGTAAACCGCTTGAAACACAAAAAACAAAACATTTCAAAAAATTACAAAGGAAATGCTTGCAATTTGAGAATTGAAGGTTTGAAAGATAAAAGGTTTGATTTTGTGCGAGAGGAAGATGCATTCAAACAAATCATCGCAGATCTCGAAAAACACGCTGAAAAAGAATAATAAGAAGCCCCCGACAAGTGTTACCACTTGTCGGGGGTATATACTTTTGAACAAGAAAAAAGCGCCTACGAAATCTCGTAAGCGCTTATTTTTATCTGTTATTCTTTTTCAAATGTTTCCTTATAACATTCAATTGCCTCGGCAATGATCTGTTCTGCCTTCTCTTTCCCAAAGAGCGACTTGACTGCGGTCTCCTTGTTCTCCAGCTGCTTGTAAACGCTAAAGAAGTGCATAATTTCGTCAAAAATATGCGGGGGGAGATGGTCGATGGAGTCAATCCCGAGATAGGTCGGGTCGGAGATAGGAACGGCGATGATCTTGTCATCCATTTTTCCACCGTCCAACATACGCATCACACCAATGGGATAAACCTGCATCAAGGTCATAGGGTAAATGGACTCGGCACAAAGTACCAAAACGTCCAACGGGTCGCCGTCATCGGCGTATGTGCGCGGAATAAAGCCGTAGTTGGCAGGGTAGTGCGTAGAGGTGTAAAGCACGCGGTCAAGCTTTAAGAGACCCGTGTACTTGTCGAGCTCATACTTGCACTTGCTCCCCTTGGGAATTTCAATAACGGCAGTAAAATCATTGGGCTTGATATATGCGGGGTTGATATCGTGCCAAATGTTCATAGGTTTCTCCTTAAAATTATTTTACGTAATCGAATTCAAAATCGTAGATGGAAACGGTGTGACCGTCGCGGCAGCCCTTTGCTTCCAGCATTTCAAATACGCCGCCATTCTGCAGAACCTTTTGGAAGTAGTTGAGCGACTCGTAATTGCTGAAGTTGATTTGACCCATAACGTTCTTGATCCACTCGCCCTCAACAAAGAAGGTATCGTTTTCACGGCGAATAATGGTCTCACGCTCACCGCCAACCACAACGTCCTCGGGCACGTATTCTTTTTCATAAACCTTAATGGGAGGTAGCTCCTCAAGACGGGTCGCTACGCGGCGAATGAGTGCATCCACACCCTCACCGGTTACAGCCGAGATGTAGAAAAGCTCCCAACCGTTTTCTTGAATGAATGCTTCAAATGCAGGTACGTCAACGATTTCGGGGTCGAGAGAGTCGCACTTGTTAGCCACAATAATTTGCGGACGCTCTGCCAACTCGGGGCTGTAACGTGCCAATTCGTAGTTGATCTGCTTCACGTCTTCCACGGGATCTCTGCCCTCAAAGCAGGAAATATCCACAACGTGCAAAAGCAAGCGGCAACGGTCAACGTGACGCAAGAATGCGTGACCAAGCCCTGCACCGTCAGCAGCACCCTCGATAAGGCCGGGAATGTCAGCCGCCACAAATCCACTCTCACCACCCGTGCGAACAACGCCAAGGTTGGGCGACAAGGTGGTAAAGTGATAATCCGCAATTTTCGGTTTTGCCGCAGAAATGCGCGCAAGGATAGAGGATTTACCAACGCTGGGGTAACCGATAAGACCCACGTCAGCAATCATTTTCAGTTCCAAAATAACCTCGCGCTCTTGACCCTCGGTGCCGTTTTTGGCAAACATGGGAACTTGGCGCGTGGGCGTTGCAAAGTGACGGTTGCCCCAACCGCCGCGACCGCCGCGGCAAGCGATAAAATCGGCACCGTCATCTTCGGACATATCGTGAATGATCTTGCCCGATTCCGCATCGCGGATAAGCGTTCCGGGGGGAACGAGGATAACGAGATCCTCGGCAGTTGCACCGTGGAACTTGCCGCCCTTGCCGTCACCGCCGCGAGCCGCTACAAACTTATGCTTGTAACGGAACGCCAAGAGGGTATTGGTGCCCTCGTCAACGCGAAAGACCACGTTGCCACCGTGTCCGCCGTCACCGCCGTCGGGACCACCCGCAGCTACGTATTTTTCACGGCGAAAGGAGACGGCACCGTTGCCGCCGTCACCGGCCTTGATATAAATTTTAACGTTATCTACAAACATAATTTAACCTCCTTGCAGGGGTGTTGGACGCGCTTATTTATCCGCCTCGTCGCCCTTCATGCGAATGATCAGCTTGATGGGCGTGCCCATAAAGCCAAAGGTCTCGCGCAGGCAGTTCTCGATATAGCGCTGATAAGAGAAGTGGAAGAGCTCCACGTTATTGCAAAAGATGACGAACGTGGGGGGAGCAGTCGCGATCTGCGTCATATAGTAGATCTTGAGACGGCGACCCTTGTCGGACGGGGGCTGAACGCGGATCATTGCATCGCCGAGAACGTCATTGAGCATACCCGTGGTAACGCGCATTACCGACTGACCGTAAACGTAAACAATGCGCTCAAACAGATTGGTCACTCTCTGACCGGTCTTTGCCGAAATGTAAAGGATGGGCGCGTAGGGCATATATGCCAGCTCGGTGCGAATGCGGTTGTTAAATTCGTTTACCGTGCTGTTGTCCTTTTCAATCAAATCCCACTTGTTGACCACAATAATAACTGCTTTGCCTGCCTCGTGTGCAATACCGGCAATCTTGGTATCCTGATCGGTAATGCCGGTTGAAGCATCGATCATCAAAAGGCATACCTGTGCGCGTTCTACCGCCATGTGGGCGCGCAAAACACTGAAGTGCTCGATCTTATCGTCAATTTTCGATTGGCGGCGAATACCCGCGGTATCAATAAAGGTGAATTTGCCGTATTCGTTTTCGAGTTGTGTATCAACCGCATCGCGCGTTGTGCCCGCAATGTTGGAAACGATAAGACGCTCCTCACCGATGAGACGGTTGATAATAGAGGATTTGCCCGCATTCGGCTTACCGATAACGGCAACCTTAATGCTGTCGTCCTCTTCCATGGTGTCCTGCCAATCGTCAAGATAGCGCAGGCAGGCATCGAGAAGATCACCCGAGCCACTGCCGTGAATAGAGGAAACACCAATGGGTTCTTCCTCAAAGCCAAGCTCGTAGAACTCGTAAAACTCCATCGGGAGCGCACCAATGCTATCGCACTTGTTGATGCAGGGAACAATGGGCTTGCCACTCTTCTTCAGCATAACGGCAATGTCGCGGTCGTTGGCGGTGAGCCCCGTGCGCACGTCACACATAAAGATGATAACGTCGGCGGTGTCAATAGCCATTTGCGCCTGCTGACGCATTTGCTTGAGGATAAGGTTGTCGGTCTTGGGCTCAATTCCGCCCGTGTCAATGAGGATCATACGCTTGCCGCGCCACTCGGTCTCGCCGTAAATGCGGTCGCGCGTAACACCGGGAGTGTCCTCTACAATCGAGCGACGCTCACCGATGAGCTTGTTAAACAAAGTGCTTTTGCCAACGTTGGGACGTCCGACAATCGCAATAATCGGTTTTGCCATAAAATCTATGTCCTTTCCACTAAAAAACAGTTTGTCCGCTTTTTCTTCCCGTCATTCGCCAATGCCGAGCACAGCAGAGATGAATTTTGCTCCGTCACTTTCCACGGCGCGAACGGGCACGCCAAGCTTTTCTCCAAGCTCGTCGGGCGTCATATCGTCAAGAAATACGTCGCCATCTGCACGAAGCATAACAGAGGGGAAGAGAAGCTCATCGCCAAGATGCTTGCCTTTGAGTTGCTCCACTACGTCACCGCCCGTGATGAGTCCCGCAACCGTGACGCTTTCACCAAAGAAATTGTTTACTATGGGGTAAACGTTCACCGTCAACCCCTCAACGCGCTCTGAAAGCGCCTTTGCAAGAGAGAAAATATGCGCGTGCGCCGCCATGCCGGTAATGAGTGAAACGGTACGCGGTGCGCAAAAATCGGCGAGCAGCTCGTCAAGGTAGTCAAGCTCCATATCAAATTCTGCCCGCATTGATGTCAGCATACCAACGCCGTTTTCAATTTGGGAGTAGTCCTCGTAAAATTCCTCGGGGGGCAGGGGGAGTCCTGCACGAATGTAAAACTCATCCGAGCAGTAAAAAATGCGCGTGCCGTATTCTTTGAGACACCAATTTCCATAGGCGTTGACCTGCTTAATAACCGCCGCACACTCCTCGGGGGAGAATGCTTCAAGAGGATACAATTTTTCGCGGTATTTGGTCAGTCCTACGGGAACGATCGCACAAGAACGGAGCGAGGGATGATATTTGATCAGATCATGCAACGTGCGGTCAAGCTCGGCACCGTCATTCAGCCCCTTGCAAAGCACGATCTGCGTGCAAAGTGCAATGCCTGCATCCGCCATGCGGTCAAGGTAGGAGAGCACCTCTCCTGCGTGCTTGTTTTTCATCATTTTTACACGCAATTCGGGGTTGGTGGTGTGAACAGACACGTTGACGGGAGAAATATGCATCTTAATGATGCGGTCAATGTCCTCATCTTTAAGGTTCGTCAGGGTAACGTAGTTGCCGTGTAAGAAGGAAAGACGGTCGTCGTCGTCCTTAAAATAGAGAGACTCGCGCATACCGGGGGGCAGTTGGTCAATAAAGCAGAACACGCAACGGTTTGTGCAGGAGTGCTTTTTATCCATCAAGGGCGTCTCAAAGGAGAGCCCGATGTCATCGTACTCACCCTTGTTGATGTGTACGGTATAGGGCTTACCGCCGCGCGATAGCGTAACGGATACGTTTGTATCGGTGAGATAAAAACGGTAGTCGAGCACGTCTCGTATTTCATTTTGATTGATCGAGATCAGCATGTCACCGCCGTGAATTCCGGCTTTCTCTGCAATGCTGTGCGGCAAAACCGCCAACACCTTTACCATTTTTATCACTCCTTTCGCATAAATCTCATTATCGCATAGTTTAACATCTTATTATATCATAAAAGAAATGAAAAGTCAATATTTTATAAAAGCTTTTTCAAAAAATGAAAGCACACATAAAAAGAGGGAGCGGCCATTGGTCATCCGCTCCCACATTCTCTTTATTTTTCTTCCTTAGAAGTCACAAGCTCGGTCAGCTTGTCATCTGCCTTTTGCAGCGCTTCGGCGCGCTCGGGATGCTTGGTTTCGTCAAGCTGGTTTGCAATGTGAGCAAGAAAAGCACCGCTCGCTGCAGCAGCAAAGGTGAACAAAAGCTCACCTACACGGGGCTCTGCAATTTGTCTGCAATCTGTGCGACGCTTATAGTCGACGAGAGCCATAGCGGAAGCGGCAACTGCGGTTGCGCCTGCGAGAGAAAAAATGATCTTGTTGATATTCATAATCCTTCTCCTTTTTTATTTTCCTGCGGTGTGCTTGAGATATGCGTTGATAAATCCGTCAAGGTCACCGTCCATAACGGCTTGAATGTTACCGGTCTCAAAACCTGTGCGCTTGTCGGTAACAAGCGTGTAGGGCATAAATACGTAGGAACGAATCTGCGCACCCCACTCGATGTTTGTTTTAATACCTTGAATATCCACAATGGTGTCAAGACGCTCTTGAATTTTGATCTCCATCAGCTTGGATTTCAGCATACGCATTGCGGTTTCCTTGTTTTGCAGCTGCGAACGCTCGGTTTGGCAGCCAACAACAATGCCGGTGGGCTTGTGAACGATGCGGATAGCCGAGTCGGTCTTGTTGATGTGCTGACCACCTGCACCACTGGAGCGGTGAGCGGTTACTTCAATGTCTTCTTCGCGAATGACAACGGCATCAAGGTTTTCAAACTCGGGCATGACCTCGATAGATGCAAAAGACGTTTGGCGGCGTCCGTTTGCGTCAAAAGGAGAAACGCGCACCAAGCGGTGAACGCCGTTCTCGCTCTTGAGGTAGCCGTAAGCATTCAGGCCCGAGATCATTACAGTTGCGCTCTTAATGCCCGCACCGTCGCCGTCGAGCCAGTCGGTGAGCTTAACGTTAAATCCGCGCTTTTCTGCCCAACGGGTGATCATGCGGTAGAGCATTTGTGCCCAGTCCTGCGCCTCGGTGCCACCTGCACCGGGGTGGAAGGATACAATGGCATTGCTCTTGTCGTACTCGCCCGAAAGGAGCACCTCAATGCGGCGGCTTTCTTCCTCGGCAACAATGGCATCGAGCTCGCTTTGCACTTCTTCAACGTAGCCCTCGTCGTTTTCTTCAATTGCCATCTCTGCCAAAGCGATGGCGTCTTCAAGACGCGCACAAAGCTTTTCATAGCCGGCAACCTTATCCTGACCTTGCTTAATGGTCTGCAGTACCTTGCTCGATTTTTCGGCACTGTTCCAAAAATCGGGAGCTTGTGTTTGCGCCTCAAGGTCAAAAAGCAATTCTTTGGTTTCTTCAATTCGCAAAGCGGAGCCAAGCTCCGCAATGCTTTCTCTCATACCAAGCAATTTATACTTGGCATCTTCCAATGCAACGATCAATTTTTACCTCCATGCCACACGGGCAGTCTGTTACAAAATTTCTATATCTGTACTATTATATCACAAAAGTAGGGAAGGTTTCAAGAGGTTTTTGAAAAAAGCGGGTAATTTTATCAATCTTTCCTCTCCACACCCAGCGTCGCAAGTCCGCCCTCGGAGGTTTCCTTGTAAAGATCGGACATGTCGCGGCCTGTTTCCATCATCGCACGAACGACCTTGTCAAACGAGATCATTCGCGTATCAGATAGGAAGTCTGAAAGCGTTACCGCGTTGATGGCGCGCATCGCGGCGACTGCGTTTCTTTCAATACAGGGGATCTGCACAAGACCGCAAATGGGGTCGCAGGTCAGTCCCAAGTGGTGCTCGATCGCAATTTCAGCAGCATATTCGATCTTATCGAGCGAGAGCTGGAACAACTCGCCAAGCGCCGCCGCAGCCATGGCGCACGCCGTACCGATCTCGGCTTGGCATCCGCACTCCGCACCCGAAATAGATGCGTTCGTCTTAATTAGGTTGCCGATGATGCCGCCTGCGGCAAGCGCGCGAACGACCTCCCAATCGGCAAATCCGTTTTTGTGTTGCTCGTAGTAAAGGACAGCAGGGAGTACACCCGAGGCACCGCAAGTCGGAGCGGTAACGATCTTTTCACCTGCCGCATTCTGCTCGCTGACAGCGAAGGCGTAGGAGCAAACCAAGCGATCCTCGCGCGTTTCGGTGCTCTCACCAATCGAGCGACGGTAGTAAAGAAACTTCGCTTTTTTCTGTACGTGAAGTCCGCCGGGGAGCTCGCCTTCGTCCTCAAGACCGCGACGGATCGACGCCTTCATCGCCTCCCACATATCGGTCATATAGAGCCAGAACTCGGGCCCCTCGTTCTCCTCGGCAAACTGCCACAGGCGAATGTTCTTCTCCTCGCAATATTCGCGGATATCTTTCCATGTTTTGAGTGTGTAATGGATCTTCGGCGCTTCTGCTGCCTCACCGTCCACCTGAATGCGGCCGCCACCCACGCTGAGAATACGCAAGCGACCAAATTCGTGCCCCTTGGAAAGAGCCGCCACATCCATGGTGTTGGGGTGGGGAATGTCCTCGCTTTCGGGATCAAAAATAATCTCACAGGTGAGGGGAGCAAAGGTTTTTTGAATGATGGTATCGGTGCCGTGCCCCTTACCGGTTTTGGCAAGAGAGCCGTAAAGCGTTACGCAAAATGCATCAGCCGCGGGAAACTTTTTAAGGGCTAACAAGCACGCGCGCTCGGGGCCGATGGTATGCGAACTCGAAGGGCCGGGGCCGATTTTATAAAGCTCGGTCAAGGACTCCATACCGGGCAGACGCGAGCCGTGATGCTGTGTATTGTTTTTGAAGATCTGTTTCATAAAAAAACTCCTAACAGGTTGTCATTTATGATATTTTGTGCCCTTGAGAATGCCAAAGCAACGGTAGAGCATTTCAAAAAGCACGACGCGCATCATTTGATGCGGAAAGGTCAATTTGGAAACCGATAAGCGTAAGTCACACGCCCCTTTGACCTCGTCGGCAAGGCCAAAGGAAGAGCCGATAATGAGGCAAAGAGAGCCCGTGTTGGCAAGCACGCCGTCAAGCTTTGCTGCAAGCTCCTCCGAGGAGAATTGCTTGCCCTCCACGCACATCGCAATTTTGTAGGAGCGAGGGGGAATAGCTGCCAAGATTCGCTTGCCCTCGTCGGCAAGGGCGGCTTTTATTTCGCCGTCGCTTGGGCTTTCGGCTAGCTTTGCTTCCTTAAGCTGAATAATCTCGGGCTTGCAGAACGCGCAAAGGCGTTTTTCGTATTCGGCAATGGCATCGCGCCAATATGCCTCTTTTAGATTACCAACGGTAATTACGGTAACTTGAACCATAACTGTCTCCAATCAAAGCATTTCAACGGGAATTTCGGGATGTGCGACAAACACCTCTACGTCGGCATCTCCCACGGCGCTTACGCACTCGTCATAAGCAATGTCGGGGAGGTTATTCTCCTGACTTAAGTGTGCCAGCATCAGCTTTTTTGTGCCGCTTGCACACAAACGTGCGGCAAGTGCGGCAGACTCGGGATTGGAAAGATGCCCGCGCCGCGAGGCAATGCGCTTCTTAAGGTCATAAGGATAAGGCCCCGTCATCAGCATATCGTAATCGTGGTTGCTCTCAAGAATCACGGCATCGCAGCCCGTCAGCGCCTCTTCAATTTCGGGGGAGACGTAGCCAATATCGGTGGCATATCCGATGCGATAGGTGCTGCCGTTCTCGCAGGGGATCTCAATTCGATATCCCACCGAGGCGCGACTGTCGTGCGGAGTGGGGAAGGACGTCACGCGCATGCCGCAAATGCATTCCTCATAAATCGGGGGATGCATATTGAGCAGCGGCTCGACCGATGGATGCGGCAACAGCTTGTAGGCCGAGCCGTTTGCGATATGTACGGGAAGGGGGTGCTTTTTGAGAAATACGGGCAGGGCACTGATGTGGTCGGTGTGCTCGTGCGTCACAAGGATCGCGCCAATGCTGTCGGCATCAACTCCAACCTCTGCGAGCGCGGCAGAGAGGCGCTTTGCGTTCTTACCCGCATCAATAAGAAGTGTTCCGCAGGGGGCAGATATGACAAAGCAGTTGCCTGTTGAGCCCGAATAAAGGGAAATGATGCGAACGGAACTCATTGGAACATTCCCTCCAGCATCGGCAAAAGGAAGAGATACATCATATCCAGACAAAACGCTAAAATGATAGGGAAGATGACGGTGATCATCCAACGCGAGCGGTGCAGGCGAGCGGCACAGTCATTAATAAACTTTTGCTTTTCTTCAAGCGTCATCGAGTCACTCATTTGGTCGGGTGTGAGATTTTTGCCCACAAAGCCGCGGTTGTAAATTACAAAAATCAGCGTCATTACCGCACCGACTGCAAGGTAGACGATGTAAATGGGGAAGTATGCCGCCAGCACAAAATAGGCGACAGAAAAAAGAATCGAATTGCCCAAAAGGAGCAGGGCAAGCCATTTGTTTTCGGGTTTCATAAAAATCCTTTTCAAATAAAAATCATCAAAGCTTAATAGCGCCTACGGGTCGAATACGCAAAACCATGCAAGAGCCCGCGCCAAATGCGGCGTCCATTGCCTCGCGGTAAGCTACCACGTCAAGGGTGGGAACAAAAGCTTGGATCGTTCCCGCAAATCCGCCGCCGTGCACACGCCAAGCTGCCTTTTTGCCGGCAAGCAGACGCTCGGAGAGGCAGAGCGCGAGGGAAAGACCTTGCTCCTCTACGTTTTTGGTGGTATATACGTTTTGTAAATAGCAATAGGAGGAGCGTCCGGACGCGATCACGTTTGCAAAGAAAGTATCAAGGTCACCACTTGCCAGTGCCTCTGTTTGCAGGGCTACGCGGCGGTTTTCCGCGAAGAAGTGCAGAGCACGCAAAATAGCACGGTCGCTGTATTTGCCGCGCAGGAGAGGAATGCTTGCCACAAAGCTTTCTTCCTCGAGGTCACGCAAAACCGATTTGCCAA
Organism: Eubacteriales bacterium; assembly: GCA_045656885.1. Taxonomy (GTDB): domain Bacteria; phylum Bacillota; class Clostridia; order Oscillospirales; family CAG-272; genus UMGS1865. Next base: position 52,207 of record JAZORZ010000046.1, read on the forward strand.
AATAAGCGGCAATGCTCTTCATTTCAGCGGGAACAGATGCATAATCGTCGGTCAGGTCGGCGTGGTTGCCGCCCGTGTTGGTAATGCAAAGATGATAGCCCGCGCCCGAAATATCCACGTCGAGCTTGTTGATGATGGGGGACTTAGGATCTTCAAAATCGATCGCCACAATGCCGCCAACGGCACAGGCGACCTGATCCATCAGTCCGCAGGGCTTGCCAAAAAATACGTTTTCGGCATACTGTGCAATCTTTGCAATCTCTACGTTGTCGATAGCCCCATCGTTGTAGATGTGGTTGAGAATGTTGCCGATCATATCCTCAAACGCCGCAGAGGAAGAAATACCCGAGCCCTTGAGCACGTTAGAGGTGGTGTAGGCGTCAAAGCCGCCAACGCGGTAGCCGTTCTCGCGGAAGCCGGCAACCATTCCTGCAATCAACTCGTCAGAATTGCCTTCGGGATTTTCGCGAGGAGTGGTGAAAACGTTAATGTCGATAATATCCTCGTGGAATCCCTCGCTTTTGACGCGAATGAGATCCTCGCCGTTGGGAGAGGCAACTGCAATGATATCGAGATCGATCGAAGCGGCGATCACACGTCCGTGGTTGTGGTCGGTGTGATTGCCCGAAAGCTCGCTTCTGCCCGCAACCGAGTAGAGTGCGGCATCGCGGTCTGCACCGTAAAGGGCAATAAAGGAATCGATGGCAGCGGCATAGCGTTCTCTTTGAGTGGCTACTGCAGCTTCGCCGTAAATGTATCCCAAACGGCTATCGTATTCACCGCCGATCAGAGCGGACTTAAGCGCATTGATTTTCATAACAGTATCTTCCTTTCAAGCTTTTATTCTCACGCGCCTCGCGCGCATACATACTATTTCAATTTAACATTATATCATAGAAAAGGGCACTTGTCAATCCCCCTAAAAAGGGAAGAAACAGCCGCAAATGCAGTTGCCTTTTTTGTCTTTTTGGCATAAAATGAAAAGAGAGTAAAAAAGTTTGAAAAAAGGAAAAGAAATTTCCAAAAAACTCTTGACAAATGCTATATAATATACTATAATATATATAGTATCTATATAGCGCGCGCGAGAAATGAATTTTTTAGAATAAAACTTAGTCTTATTATAGAAAGGAGCGGGGCTTTCGGGCCTTTCGTGTAATTGATATGTCAACCAAATTTGTCATTCGCGGAAACCGTCCGCTTTACGGTGAAATTGCTGTCAGCGGCATGAAAAACGCGGCTTTGCCCATTCTCTTTGCTACCATTCTCACAGGGGATGTTTGCACACTCGATAACATTCCTATGGTCAGTGACATTACCAACTCGCTCTTGTTGATTCAACAAATGGGAGCGCAGATTAAATATCTTTCCCCTACACAGGTCCTCATCAACACCGCAGGTGTCCGTCAGGGAACCTCGCCCGATGAGCTCGTTCGCAAAATGCGCGGCTCCTCCTATTTGCTCGGCGCCGAGCTTGGTCGTTTTGGCAAAACGCGCATTGCGTGGCCCGGCGGTTGCGATTTTGGCGGCAACCGTCCTCTCGACCAACACATCAAGGGCTTCCGTGCGCTCGGTGCCAAGACCGATACCGAGGGTGGCTACATTTACGCCGAGGCAGACGAAGGCCTCAAGGGCAATAGCGTTTACTTTGACGTAGCATCGGTAGGGGCTACCGTCAACGTTATTTTGGCATCTGTTTTTGCCGAGGGTACAACCGTTATCGAAAACGCCGCAAGAGAGCCCCACATCGTCGACCTGGCAAACTTCCTCAACGCATGCGGCGCCGACATTGTTGGCGCAGGTACGTCTGTGATCAAGGTTCGCGGAGTCACCGAGCTTCACGGCTGCAGCTACACCATTATTCCCGATATGATCGAGGCGGGCACCTACATGGTTGCCGCGGCTGCCGCGGGCGGATGTGTGCGCGTTACGTCCGTCATTCCCAAGCACGTAGAGTCCATCACCAGCAAGCTCTGCGAAATGGGCGTCAGAGTGGAGGAAGAGGATGACGCAGTTGTTGTTATCAGCGACGGCAACCTGCAAAACATCAACATTCAAACCGTTTACTATCCCGGTTTTCCCACCGATATGCACCCGCAGTTTGCGGTGCTGCTTTGCATTGCCAACGGTATTGGTAACATTCATGAGGGCGTATGGCAAAACCGCTTCCGTTACACCGAGGAGCTGACCAAAATGGGCGCAAAGATCATGGTAGACTCGCAAAACGCGACCATCATCGGCGTTGAGCAGCTCACGGGCGCGGTTGTAAAATCGACCGACCTCAGGGCAGGCGCGGCACTCGTCATTGCGGGACTCGTAGCGCAGGGCGTTACCGAGGTTCGCGGCGTGCATTATATTAAGCGTGGATATGAAAACCTTGTCGAAAAACTCCGCGGTATCGGCGCTGATATCGAAGAGATCCCTCTTGAGGATTCCACCGCCGAAACCATCGCAAAAGCGAATTGAAATAGAATAAAAAAACAGCGAGCCGCACCGCGGCTCGCTTCTTTCATTTTCTTATTTTTTCATAATTTCCTTATACAAATTCTCCGCATAGAGCGAAAATCCCTGGTCGTTGGGGTGCAGAATTTGATCGTGGAAGAACGCAGAGAGGTGAGGTATGAGATTCCAACCGTCTACAACGGTGAAGTGGTCGTAATCCTTGGTGTATTCGCAAAACAGCTTGTAAACGTCACTGATGGGGCGCGCCATAGCGGTCTCGCGCTCGGAGTCACCACGCCAAATGGGGGCAATGACAATCACACGCGCATTGGGGAACCTCTCGTGCATCACCTCAAAAAATCCGCGGCAGTTTGCCTCAAATTTTTCCATGGGGCACATGCTCCAGTCATTGGTGCCGTAGGCAACGGTTACAAAGTCGGGGTTTTGCAGGTTGTCTCTTTTTGCTAGTTCCGGCGAGAAGGTGTCACCGCCAATGCCGCGGTTGTGCACGTCGGCATCAAGCAGATTTCCAAGACGGTTAACGTAGGAAAGGGAAGGGTAAATGGCATCGTAGCCGTGGGTAATGGAGTCGCCGTAAGCAACCAGCTTTTTAGAACGGATATGGGGCTTGACCGTGGCACCGTCGTCGAGCTCAAACGAGGTCATCACAACGCCCTTGGACCAAGGGAAATAGATCTCCACAAGACTCTCGTCCGAGGTGAGCTTGACTTCCATTTGTGCCTCGTTTTCCTTGTCGCTGCCGCCGTGGGCAATCATCGCACCGTTTTCGTAAATATCAAAATACGCATACGCACGGCTCGAGCCCTCGGTAAATCTTGCCGAAAATTTCAAGCTCTCGCTGTCTGTATAAAATGCCAAACGAACACCCGAGGTCGAATCGGTCTTGTTTGCTTTTTCAATATTGTTGTAGTGCATGTAATAGGCCTTTTGTGCCTCGGTCATGCGAAAGAACTGCACGCCGTCCGCTACTTCTTCCAAGCGGTCAGTGCCGCGCGCAATGCTCTTGAGTTGTTCAAACGATAATTTCATAGCATCCTCCATAATGGGGCAAATTCGCCCAACAATATCAATGCCATTATACCACACCATACACACGTTTGCAAGCCCAATTTTACAATTTTTTTCGGGTGTGTTCCCATATTCTGCCTTGAATACCACCCCTACCTCTCGGCAATACTTTTTTTGGAACAAAAAACAGGGATTGGTGGCAAGGATGTACTACAACAAAGTGGAAATTTGCGGGGTGAATACCTCAAACCTCAAGGTGCTCTCGGACGAGGAAAAAAGAGAACTGCTCCTGCGCATGAAAAAGGGAGACGAGGAAGCGCGCGCCGAGCTCATCAACGGCAATTTGCGCTTGGTGCTATCTATTATTCAGCGCTTTACAAGCAGAAAAGAAAACCTCGATGACCTCTTTCAAGTCGGTTGTATCGGACTTGTCAAGGCGGTGGATAACTTTAATACCGACCTCGACGTTAAATTTTCGACCTACGCAGTTCCTATGATCATTGGAGAAATTCGTCGCTACCTGCGCGATAACAATGCCATTCGCATCAGCCGCTCGGTCAGGGACCTTGCCTACCGTGCTCTGCAAGCGCGCGAGGAGCTGATTGCTTTGCACGAAAGCGAGCCGACAGTGGAGCAGATTGCCGCACATTTGGGAGAAAAGAAAGAAGCAGTCGTGCACGCCCTCGATGCCATTGCCGAGCCAATCTCGCTCTACGAGCCCGTGTTCAACGATAACGGAGACGCGCTTTATTTGATGGATCAGCTTTCCGACTCCTCGTCAGGCGACGAGCTTTGGCTGGAGAACATCGTTCTCCGCGAGGCGATGATGCGTCTGAACGAGCGCGAGCGCAAGATCATCAACCTGCGCTTTTACAAAAACAAAACGCAAATGGAAATCGCCGAGGAGATCGGCATCTCGCAAGCCCAGGTCTCCCGCCTTGAAAAAGGCGCGCTCCTCAAAATGAGAAAGGAATTGTAAACAAAAGGCAGTTTTATATGGAAAGACATAGCTGATTTCGGCTATGTCTTTTTTGAATAGAAAAATACTACGATTGGTAGAATTGAGTCTATGTTGCGGTTATTGATTTATAATTCAAAACGCTGTATAATATACTCAGACGCGTCGGAAAAACTTAATTTGGAGGTTAATACTATGGAACTTATGATTGGTGAAAAGCTGAAAAAACTGCGCAGAAGCAGGGATTTGACGCAAGAAGAGGTTGCAACGCATATAGGCATTTCCTATCAGTCGATCAGTAAATGGGAACGAGGTGACGGATATCCGGACATTACGATGCTCCCCACACTTGCAAATTATTTTGGAGTGTCTGTTGACGAGTTGATCGGTATGGATGAAATATCTTCTGCCCAAAGACTTGACGATATCAATCAAAAATGGCAAGAAAACAGATCGAAGGGAGCCCACAAAGAAAATGTCGAGCTCATGCGAAGCGCGTTGAAAACCTACCCTAATAATGCGTTGTTGCTGATGCAATTATCGTGTTCACTCGAACGACTTGACGGTAGCGAAAAGGAGAAAAAGGGGTATTTAAAAGAATCTATTATGCTTCACGAGCAGATTCTAAAATACTGTGACGATTCGGAAATCAGAGGTGCCGCGCTTTGTAATCTTTCCGATGCATATTACAGATACGGAGATTATGAGAAAGCAGTAGAATACGCTACCAAACTTCCCAATCTGTATAAGACAAGAGAAACCGCGTTGGTTCGTATTTTGAATGACCATGCTGAGAAAAACAAAGTGGCAAAGTCTGCAATAGAACCGTTAACTTGGCTTCTGTCCTATCATTTAACTGCTATTGCAGAAACCGAAAACGATCCCCAATATAAAGAAAAAATAATCAAAATATTGGATGTGCTTTTTGAGGGAAATGAAAGTGATTTTATTGTCGGTATTCGAAATAAAGCATTTAAGTAACGATTTGCTTATAATATAAATCACGTTTACCTTGTAGGGGCCACGAGATTGCTTGCAATCTCTTGGCAGCTTACCGCCTTCCATTAGGTCGCCCGCCTTTCGTTTGCTTGTGATTTTTGGTGCGGGGCGTCGAGGACGTCGCCCCCTACAAAAGTTGTTTTGGAATCCCTCGCGTAAATGGATTTACAATTTTCGCAAAGCAAAAACGTGTGAAATGATTGATTCTCCGTAGGGGCGATTCACGAATCGCCCGAAACAAACGATTATCTTGCATAAAAAAGCCCCGCACTCGGCGGGGCAAATTGTTTAATTGGCGTATTGCTTTAATTTATCAACAATCTCAACGAAACGAGGGTCTTGACGAATGCAATCATATCGTTTGTTTTGCAATCTTTCAAGCATATAATCGCAATTGGTGCGCTCCGTAAGCTCATGAAAATCTTTGCTCTTTTCCGGATAAATCAATTTATCTGTGAGAATAGATGTGTAAAATTTTCCGTGGTTATTGATATAAGATTTATCATATTCAACTGCGTGATAGCACATTTTTTCAAGAGAATCAAGTGTTTCATCGTTTTTTTCCTGTGCTATTTGATATGTGGAAATCAACCAATAATTTTGGGTGAGGCGAGTATGATAAAACATAAGGTTGTCTCCGTATATCATTTTGTATAGTTGATTTGAAATTGTAAGCATCTCGATTTTTTTATCCCACGTAGATGGATCGTTGGGAAGCTTATCGTCTACTGCATAACCTGTGATACCCGTTCCCAAGCAATCTGTCAACTTATCAATCTCATCCTGTCTATATAGTTCATTGTTCCCATCGCCAATGCCGTTAGAGAGTGTATATTCCCGACAATATTTCATGGGGGTCAGGCGATTTGCCAACTCTTTTGCTTTATCACACTGCTTGGTTTTGCCATACAGTAAGATAAGCGTATTGATTGCATTGTAGCGTGTGTCCTCATCGTTGCATTCGTCAACCACCGATTTAAGGAGCACTTCTATCTCATTAAAAAGAGATTCATCGTGTTTTTCTTCCCAAACAAAATACAAGCAGGTTGCGAGATTATCACGAATTTCATAATCGTTTGGGTAACGGGCATACGCATTTCTGGCATAAGCCACACATTCTTCAATAGAGCCAACCTCTGAAAGACGCTCCATTTCTTTTTTGATGCTTGCAAGTTCTTCTTCTCTTTCCGAAAGTTTATAGCCAAGCAATTCATCCGTGCTGACAGAAAAGAAATCAGCAAGGGCAGGGAGAAGCTCAATATCGGGATAGCCACCGCCTTGCTCCCAACGGGAGATGGCTTGGGGCGTTACACCGATAGCTGTAGCAAGCGTGTCTTGGGTAATATTATTTTCTGTGCGAAGCTTTTTAATAATCGCACCGATTTTAATGTTCATTTTGTACCTCCAAAAAATGATTTTTGTAAGCTTACACCCTTATTATAGCACTTTTTTGATGATTGTCAATTATCAATTCATTGTTAAGTAAGTAAAGCAGTACTTTACACGGTGTGGTGTAAAATACTGCTTTTCCTTTTTACCTATGAATTTTCACAAGTCTTTCAATATTCACCGCCAGCGCATGGGCGAGTGCATCAACATCCTCGGTGGTGTTGTAGTGGCTAAAGCTTACGCGCAGAGCACACTCGGTCTCGTCCTCGGTCGCACCAAAGGCGAGGAGCGCTCGGCTGAGCTTTTTGGAGTGTGTCGAGCAAGCCGAGCCACCCGACACGCAAATGCCGCTCTCGGAGAGCGCGTGCACCATCGTTTCACTCTTAATGTCGGGGAGAGAGAGAGAAAGAATGTGCGGCGCGCGTGCGCCCGTGGGAACGTGCAATTTTACGGGGAGAGCCGCAAGCTTTTCCTCGGCATAATTGCGGAGTTGTAGTAGATGGGGCAAATGTGTGTTAAGGTTGGCAAAACCGTACTTTGCCGCCGCGCCAAAGGCGACAATGCCAAGCACGTTTTCGGTACCCGAGCGGAATCCACCCTCTTGACCGCCACCCAGTAGGGTAGGCACGATGTCACGGCGTTTGAGTGCCGCTTGCGAGACGTAAAGCGCACCAACGCCCTTGGGAGCGTGGATCTTGTGACCGCTGACGGTTACAAGGTCTGCCTTGATCGCATCGGGGGTAAAGCGGCATTTTAGGTATCCCTGCACTGCATCGGTATGTGTTACAATATCGGGGTTTTGCGCCTTTGCCAGGGTAAACGCGCGCTTCAGGTCATACATCGCGCCCGTTTCGTTGTTCGTCATCATAATCGAAACAAGAAAGGTGCGCGCATTGAGCGCATCTGCGTAGGCGTTCCAATCCAACTCACCGCCGCGCGTGGGAATGCGAACGACCTCAAAGCCGTCCTGTTCCAAAGCAAGCATTGCTTTTTCTACGCCCGAGTGTTCGGAGTCGGTGGTAATAATGCGACCGCCTTTTCGACGTTCCTTTGCATACGCCGTGCCAAAAATGGCCAAATTGTCGGCTTCGCTACCGCAAGAAGTGAAAATAATTTGTCCGGGAGCAAGTGTGCCGCGCAAACCAAGGGTTGCGGCAATTTCACGGCGGGCATCCTCCACAAGCTTGCGCGCTGCTTGACCGGCAGGGTGCAGAGAGGATGGGTTGCCAAAGGTCTCCATCGCCTCGGCAAGTTTTGCTTTTGCGACATCACACAGGGGAGTGGTAGCTCCGTTGTCAAGATAAATTTGTTTCATAAAACCTTTCAGCGGAAGGTGAAAGCAGCAATGATCGCATCCACGTCCGCACGATTCGTGTCAAAATTTTGGGGCAGAGAGGTATAGGTCAGGTTGTAGATCGTGCTCTTGTAGCCAACAACAACCTGCAAATAGCGGTAAGTCACACCGCCAACGGTGTATTCGTATTCATACTGCAGCGCTTTGCCGCCGCCAATGGTAATTTCTGTTTCCGAGAGACGGGTATAGTGACCGCCCGAGGTAGATTGCATCAGCTCCTCGCTTTTTTCAAAATAGCCCTTTACGCTGATACCCTCACCCGAGGGGAGATAGGGAACAACGCTGATGTAAGAGCCGTCGGGAGCGGTAGCGCCGTAAACGTTGCCCACTTCGGTAACCGCCCAAGCAGTGGGAACGTACAGCTTATATTCCACCTCGTCGCCCGAGGCGATCTTCATGCCGTTGGGAGCATTTTGGTCGGTGGGGAAGGTTTTGATAGCATCGGTGGGGGTGTATTCATCGCCAAAGGCAAAGTTCTCAAGCATCTTTTGCACGTCGCTCATACAGTGTGTGTAAAGATCCTCTGTAGCGGTAAAGGAGAAAACGTAAAATTTGTTGTCCTGTTGTGCAATCACGTGCAAAAAGTGTGTAACCTCACCCGCAACGGTAGCAGAAGCGTGATACTGATAGGCATTTGCACCGCCAAGCGTGGTTGCAATGCAGTCCTCTTCATAAAGATGAACCTCGCCCGTAGAAAGGAGCTTGATCTGTGTCAAAAGATTTTCTTCAAAAAAGTAATCGGTAAGCGACTTATTTCCCACGGGGGGGGCGGGCATATCCCCACCTGATTTATCAATGGGGTATTCCGCAACGCTCACGGCAGATTGTTGAACTGCGTTGTAATACGCACCCGAGATACCGGGCAAAATTTTGGGGCTCCAGGTAGTAGGAATGTAAAGGCGATAGGTCGCCCCGTAAGCGGTGGCGGGCTGCATGCCCTCGGGAATAAGCGTGTCCTCTTCTGCCACGCAGGAGACTGCAAAAAGCATTGTTCCAAGCAGCAAAAGAGACGCCAAGAGACGTAACAAAATTCGTTTTTTCATTTTTTAAGACCTTTCAAAAGGGGGTTAGCCCTCAATTCTTGCAATCATTTGCTCACCGATTGCAGCTACGTGGCGCAAGGACTCGAAAACGAGCTCATCGGGGAAGCGGTTGTAGTAGTAGCCGCCAATTTCAAAGTTGAGCGTGCCCTCGTAATTGATGTCACGCAAAGCATCTGCAATGCCGTTCCAATCCATCGGCTTTTCAAAATCGTAGGGGGCGGAGTGGTTGTCGCGTTTGCCGTCAACCTCGTGTGCGTGAATCAATTTTACTTGACTGCCAAGCTTGCGAATCGCACCTGCGGGGGTGTCGCCCGTATCGTTGCCCGTCAAAACAAAGTGACCGAGGTCGGGGCAAGCACAGAAGCAGTCGGCATCTACAAGCTCGATGTATTCGAGAATCTCCTCGGGGCGCGAGCAAACGCAGGGGCGAATAATGCCTTCCTTGTCCATGCCCCACATGTTCTCCATGCCAACCTTTACGTTGTACTTTTTGAGGTAGGGAACAAGCTCAGCGAAGAATGCTCTGTTGAGCTCGCGGCATTCCTCAAGCTGCTCGTCAAAGAGTCTGCCAAGAATGTTCAAGGGGTGAATCACGATATAGGGAGCGCCGAGAACGCTCGTTGCAATGATGGCGTTAACGGTGGCTTTGATCATCTCTGCGCGCAATTCCCCTGTATAAACGCCAACAGGACCGAATGCGGCATGGGTTTGACCGATCACAACTCCTGCCTCATCGGCATATTTGCGAATTTGGGAGTAGTAGGCAACAACCTCTTCCTCACTTCTCTTGGAGTTGGGGCGCGCGTCCATTTGAGCGCGATTGCCAATCCAGTCGTCAATATTGTAGTCTGCGGCGCGAATACCCGCGTCACGCAGCATTTCAAACATTTTTTTAGTACCAAAACGTGCCTCAAGAGACCAAGTACTTACACTGATTAACATAATTTGCATCCTCCTGTGCTTTTTTGTTCATTATAACACTTTTCGGGGGGAGTGTCAATAGAGTAAAGATATAAATAAAATAAAAAACTTTTCAAACACAGTTGACAAACGCCCAAAAATATGATATACTACACAGGAATGACGGTGAGAAAGAGCTCCGTAGCAAAAAGTCTTGCAGAGAGTGCGCGGTTGGTGCGAGCGCATAGGGAGTATGCTACAGGGGATCACTTTTGAGTCGGTGCGGCGAAGGGGAGAACCTCTCTGTGTAGCTGCATCCGTCTGCCCGCGTTAAGGGCTTGGGGATAACGTTTGTGTCCCAAGAGGTGCGCCTATGGCGAAGGTGAGTGGTACCGCGGAGCTTTCCGTCTCACAGCAGGTTGCTGTGGGGCGTTTTTTGTTTTCCATGGCAAAGTCAAACAGTAAAACAATCCGTAAGGATAGAAAATAATGGAGTTTAAGAAAATGGCAAAGGATTACACAAGCACATTAAACCTGCCCACAACCGAATTTCCCATGCGTGCGGGACTGCCGCAACGCGAGCCCGAAACGGTAAAGTATTGGGCAGATATTGACCTGTATAACAAAATGCAGGAAAACGCAAAGGATAAGCCGCTCTATATTCTGCACGACGGCCCTCCTTTCTCCAACGGCAATATCCACATGGGTCACGCGCTCAACAAGATCCTCAAGGACTTTATCAACAAGTCCCACGCAATGTCGGGCTATCGCGTACCCTTTACCCCCGGTTGGGATAACCACGGCATGCCCATCGAGTCTGCTATCATCAAGCAGAACAAGCTCAACCGCAAGAGCATGTCCATTCCAGAGTTCCGCAACGCTTGCCACAAGTTCGCACAGGATTTTGTTGACAAGCAAATGGAGCAGTTCATTCGTCTTGGTATCGTTGCCGATTGGGAACGCCCCTATCTGACCATGAACAAATCCTTCGAGGCACGCGAAATCCGCGTTTTCGGAGAAATGTATAAAAAGGGCTACATCTACAAGGGACTCAAGCCCGTTTATTGGTGCCCCAACGATGAGACCGCACTGGCAGAGGCAGAGATCGAGTATCAAACCGACCCCTGCACCTCTATCTATGTCAAGTTCCAAGTAAAGGATGATCAAGGCAAATTGGCAGGTCTTTGCGACCTTTCCAAGACCTATTTCGTCATTTGGACAACCACCACTTGGACGCTGCCCGGTAACCAAGCAATCGCGCTCAACCCCGAGGAAAGCTACGTGATCGTCAAAGCCGACAACGGCGAGTGCTACATCGTAGCAGAAGCGCTTTGCGGCAAGACCATGCTTGAGGGTGGCTTTGAAAGCTACGAGGTTCTCGACCGCCGTGCAGGTAAGGAATTCGAATATATGACCGCACAACATCCTTTCCTTGACCGTGACAGCCTTGTAGTAGTTGCTGATTACGTTACAATGGAAAGCGGTACCGGTTGCGTACACACCGCAGGCGGATTTGGTGCAGACGATAACATCACCTGCCGTCGCTACGGTCTGCCGCCTCTCGTTCCCGTAGATGACAGAGGTTACCAAACCGAAGAAGCAGGCAAGTTTGCAGGCCTGCGCTATGACAAATCCAACGAGGCAATTCTTGCCGATATGAAAGAGACCGGCGCACTCTTTGCGTCCGCCGAGATCGAACACGAGTAT
>JAZORZ010000047.1:0-33896 GCA_045656885.1 Eubacteriales bacterium
GGGAAACTTTTTGCAAAAAGTTTCCCTCTTCCCCCGCGTCCTCAACTACATTTATGCCCGAATTATTATCCCCGGCGGGGAATTTTGAAAAACTGAAAGCCGCAATCCTTTATGGGGCAGATGCCGTGTATTGCGCAGGCCAAATGTTTGGTATGCGTGCGGCGGCAGACAACTTTACGGTAGAAGAGCTTTATGAAGCTGCGGCGTACGTTCATGCACGCGGCAAAAAGATCTACTTAACCGTTAACACCATGCCGCACGTGCAGGAGTATCCCGCACTCCGCCGTTTTTTAGAGGACATCAAGGACGCCGGCATTGACGCTATGATCGTTGCCGATCTTGGCGTTATGGCAACCATTCGCGAAATTCTGCCTCAAATGGAGATCCACGTCTCCACGCAAACCAGTATCGTCAGTCCGGCATCCGCAAAGGCGTGGGCGGCCATGGGAGCCACCCGTCTTGTTTTGGCACGCGAATTGACCATGGACGAAATTCGCGCCATTCGCGCCGAGCTCCCCCCCGAAATCGAGCTTGAAGCATTTATTCACGGCTCTATGTGTGTCTCTTATAGCGGACGTTGCCTGCTTGCCAACGCCTTTAATGGGCGCGACGGCAACCGCGGCACCTGCTCGCAGCCCTGCCGTTGGAATTATGCGCTTGTTGAAGAAAAACGTCCCAACGATCTTTTCCCGATCGAACAGCAGGAAAACGTTGGCACGTTCATCATGTCCTCTAAGGATATGTGTATGATCGAGCACATTCCCGAATTGATGGCAAGCGGTGTTGCGTCCTTCAAAATTGAGGGACGTATGAAGAGCGCATACTATACGGCAGTGGTTACAAACGCATACCGTATGGCGATTAACGAATATGAAAAAGATCCCACTTCCTATCAATTCAACCCCGAATGGCTCGAAGAGCTTGAAAGTGTTTCGCACCGCGAGTATGGCACGGGCTTCTATTTTGATGACCCCATGGTCAATCCCCAGCTTGTCAGCGCCTGCGGCTACATCCGCGAAAAGGCATATTTCTCCACCGCTGTTGAATACAGTGAAGAAGAGGCGCAAGCCCTTCTCGCAACCGGTGTTGCAATGGAGAATGAGAACGGTAAGCTTTACCGCTTTATTCAACGCAACAAGGTATCGGCAGGGGAGGGAGCTGAGATCATCTCGCCCGGCAAGATCGGTCGCGGCTTTGCTGTTTGCGAGCTTTACGCACCCGACGGCAGTGTGCTTGAATCCACACCGCATCCCTCTATGATCTATTGGTGTCGCGTGCCCTTTGACGTGTGCGAGGGCGACATTATGCGCGCTGCAACCGGTCGCGGTCTTGAGGTGCGCGCAAAGGATCGCCTCAAGGGAGAATGCTAACTTTAGGAGACACGTATGATCGTTTTTGAACTGCTAAAGGCAATTTTATACGGCATTGTCGAGGGCATTACCGAGTGGTTGCCTATCAGCTCCACGGGGCATTTGATCCTTTTGGAGGATTGGCTACCGTTTGCATTTGTGGGAGACCCCGTATTTCTCGACGAGTTTTGGGAAATGTTCGGGGTGGTCATTCAGCTCGGCGCAATCTTAGCCGTTGTTGTGCTTTATTGGTCGCGCTTGGTTCCTTTTGGAAAGAGCAAGACAGAGGAACAGAAAAAAGGCACTTGGAAGCTTTGGGGACGTGTGCTGATAGCCAGCGTGCCTGCCGCTTTTGTGGGCATTGTGCTTGATAAGGTTTTGGAAAAAGCCACGGGCAAGGATATTGACGGCTGGTTTTATAACTCGGTTGTAGTTGCCTTGGCACTCATCGTTTACGGTATTGCTTTTATTGTTATTGAAAAGAAAAATGCACAAAAAACGCCTAACGTCTTGCAAATTGAAGAGATTTCCGTCAAAAACGCACTTGCAATTGGCGCGTTTCAGGCGCTTTCCATCATTCCCGGAACCTCGCGCTCGGGCTCTACCATTCTCGGTTCCATGCTTGTTGGCATCTCGCGCACCGCGGCGGCGGAGTTCTCCTTTTTTATGGCAATTCCCGTTATGGTTGGTGCAAGCGGTATCAAGGCGCTCGGCTTTCTTTCCTATATTGGAGAGAGCGGTGTGAGCGTTCCCGCAATGGCGTGGGTAGTGCTTCTTGTCGGTTGTCTCGTTTCCTTTGTTGTTTCTATGGCGGCGATCCGCTTCTTGATGGATTTTGTCAAAAAGCATAGCTTTGCGCCCTTTGGCATCTATCGCATAGCACTTGGTATTCTTGTTTTGATTCTTGGATTTATCAGAGGTTGATAAAATGGAAAGATTAAAGATCCCGTATCCCGTAATCGTGGAGGGAAGATATGACAAATTGCGTCTCGAAAGTGTCATCGAGGCGCACATAATCCCTACCGACGGCTTTGGGATTTTTAAGAAAGAGGAAAAGGCATCTATGCTGCGCGCACTCGCCAAAAAAACGCCGCTGATTCTTTTGACCGACAGCGACGGAGCAGGCAAGCTCATTCGCTCACACCTGACCTCGGTTTTGCCCAAGGAGCGCCTCATTCAGCTATACGTACCGCGTATTTCGGGCAAGGAGAAACGAAAAAATGAGGCCTCGGCTGAGGGGATCCTCGGCGTTGAGGGAATGGAGCGTGAGTTTCTTTACGAGCTGTTTGTACCTTATGCCGATGCTACGGCGGTGGAGAACCGCATGGCAGAAAATCCGCTTTCTAAAACCGATCTCTATGAGGACGGGCTCACAGGCAGTGAGGGGAGCAGTGAGCGCCGCGATGCACTTTGTCAGCGCCTTGGTCTCCCCACGGGAATGACTCCCAATGCGCTCCTCGCGGCTTTGCGCGTGCTTTGTACTTATGAGGAATACTGTGCCTTGGTTGGCAGAGATGAGGTATAAAATGATGAAGAAAGAGATCAAACCGATCGAGAGCGATATTTCGGGAATTTATCGCCACCACAAGGGCGGCATGTACCGCGTCATTTGTTTGGCGCACCACTCCGAAACACTTGAGGATATGGTGGTTTACGAGCCGCTCGACGGCAAAACCGGCTTTTGGGTGCGCCCCGCATCGATGTGGAACGAGACTGTTCTCGTTGACGGTGTTGAACGCCCAAGATTTGAAAAAATAGAAGAATAAAATGAAAACACGCTCCGAGAAACCAAACCTCGAGGCGTGTTTTTTGTTCCGTTTTTTGGCAAGGGGAAGATAGGATAATTTCCTCAAAACTGCAAAAAATAGCGATATGCTATGCAAAAACGGAGATTTTTATGGAACAGATCAAGCTTTACGGCGTTAAAATCGATAATGTAACAATGAACGAGGCGGTGTATCGCGCACTGCGTACCACGGGGGAACCCTGCGTGGTATTTACCCCAAATGCTTTGATGCTTGAGCGCGCTCGCCGAGATGCCTCCCTTGCCAAGCTGCTCAACCGTGCCTCTCTTTCACTACCCGATGGGGCGGGTGTTTTGTGGGCGGCAGAAAAAATGGGCACCCCTCTTTATGAGCGCGTGGCAGGCATCGATTTTGGTGCCGCGCTCCTGTCGCGTGCCGAGCGTGCGGGCTTGCGCGTCTTTTTGTTGGGTGGTGATGATGGAGTGGCCGAGCGAGCGGCCGAAAAATTGCGAATAAAACACCCACGTTTGTGCATTTGCGGCACTACGTGGGGGTATTTTGAAAGGACGGGCGAGGAGAATACGCATACTGTTTCCTATATTCGCGCCTGCCGTCCGGATATTTTGTTTGTTTGCATGGGCTTTCCCGTGCAGGAGAATTGGGTGACAGAAAATCTCTGCCACCTGACCGATATTCGCGTCATTGCCTGCCTTGGCGGCAGTCTTGACGTTTGGGCCGGGGATCTCAGTCGCGCACCTGCGTGGATGTCGCGCATGGGAATGGAGTGGCTTTGGCGTATGCTACGGCAACCAAAGCGACTTGCGGCACTCCCTAAAATGGTGTCTTTTTTGTGGCATGTGCCGCAAAAAGAGGAGTTCAGAGCGCAAAATCCTCTGTAACTTCGCTCTCCCCAAGCACGCGAATGCCCTCGCTTTTTAGGAGTCGAGTCGTGATGCCGTTGCCCTCTACAAGGCCACCGTCAAACAGTCCGTTGTGAATCAAGCCGCTCCCACAAGAGGGGCTTTTTTCCTTCAAAATCGCCACCGTGCATGCGTTTTCGCGTGCAATTTCAAGGGCGGTTGTTGCGCCACGGTTGTAGTTTTCGGTCACGTCGCGACCGTCCCTCATCAAAACGTGCTCACCACAAATTTCGGACGGTGTACGCGGCGTGGGGAGTCCGCCCATCACCTCGGGGCAGATGGGAATGAGGTTGTATGTATCCTTCAGCGCGATCACACGCTCACACGGCTTGCTTTTGCCATCGTAACGGCAAGCTTGACCGAGCAGGCAAGCGCTGACCAAAATGTTCTTTTTCATGTTTTATCCTTTTATTTTCTTCCAATATTCTGCGGCGGCTTGCTCGTTTTTGTTCGCGCCCGGTACATAAAAGGTCGCACCGAGCAGATCGTCGGGCAGATACTGCTGCTTGACATAGTGGTTTTCAAAATCGTGCGGATATTTGTAGCCCTTAAAGAGGGGACTTTGCAAATGTCGCGGAACGTCTACGCCTTTTCCCGCCTGCACAGCCGCTGCTGCGGCGTGAACGGCGGTTTCGGCCGAGTTGGATTTGGGTGCGGTTGCCAACAGAAGGGTGGCGTTGGCGAGCGGGATCTGTGCCTCGGGCATGCCGAGCTCCTTTGCCGACTCACAGCAGGAACGCACCACCGATGCCGCCAAGGGGTAGGCAAGACCGATATCCTCGGAGGCGATCACCTGCAGTCTGCGACAGACCGAAAGAAGCTCGCCTGCAAGGAGTGCTTTGGCAAGATAGAATACCGCCGCATCGGGGTCGGAGCCGCGAATGGATTTTTGCAGGCAGGAGAGCAGATCGTAGTGCGTGTCGTCGCCAAAATTGCCGACCGAGGTGTCAAAGCTATCCACGTGCTCGCGCAAAATCTCTTCGTCAGCGGCGTGATAAGCATTTTCAAACAGCACCACAGCATGGCGAACGTCACCGCGTGCGGCATGTCCGATATAGTCGCAAATCTCATCCGAAATGCACTTATGTGCGCTGTTTTCCGCGTTTAAGTAGTCAAGCGCGCGCAAAAGTACGGGGCGCATATCGGTAGCGCCTACTGCCTTGAACTCAAAGAGGGAAGAGCGCGAAAGGATTGCATTGTAAACGAAAAAGTGCGGATTTTCGGTTGTAGATGCAATGAGTGTGATGCGACCGTCCTCAATGTATTCCAAGAGCGATTGCTGTTGCTTGCGGTTGAAATATTGAATTTCGTCAAGGTAGAGCAAAACGCCGTTTGCGCCAAACAGATTTCCTGTTTCGGCAATGATCTCCTTGACGTCTGCAAGTGTTGCAGAGGTGGCATTGAGCTTGTAAAAATTCATGCCCGAGAGCTTTGCAATAATCGAAGCAGCAGTTGTTTTGCCCGTGCCGGGAGGGCCGTAAAAGATCATATTGGTAATACGGCCGCCCGCAAGCATACGGCGGACAACGCCGCGTTCCCCGAACAGGTGCTCCTGACCGACAATGCTGTCAAGGTCGGTGGGGCGCAAAAGGTCGGCAAGCTGTGCGTGTTTCATATCGTGTCCTCACTTTGTTTGAAATACCTACCCTTATTATAAACCATAGCGGCAATATTTGCAAGGTCTTTTTCTGCATTTTTTTGCAAATCAGAACACGCATCTGCAATCAGGGGGCGCAAAGAGTCACCGCAAGCGCAAAAACGCTCGCAAATTTCCACCAAAGCCGCAACCGTTAGCTTATCCGCCGTGAGATATTCCTGTGCCGCAAGGCGACAAAAGGAGGGGATCTTTTGGTCGTTTGCCACAGAGATCCCGACCGAGGGGAGGGCAACGGTCGTTGCCAGAACGACACCGTGCAGGCGCATGGAAATGAGAAATTTTGCCCCTCGCAAGATCGCGGTCGCGTCCGATGCCTCATCGGCAAAAAAACATCTACCGCCAAGACGGCGCGCGGCCTCTTTGTTAACGGCAACATCGGAGCGGTCAAGCGGCAAGAAGATGGGCAAAAGATTTTCCTTGCGGCAGAGCATTCGCAGGGCAGCAATGACTGTGCGGCAACTGTCGGCGCTATTCCTTCCCCCCTTGAGGCAAACACACACATAACGGCAATTTTGCACTACGTCCATGCGATTAAATAGGGCATACGTGCGAAAAACAGGTGGAGGAGAGAGCAAAAGCGCTACATCTGCACCCAAATGCAGCTTTGACGGATCAATGCTTTGCGTGTGTAAAAAACGCAGAGAATCCCCATCCCGTAAGCTGATATAAGCGCATCGCGCAAGCGACTTTTTTACAGAATAACACGCTCCTTTGCCACGCAAGGGGCCGATTCCCGCCGCGTAAAGAATCGGCAAAGCGCCGCACCATTCCGAGAGGCGGAGCATACCCAAATAGTAGTATAGCGAGAGCTTTCCCGTAACGTTTTGCAAAAGCGAACCGCCGCCGCACAAAAAGGCATCGGCACGCAAAAAGACGACGGCAAGAGAGAAGGGATTTTTGCGGTTGTAGCATCTCACTCCAAAACGGCGAGAATCCTTCTTTGGTTGTTTTGTAAATGCCAAAATATGCATATCGGTGTAGTGTGCGCGCGTATATTCGATAAAGGCCTGCAAAATGGCATCGTCACCAAAATTGCCACACCCAAAATATCCCCCGATGGCAACCGTCGCCCGCGGGGGAACGTGCAAGCTTTTTTGATATACGGCCAACGTTTGTTGGCAAACAGACGGTGCGCCGTACCACTTTTTCAACAGTTCCCGACACGCCAAAGCGCCGTTCTCTCGCAGAGCGGGGGAGCCGGCAAGGAGTAAAAGATCGCCAAGTAAATTCTCTGCGCTTGGCCTCTGTTCTCCGCGCGCACAAAAATTGGAGAGAGATGCTTGCCAAAAGCTCTCCTCTCTTAAGATGCCGCCGTATCCCTCGTTGCCGCAAAGAACGACCGCGCAACCGCAGGCGGTGGCCTCAAGTGCCGCGCGGGAGACGCCCACAAAAATATCTTGCTCTTGCAAAAGTGAGGGCATATCCTGTACCGCACCAACGACCGAAATGCAATCAAACCCCAACCCACGGTTGATGTTTTCGGCACGTTCGGCAATTTCGGGCATTTTCTTGCCGCCGCCCGCAACGGTAATGCGAAGATTTGGAATCTGCTCCGCCAAGCGAGGCGCGATCTCACAGAGCAGCTCCGCACCGCGTGAGCAATCTTCATCAAGGCGGCTTGCAAAAAGGATGCACAAGGTGTTTGAATTCTCTTTTTTGAAACCGGGAGAAAAGGTTGAAAGATCGATGCCGTTTGGAATGACGCTGATGCGTTGCATTGGAATTTTATAAACGCCATGCAAATAGGTGCGCAGATCCTCACTAACGGCGATACTGTGCTCTCCCCATCGGGAAAAGAGCCGGCGCAAAAGCCCTGCGCGGAATTTTGCATGCACGGTCACGATCTCGGCACACCCCAAGCGCCGCACGCCGTGTATCAGGAGCGCGGGAATTCTCGCGTGCGCGTGCGCGATGTCAAATTTTTCTTGCTGTATGAGAATGCGAATTTTGTGCCGCAAAATCAACCAACGCAAGGGGGAATGTGTGCCCAATGGCATACAGATGTGCGTAATTCCGCATTTTTTCAGTTGTTCCGCCACAACACCTCCGGATGAGATAACGGTTATTTCATTCCCAAATTCCGTTAGCATCAAAGCAAGCTGGGCGATGTGCGTTTCCGCGCCGCCAAGGTCCAAACGGTCGGTCAAAATTAAAATTTTCAACAGCACCCCTCCTTTTTGTTAGTTTTTCCAAGTGAGGTAGCTTTATGCATGCGAGATTTGGCTCTCGTTTTCGACGAAAGGAAAGAAAAGGAAATGGCTTTTCCAAAAAGTGGCGAAATGGCGTACATAGGTGTGTTTTCTTGCAAAAAAGCGGGTAAAAGAACCAATTTTTTTGGCAAAATGTGTTGACAATGCCAAAATACCGTGTTATAATATTATATAAATATAAAAGCACGCGGCGCGGCGCGCGCACGAAAGCGCACATCACGACGTGAATTTCTTTTATGGAAAGGTTGTTATGTCTATGAAACATCAACAAATTCAGCTTGCAAGCAAGCGCAATTTCATCAGACTCATGGCTCTCGCTGTGATGCTCGTGCTGATGGTTTGTTGCACGGCTCTCTGGGTCAGCGCAGCAAATGATGAGATCGTTTTCGACCTCAGCGGTGCGGGTTTTGAACTCAACGCGAATGGCTATTGGGAAAAAGAATATGCCGGCAACAATACCGTTGTTACCGGTGTTACGGTTAACGGAACGCCCGTTGACTCTGCTACTTTGAACGATCCCAACGTAATCGACGGCTTCAACACCTTAACCGTTGTCTTTGGCGGCGAAACGGTAGAGATCCCCGTAGAGATCACCCCTGCAGTTCTTGCATGGGCAGATGGCGTTCGTGGCACTACCGAAGTGGCTTACAACATCAACGGTGCTTATACCGGTGCGGTAACCATTCCCGACGGCGCTTTGGATACCGCAAAGGCAACAGCACTTAACGAGGCCGTTGCTGTTGCAAACGGCAACTACGAGGTTTCCTTCAGCTTTACCGGCTGCGGAAAAACCACCGCATACGTAAACGTAGCACTCGATAACGAGAACTACACCGTTGCTCCTCTCCTCGTTGATATTACCGTTGCACCCGCTGCAATTGATAGCATCAGCTGGGAAGGCCTTGAGGATTCCTTTGTTTACGGCAATGCAGCACTTTTGAACGTTAGCGCAATCGGTAACGGTCAAATTCCCTTGACTGTTTTGGTTAAGGTTGGCGAGGAGTATCTTACCCTTGCCGAGGCATTTGGCGAGTACGGTCTTGCAGCAGGCACTTATGAGCTGTCCGTAGCACCCGTAAGCTCCTACTACGTTTTGGCTGACGGTATTGTTATCGATAAGACCCTCACCGTTACAAAGGCAGTTTACAACGTTGTTATTAAGGACGGCGAGTTCGTTAACAACGGTGAACTCTCCAAGCCCGATGGAAGTCTTGGTTATACCCTCGTTGCAGAAGGCAAGGACGGCGCTTATATCCCCGAGTGGGTTCTTTCCGCTATCACTTACACCTACACCGATGCAAACGGCAAGACCTACACAAAGGTCACCAACCCCGGCGTTTACACCGTTGAGGCAATTATGCCCAAGCTCGACAACGTTGAGGTGAAGATTGAAGATGCAACCGCTACAATGACGGTTATCAGCATTTATGAGGTTATTCCCACTCCCGACGGCGCAATCGTTATCATCGGTCAGGGCGGTATTTCCGCCACTGTTACAACCGGCGTAACCGTTCCCGAAAAGATCGCACGTCCCGCACTCCGCGGTCTTGATGCTTACAAGGCATACACCCTTACCATTAACGGTGCAGGCGACCAGGTATTCAGTGTTCGTATTCCTGTTTCTCAGGATCTTATCGGCAAGAACCTGCTCCCCCTTACCGAAGCTGATCTCTACATCTACGATGCAGCTACAGGCACCAAGGAAGCTGCCAACACCAAGTACCGTGTATCTTTGAGCGAGGATAGACTTTACTACATCATTGAGGGCTATGTTTCCGCAGGCGACATCACCTTCCTGATCGCTCCCGAGTACGATACTCCTTTCTGGGCATCTGCAATCGGCATCACACTTCTCGTGCTGCTTGCACTTATCCTTGTTATCATTATTCCGTTGGCTATCGGTCTGATGCTCGTTCGCATTGAAAGAAGCGGCCGTAACCCCATTATCTCTGTTGAAACCAAGGGCAATGTTCCCGCAGTTCAACCCGTTGTTATTCCCGACAAGATCGGCAGCGCCGATGAAATTGTTGAGGCCGGCTTGAACGATATGGCTGACGCTCTCTTCCAAGAGGTTCCCGCAGAGGAAGAGGAATACGATGTTGACGCTACCGAAGCGACCGCCGAGGCAATGGCTCAATTCCAAAAGGAACTCGCCGAGTTCGACGTTGAAGCATACGAGGCAGCTCAAATGGCTATTGCAGGCGAAGCAGCAGAAGCAATTGCAGATGAGCTTGCACGCAAGCTGATGGAAGAGGTTCCTGCCGAGACCACAGACGTTTCCGACGAGGTTAAGCAAACCGTTGCCGATCTGATGGCTGAAAACTTCAACGAATCCGCAGACGCAACCGACGCAATCGCCCTTATCACCGAGGAAGAGGTTGCAGAGGAAGAGCCCGCTGTTGAGGAAGTAGTTGAGGAAGTAGTTGAAGAAGTAGTTGAAGAACCTGTTCAGGAAGAAGTAGTTGAAGAGGTTGTTGAGGAAGTAGTTGAAGAAACTGCTGAAGAAGCTACCGAAGAAACCGAGACCGATGAGTCCGATGATGACGACGATGATTCCTTCGGCGGATTTGGCTCTATGCCTCTTGAATATATCGATGCAATCGTCGAAGCTGAGCGCTATGCCGAAATGCTCGAGCAAGAGCGCCGCGGTGAGGTTCAACTCGTAACCCGTTACCGCCGCAGCTACCTGTCTCGCTTGGCACAGGCACAAGGCAGCATCCAAGATTACTACAACGCAATTAAGAACCTCTTGCTCTCTTACAAGGGTGTTAAGAGCCGCATCAGCTGGAACTTTGAGTCCTTCAACGTTGGCAGAACGCCTCTTGCTAAGTTCAATGCAAAGACCCGTACGCTCTACGTTTACATCGCACTCAGTGCAGAAGAATTGGCTGATACCAAGTACAACTTTACGGATATGTCCGCAAAGAAGAAGTATGCAGCTGTTCCCGTACTGCTCAAGGTTAAGGGCGATCGCAAGTTCAAGCACGCTCTTGAGCTCATCACCAAGCTTTGCGAAGAAAAGCTCCAACTGCCCAAGAAGAAGGTTGTTGAAGAGGTTGATTACAGAATGCCCTTCAAGACTACCGAAGAGCTGGTTAACGAAGGTATCGTTAAGATGTTGGTAGCTGCTATCCCGCTCACCGATCCTGTAGTCGAAGAAACTACCCCGGAAGTGGCGATTGAAGAAGCTCCCGCAGAGGAAGTAGTTGTCGAAGAAACTGTTGCTGAAGAAGCTCCTGCAGAAGAAACTGCCCCGGAAGAGTTTATCGAAGAAGAGCCCGTTGAGGAAGTTCTCCCCGGCGTGTTTGTACCCGAGCAGGCCGCTCCCGCAGAGGAAGCAGTTGTAGAAGAAGCTCCCGTTGAGGAAGCTCCCATTGAAGAAGCTCCCGCAGAGGAAGCAGTAGTGGAAGATATCGTTGAGGAAGAACCTATTGAGGTCGTTCTTGGCGAAGAAACACCCGCTGAAGAAACCAACGAAAACGCTTAAGTTCACGCAACCCAATAAATTATGTCAGTAAAGGCATAAGGCGGCGCCGGTAAAAGGGTCAGACTCTATTGAAACTTTTGCCGGCGTCTGTTTTTGAAACACGCGCAAAAATGAAGGAGAGCAAACATGAAAGCTTATAAAATCATCGCCTTGCTTTTGGCATTGTCGTTTTGCCTTGGCATGGTAGCATGTAATCCCTCTCAAAAAGAGGAAAACACCACCGCTCCCGAAGCATCTGTTACCACCGCTTCCACCCTGCATTATGCGGCAGAGGCAGGTGTTACCGAGGCAACACTCAAGGCAGATATTGTCAAGGCATTGAATATAGCCGAGGGTACAGCTATTGAAATTAGCGGATCCTATGATCTTGCTACCTCCGGCAAATACACACTCACCTGCAAGTGGGGAAGTGAAAAGGCGCAGGTAGCCGTTTGGGTCTATGCAAATTCTGTAAACGTAACCGTTGACGGCTTGCCGTATAGTGTTGGTGACGAGGTTCACCTCAATTACAAAAAGGCAGTTGAATCAAACAATTTTACAACCTGCATTACCGTTACCGACAGTCTCGGCAATGTACTCAAGGTAACAAAGGAGAAAAGATCGATGAACTTTGAAAACAGGGAAGGCTTCTACGCGGTTTACTACAAGGCAACCGATGCGGCAGGGCAAGCGTTCACGGTTCGCGTTCTCTATGACGTAACCTACGAGCACTACATTTCCGTTGCAAATGGTCCGGCTCTTACCTTTGAGGAGAGTGCAAGCTTCTCCGCCGATTTCGACGGTGCTACCGACGTTTGGCTTGAGGATTCCAATGGCAAAATCGATCCTGCGCTTTATGAGATTCAAGAGAATGCCGTTGTTTTGAAAAAAGTGTATTACGAAGCTATGGTAGGCAAGAGAATGGCTGTTAAGGTATGCTCCGATAACGGTTTTACCTACTTCTACGCAACTGTATACGATATGGAAGGATATGATGAATACCTCAAGCACAGTCTTGAGGCGCTGATCTCCTATCAGTCCGCCCATGCTACCTTTGAATGGACCGAAGAAGCTCCCGACGGCATCTCCTTTGAATACGGCTATCACTTCACCAAGGCGGCAGGCCCCAAGGTCGACCAAACCGCACTTGTTTTCCGAACGATGGGCAAATACGGTACAGTATCCTTTGACATTTACGTTAAGGATTCTTTCAACGCCGCGGGCAACAAGGATATGGAACTCCAGCTCTTTGGCGGCGCAAAGTTTGTATCTGTTGTTGATGCCAACGGCAATTCTCTCCCGATCGTTGATAAAAACGATAAGCCCCATGTTGTATTGACAACCGGGGAGACCTATCATATCGTTCTGGATATCAACGAAGCTCCCATGTTTAAGTTCTACATCTGGGGCGGCAGAACTGTTGATCTTTATTACTATAATTTCGTTTTGGGTGAGCCCCAATACACATACGTTCTTGATAACGTAAAAAAGACTGTCGTATGCTACAAGGGCGAGGAAGAGTATGGTTACTTTGCTTGGCCTACCGTTGCAAAAATCGGGGACGGACGCTTGATGGCTGTTTCTTCCGGTATGCGTAAGGCGCATATCGATATTGAAGGCAAGCTGGTTGGCTGGTTCTCCGAGGACGAGGGCAAGACCTGGAGCGCGCCGCAGGTATTGGCAGATACTCTGCTTGACGACCGCGATGCAGGCGTTGTTTATTGGAACGGCAAGATCATCGTTTCCTGGTTCTGTGCATCCAAGGTATATTACATCAACAATAACGCATCTGTTTACGGCGAGTGGGCTGCAGGTATTGATGACGATTACGACACCAAAATGATGGGTGGTAACTACATCATCAGCGAAGACGGCGGCAAGACCTGGAGTGATATTTACAATATGCCCGAAGGTATGTTTACCCCTCACGGTCTTATCGTCAATCCCGAGGGTGGTCTGACTTCTGTCGGCTATCTCAAATACGATAAAGAAAACAGAAAGTGGGGCAGCGGCATTGCCGTTAGAACCACAACGGGTGAAATGGATGAGAACGGATTTATTTGGTCCGATGCAATCGTAATTGCCGATCCCGCAACGCAATATGATTGGGACTTCCAAGAGCCCTACGGCATTTATAACGACGAGGGAGTGCTCATCGTTGTGATGCGCGCCGATGAGGGCTTGTATCAATGTGAGCTCTATCCCGGCGAGACCGAGTTTACCATGTGGCGCAAGATCGCAATGGTACAGGAAGCGCCTGCACATATGTTCCGACACAGCAGCGGTGTTTTGGTTATGACCTACGGCTACCGCGGCATTTACTACGATAACGGCAACTACGGCGGCAAGGCCTATGCCCCCAACAAAAACAACGATGTTTTGGGTATTCGCGCAAGAATCAGCTACGATGGCGGTATGACTTGGTCCACAGAATACATACTCACCACCGACGGTGAGATCACTGACCTCGGTTACAGTTCTTCGGTTGAGCTTTCCGACGGCAGAATCCTGACCGTTTTCTATCAAAGAGGTGAGTTTGAGACCAAAGCATCTATCTATCAGGTCGTTTGGGAACTGCCCGAACGCCCCACAGGTGAGGTCACTATTAACTTTGTGGGCGGTGAAGCAATGAGCGGCAAGGCCGACAATGGCGATGGCTTGTTTATTACAAGCATCACGGGCAATGTAGGTGAGGAGATCGTTCTCCCCGCAGCCCCCACCAAGGCGGGCTTTACCTTTGACGGTTGGTGTCTCGACTACGCAGGTACCATGCCCTTTACAGGTACCGTTTATGAGAAGAGCTTTACCCTTTACGCAAAGTGGGTTAAAAACTGATCAAATTGTATAAATTCAGAGCGGCAAGCGTGCTTGCCGCTCTTTTTTTTCAAAAAGGTATTTACAAATCTCGCCAAATTGTGTATAATAATAAATAGAGATTATCCGCGGAGGATTTTTATGAAAAAGCAGAACCTACTTCGCCGTGTGGGAGAGGGCATCAAGGCCGCAGAGCATTCGGTTGCCGTTGCCATCGACAGCACGCACAAGGAATTCAAAGAGACCGTACAGGCGGTTCGCGAACGCGATCCGGCTGCGCGGAGCACGGCTGAAATTCTGCTCTTGTATTCGGGCGTCCACGCCATTATGGCGCACCGCTTGGCACATAATCTGCAAAAAAATAAGCATTATTTTGCCGCACGTGCCGTCAGCCAAACCGCAAGACACCTCACGGGCATTGAAATTCACCCCGGGGCCACCATTGGCAAAAACTTTTTCATCGACCACGGAGCCGGCGTTGTGATCGGCGAGACCACCGAGATCGGTGACAACTGCACACTCTATCAGGGAGTAACTCTTGGCGGTACGGGTAAGGATGTTGGCAAGCGTCACCCCACCCTTGGCAACAACGTAATGGTTGGCGCGGGCGCAAAGGTGCTTGGTCCCCTTAAGGTGGGGAACAACAGCAAGATCGCGGCAAACGCGGTTGTTCTGCACGAGGTGCCCGAAAACTCTACCGCGGTAGGTATTCCGGCAAAGGTCGTTCGCCGTGACGGCGTTAAGATCAGTAATGAGCAGCTCGACCACGTTCACATTCCCGACCCCGTGGCACAGCAATTTGCACGCATGGAGCGCACTATTGAGGAGCTGCGCGCTGAGGTTGCCGAGCTGAAGGCAAAGCAAAAATAAAGGAGTAAGAAATAATGGAAACAAAACGCGGAAGATTTATCGTGTTTGAAGGAATAGATGGAGCAGGCAAGACCACACAGATCGAGCTTTTGGCAAAACGCTTGCGAGAGCAGGGAAGAGCGGTCTACTGCACGGCAGAGCCCACCGAATCGGTCAGCGGCGGACTGTTGCGCGATGCGCTCTCGGGCGTTTCCCGCCGCACGGTATGCGAAATGGCGGCAATGTTCGTCTTTGACCGTATCAATCACAATGTCAATCCCGTCAACGGTATTCAAAAAATGCTTGCCGACGGCTTCGACGTTATCTGTGACCGCTACTACTATTCTTCCTTGGCATATCAAGGCAGTGGAACAGACCCCGAGTGGGTAGGCAATATGAATTTGAATTGTCCCGAGATCATGCGCCCCGACGTTTGCATCTTCCTTGATCTGACTCCCGAGCAGAGCATGGCACGCATCAACCGTGGACGTGCAACGCAGGAGATCTACGAAAACGAGGAAAAGCTCACGCAGGTGCGCAATCAGTTCTACCGCGTGTTTGAACAGTTGCGCGAGCGCGACAATATTCAAATCGTTGACGCCTATCGCACGGTTGAAGAAATCCATACCGATATTGTAAAACTGATGGACCAAATTTAATAACATAAAAATTATAAAAGAAAGGAAAACCGTTATGAAATCTGTAAAAGCTCAAAACACCACCAATTTTGTTGCAGGCCTGCTTTGCGCCGCAACCATCGTTGCCATCCCCGTTCTCAAGGTTGTATATTTCATCAAAAAGTGATGATCAAAAAGAAAAAAAGGACGAGATAGGGCTGTACCCTAAAGGACAGTTTTACCTGCCGACAGAAAAAAACACAAACCGCAGATTGGTTTTCTGCGGTTTGTGTGTTATAATAGGGTGTGGTCTTAGCCTTATGCATGAGCCGAAATTGGAGTGATGAACCCGAATGATAATGAGAGATTGATGAGGTAATCAAAAATGGAGAAAAATCTGTTCACATATCAACGATGGTTTTTGAGAATTGGATGCGCAGGGCTTGCATTGCCCCCTATCTTAATAGTTCAACTCTTAGTTGCTGAGTCGATGGGAATAGAATACGCAAATTTTTGGTATTTTTTAATTTGTGCTATCATTATGTTTGTTTGGCTGTATGTTTACTACAAATGCACTCAAAATCGCAAGTGGTTTGAAAGAACAGGTGCTTATTGGATTGAAAACGGAATAGTGTACATACAAAAACAAAACAAAATATATGAATTAAAAAAAGTTAATTGGTTAAGAGGAACAACCGTTTCTGTTTACGGTATGGCAAAGGCGGGGATGCTGGTTATACAATCAGAAAAAAAGAAAATTGTTTTAGTGTCCTCACAAACTAAATCCGTTGACTCTTTTGCAGATTCTGAACTATTACGCATATTTGAAAAGATTTTGGAACATAATACTGAATTAAAAAAAGACGATGCTTTGGATTTTTGGTATGAAATAAGAAAATAAGAACAAACTCAATTTGTCAATAACATTGGTGCGCTAATCGGCAAAAAGGGAGCCTTTTTATATTCATCTATGAGTTATCAATTTTCCTGACAATTTTCCTGACAAGCACTGCATTTGTGTACACAAACGCAAGATACGGCATACCTATTTCGAGGTGTGCCGTATCTTTATAAAACTGTCCTTTAGAGTACGACCCTATCTTCTCGTCCTTTTTTCTTTGCTTTGTTAGATTTTAATATTGACGTCCCCAAATAACCATGTGCTTTGCCGGCTTGCCGCAGCAAACGCAGGTATCGGCGAGGTGATCCTCTACGAAGGGGATGCAGCGCGATTTTACGCCGCCGGTGACGTCTTTAAGCTTTTCTTCGCACTCGGTCTCGCCGCACCACATTGCCTTGATGTAGCCCTCTTTGTTAGCAGCGGTATCAAGGAATTCCTCATAGGTGCGTGCCTCATAGGTGCGGTTGGTTCTGTTCTCCAGTGCGCGGTTGTAAAGCTCGTCGTGAACCTTTGCAAGTGCCTTTTCAACCTCTTCCTCGAGGTTGTCAAGAGATACGAACATCTTTTCACGGGTTACGCGGCTAACGAGCACGCAGGAGTTATTTTCGATGTCACGGGGGCCGATTTCGAGACGGAGCGGAACACCCTTCATCTCGTATTGTGCATACTTCCAACCGGTGGAGTTGTCGCTGTCGTCGAGCTTAACGCGCAGTGTCTTGGAAAGTTGCGCCTTAATTTCGGCTGCCTTTTCAAGCACGCCTTCCTTATGCTGTGCAACGGGAACGATGACCACTTGAATGGGCGCGATCTTCGGGGGGAGAATGAGGCCGTTATCATCGCCGTGCGACATAATGATCGCACCGATCATACGGGTAGAAACGCCCCAAGAGGTCTGGTGGGGATATTTGAGCGTATTGTCACGCGCGGTGAACTTAATATCAAATGCCTTTGCAAAGCCGTCACCAAAGTAGTGGGTGGTACCGCCCTGCAGTGCAACACCGTTGTGCATCATGGGCTCAATGGTGTAGGTCTCCTCAGCACCTGCAAACTTTTCCTTTTCGGTCTTTCTGCCGGTGTAAGCGGGGATAGCAAGGGACTCTGCATAAAAGTCCTCATAAACCTTGAGCATTTGCAAGGTTTCCTGTCTTGCTTCTTCCTCGGTCTCGTGCATGGTGTGACCCTCTTGCCAGAGGAACTCTGCTGTACGCAGGAAGGGACGGGTGGTCTTTTCCCAACGAACAACGTTGCACCATTGGTTATAGAGCTTGGGCAGATCGCGGTAGGATTGAATAATATTGCGGAAATGCTCGCAGAAGAGCGTTTCGGAAGTAGGACGAACGATCAAACGCTCGGGGAGCTGATTCTGACCGCCGATGGTAACGACCGCGCACTCGGGAGCAAAGCCCTCAACGTGATCCTTTTCTTTTTGCAAAAGGGATTCGGGAATGAACATAGGCATATAAACGTTCTCATGACCGAGCGCCTTAAAGCGCGCGTCGAGATCCTTTTGAATGTTCTCCCAAATAGCGTAGCCGTAGGGGCGGAAGATCATGCAGCCCTTAACGCCGGAGTAGTCAGCCAGCTCGGCTTTTTTCACTACGTCTGTGTACCATTGACCAAAATCCTCGTCCATCGACGTGATTTGGGCAACCATTTTTTCATTGTTTTTTGCCATAATACAAAACCTCACTTGTCGCCCTAAACAGGGCATAATTATACATTGTAATCATTATACCGCAACAAATGCAAAAAGTCAAGAGATTTTTGATGGGTGACTTATTTTTTTACATCTTGAAATAAAAAAATCTTCCACCGCTATTGTCTTTTGGCAAAAAATGTGCTACAATAAAGGAAAGCAAACAAAAATGCTTCCAAATCGCAATGATAAGGAGATACCATACTATGGAAAATATTAGAATTCAAGACGACCTTTATATGCACGTCAATCAAGAAACATTAGATAAAATTGTCATTCCCGATGACAAGCCCTGCGCAGGCGGCTTTATGGAGCTTGCCGATGCCGTTGAAAAAATTATGATGGATGAGTTTGAAACCATGGCTACAAACAAGTCTTATCCCAACGAGCACCTCGAGAGAGCTTGCATCCTCTATGCCATTGCAAAGGATGCAGATCGCAAAGCAGCGCACGGCATCACCCCCGCGCTTAAGGTTCTCGCTACCCTTGACGAGCTCAAAACCGTTGAAGATTTCAGCCGTCTTTACAAAACCTTCTCTCAAAAAAGCATTCCCACGCCTATTAACATCGGTGTTGAAACCGATATGAAGAACACCAAGCAGCATCTTGTTTACATCCAAGGTCCGAGCGTGATTCTCCCTGATGCTTCCTACTATAAGCCCGAAATGGCGGCACAAAAGGAGCAGATCCTTGGTATTTGGGCAAACGTTGCAAAGATGGTAATGGCACAAACCGACCTCTCCCCCGAGAATCAGGAAAAGTATGTTGCCGACGCACTTGCATTTGACGCAATCCTCGGTTCTCTTGTTAAGACTAGCGAGGAGTGGTCAAAATACGTTGAAATGTATAACCCCATGGAAGAGGGTAAGGTAGCCGAAATGCTTTCCACCCTTGACTTTGGCGCAATTCTTTGTGACCTCTTTGGTCGCGTTCCCGAGACGGTCGTTGTTACCGAGCCCAGATACTTTGGTGCTTTTGCAACTGTATTCAATGCCGAAAACCTCGAGCTTTACAAGCACTGGGCATACGTTACCGGTCTTCTCAAGGCATGCAACTTCCTTTCCGAGGAGCTGCGTGATATGGGCGGCATGTATATGCGTGCACTCACAGGCGTTGCAAAAATGCAATCTATTGAAAAGTTTGCATACAACCTCGCATCTATGACCTACTCCGAGCCCGTTGGTATTTACTACGGTGACAAGTATTTCGGTCAGGAAGCAAAGAAAGACATCACCGAAATCGTTTACCAAATCATCGACACCTACAAGGCACGCATCAAGACCAATGACATTCTTGGTGAAGAGACCAAAGAGAAGGCAATTTTGAAGCTTTCCACCATGGGCGTTAAGATGGGTTACCCCGACAAGGTAAGAGCCATTTTCGATAAGCTCGTGTTCAACCCCGAGGATTCGTTGCTTGATATCTTCTTGACGCTCAGAGCAGTTCAGGAGGAGGAGATTCTCTCCAAGCTCGACCAGCCCACCGATCCCACAAAGTGGGCAATGCCCGGTCACATGGTCAACGCCTGCTACGATCCTTTCGTAAATGATATTACCTTCCCCGCAGCCATTCTGCAAGCGCCCTTCTATTCCTTGAAGCAAACCAGAAGCGAAAACCTTGGCGGCATTGGTGCGGTTATCGGACACGAGATCTCTCACGCATTCGATAGCAATGGTGCAAAGTGCGACGAACACGGCAACATCAACAACTGGTGGACAGAAGACGACTTTAAGAGATTTGAAGCAAAAGTACAGCAAATGATCGAGCAGTTTGATGGCATTGAGCTGCCTTGGGGCAAGGTTAACGGCGCATTTATCGTTAGCGAAAACATGGCAGATAACGGCGGTATGTCGGTTACTCTTGACATTATGTCGAGAACCGAAGGCGCATCCTACGAGGAGTATTTTGCTAACTGGGCAAAGATCTGGTGCGAAAAGTCAAGACCTGAATTTGCACAAATGATGCTCTCCGTTGACGTTCACGGTCCTTGCATCCTGCGCGCAAATATGCCCCCCAGAAACTTCCCTGAATGGTACAAGACCTTTGACGTTAAGGATACCGACCAAATGTATATTGCGCCCGAAAAGCGTATCGTTATTTGGTAATTTCACATTCAAAAACAAATCAAGGTCGGCGACGTGTGTCGCCGACCTTCTCTCAAAGAGGTTCATATGCGAATTAGAAAAACAACCGAGGCGGATCTTCCGCGCATCGGTGAAATCTACGAGACCGCCAAACGCTTTATGCGTGCGACGGGAAATCCCAACCAATGGAATAAAGGCACGCCCAACATCGACACCGCACGTGCGGATATGGAGCGAGGTGTGAGCTACGTAGCCGAGAAAGACGGCAAGATCGTTGCCACGTTTATGTTCACGCTCGCTGGGGAGCCGACGTATGCAAAAATCTATGACGGAAAGTGGCTAAACGATGCCCCGTACGGCGTAATTCACCGCATTGCGGTAGCGGAACAGGGCAGGGGAATCATCGGTTTTTGCATTGACGAGTGCTTTTCCCGTTGTCAAAATTTGCGTATTGATACCCACCGCGACAACCTGCCTATGCAACGCGCGCTGCAAAAACGCGGCTTCCAATACTGCGGCATTATCTATCTTGAGGACGGCGACGAGCGGTTGGCGTATCAGAAGATCATTCCATAAAACAATATTTTTTCATTTGACCGCAAAAAATACTTGACATCAAGGATAAAGTATGATAAAATAACTGTGTTCTATGGAACGGGGCATTAGCGCAGCTGGGAGCGCACAACACTG
Source organism: Eubacteriales bacterium (assembly GCA_045656885.1). Lineage (GTDB taxonomy): Bacteria > Bacillota > Clostridia > Oscillospirales > CAG-272 > UMGS1865. The sequence goes on from JAZORZ010000047.1 coordinate 20,999, forward strand.
GCAGTGTTGGGGTCAGGGGTTCGAATCCCCTATGCTCCACCAACAAAAAGAGAACTTTTGTCTACCAAAAGTTCTCTTTTTGTTTATCCAAGCCGCAGGCTTGGTATATCATTGACGCACGAAGTGCGGCGTATATCATCAGCCCCTTGGGGGCTGTATCTCATCACGCGCCAGCGTGTATTCCCTGCGACTTGATGATATACAACACTTCGTGTTGGTGATATACCGCAACAAGTTGCGGATGATATACACGCCTTTGGCGTGATTGGGGCGCGAGATTGCGGAAAGTTCTTGAATTACTTTGCAAAATATGATATAATACTCTCGAAGGGAGTGATTGTATGGCTAAAAACTACTTATTGACCTATTCCGAACAACTTGCAACCAATATAGAATTGCTTTGTCAAAATATAAAAGTCGTTTCCAACACTCTTTTCCAAATTCGCAAGAGTTCAAGCAGTGTGTATGCAAATATCCGTGAAGCCAATTACGGACAGAGCAAGGCGGATATGCTTTCAAAATTTGAAATAGCTCTCAAAGAATGTAGCGAAACAGAAGGTTGGTTGCAGTTGTTATACAATACAAATGGTATTGATGAAGAAACATATAAAAATTATCGAAATCTTTGCGGTCGTATTAGAAGAATGTTGATTGCAAGTTGCAAAACTTTGAAAGAAAAGCTACAGGAGAAGTAGAATGAAAAAGTTATTTGTAATTGTTTTTGATAATCAGCTTGAATTTGACGAATTAGCTGACAAAATCGGAAATCGTTTTATAAATTCAGATAACACAATAGAATATTGCGGTTCTTGGAGTAAAATTATGTTTAACAAGGATGAATGCTTAAATGCAATCTCTTCTACGGTTAATCATTTTATTATGTTGCCAGAAAAGAAGGAAATATATTTTGGATGCGATCAAGAAAATCTTTCGGAGATTCAAGAACTGCTTTTATCTGAGTCTTGCGAGATTATTGTTGTTCCATGTGCTGATTTCGTGTGATAAGTGTACTTTTAGTCGTTCTTACCTACATTTACACACCTTTTTACTGCTCTTTCGCAAGCAACAAAAACGGGAACCCACGTGGTGTGGGTTCCCGTTTTTTTTATACGGTTTGTTGCGTTTTGAGCAAATCCGCTTTTTTGTTTTGCAGGGTGTAAAGGTTGTAGTAACTGCCTCTTTGCTTCAAGAGATCAAAGTGGTTGCCTTGCTCCACGATCTCTCCGTGAGAGAGCACGATGATGTTATCTGCGTGCTGAACGGTGGAAAGACGGTGCGCAACGATGAGCATCGTACCGATGTTCATCATCTTCTCCAGCGAGTTTTGAATGAGCTGCTCGGTTTCGGTATCAATGTTTGCAGTCGCTTCATCCAAAATCATAACCTCGGGCTTGTGCACAATGGTTCTGGCAAAGGAGAGCAGCTGGCGCTGACCTGCCGAGAAGTTGTTGCCGCGCTCCAAAATCTGATAATCCAATCCCTCTTCCAATTTGGAAATAAAGGAATCTGCGTTAACGTACTTGCAGGATTCCCAAACCTCTTCGTCGCTGATGCCTTCCTCGCGGAGCAAGATGTTCTCGCGAATGGTACCCGAAAACAGGAATACGTCCTGCAGCATTTGACCGAAATGCTTGCGCAACGATGCGATCTTGATCTTCTTAATATCGATACCGTCAATGAGGATTTGACCCTTTTGAATATCGTAGTTGCGGCAAATGAGCGAGAGGATAGTGGTCTTGCCCGAGCCGGTAGAACCGACGAAAGCAACCGTTTGACGGGGCTCAATGGTAAAGGAAACGTCCTTAAGCACCCATTCGCCCTCGTTGTAGGCAAACCATACGTTCTTAAACTCGATCTTGCCTTCAACTGTTTCAAGGTCGATGGCGTCTTCGCTATCTACAACAATGGGCTGCATATCCATAATGGTAAAGATCTTCTCCGCCGAGGCAAACGCCGATTGCAGCCAGTTAAACTGCTCGGCAAGGTTTTGGATCGGGTTGAAGAATTTGGAGATATACATGTAGAAGGAAACGATGACCTCACTGGTAACGATCTGTCCCAAAATTTCGGTGTTATCAATCACACCCTTGGCTCCGAGGAAGAACAGAGCCAGCACCGAGGATTGGTACAAAATGAATACCATGGGGCGGAAAATACCAAATACGAATATCTGTCTGTATTTTGCTTTGCCAAGCAGATTGTTCTTTTCGCGGAACTCGCCCAGCTTTCTTTCCTCGCGGTTAAAGAACTGTGTGATTTTAATACCCGAAAGGTTTTCGGAGAGGAAGGTGTTAATGTCGGTGGTGCTATCCTTTACACGTCTGTAAGCACGTCTGGAGAATTTGCGGAAGATGACGGTAAACAGAACGATAAAGGGAACAAAGCAGAGCACCATCAGCGTGAGCATATAATTGAGGCAGAGCATTGCCACAAGCACGCCCAAAATAACGAATACGTTTTTGATGAGGTTGACGATGATATTGGTGAACATCATCGAAACGCCGTTGGTATCGTTGGTTACACGGGTGACCAGCTTACCTACGGGAATATGATTGAGCTGCTCGTGCGAAAGTCCTTCAATATGCTCGAAAAGGTCGAGACGGATATTGGAAATGATCTTTTGACCGATCTTTTGCAGGGTGATCGATTGCACGTAGGAGCAGATCATGGTTACTACGAGAATGCTTGCATAAAGCACGATTCTCAAAAACAGAGGGGCCAAGTCAAATTCGGATTGCTTGATGTAACCCTGAATGTTACCGATGAGGTAGGGGCCAATGATGTCATAGGAGATGGAAAAGAGCATTAACGCCAGCACAAAAGCGAACTGAGCGCGGTAGGGTTTGGCATAAACCAGCAAGCGTTTAACGATCTCTTTGTCCGAGATGTGGCGATCAAAGCCCATCGATTCTTTTTTGTCCTTGATGAGGGCATAGGCAACGATGAAAATAATAGAAAAGACGCCCAGCACGCCGCCTACAATAATGAGCGGGTAGTAAGTTTCAAATATCGTCAAGCATGTTTCAAATATTTTCAAGAATGTTTCAAATATCGTCATATTATTTCTCTGCCTCCAATTTCTGCAATTCAGCCATCGCCTCGTAGGAAGGGCAGGTTTTGAGCAGCTCTTCGTGTGTGCCAACGGCAATAATCTTGCCGTCATCAATGTAAACGATCTTGTCCATTTGTTCAATGGTCGAAATTCTGTGCGCTATCAAAATGGTGGTCTTTCCGCCGCGTTCCTTTTGCAGGTTTTGCAAAAGGTTCTTTTCGGTCTTGGTATCAACGGCAGAAAGGGAATCGTCCAAAATGAGAATGGGTGCTTTTTTCATCAGCGCACGCGCAATGGAGATACGCTGCTTTTGTCCGCCGGAGACGGTTACGCCGCGTTCGCCGAGCACGGTCTCGTACTTATCGGTGAACTCCTCAATGTTGTCGCTCACCTCGGCAAGCTGTGCCGCATATTGAACAGATGCAAAATCGTTGTTATCGGATGCAAATGCAATGTTATTTGAAATGGTGTCACTAAATAGGAAGTTGTCCTGCGGAACGTACGCCACGTGATCACGCAACGAGCGAATGGTAATGCCGTTGATGTCACGGTCGTCAATAAAGAGCGTTCCGTCGGGTACGTTGTAGTTACGAAGGATCAGGTCAACAAGTGTGGTCTTTCCCGCACCCGTTCTGCCAATAATGCCAACGTTTTCACCGGCATTGATGGTAAAGTTTGCGTTTTTGAGTGCGTCGTATTCGCCAAGGTTGTGGCGGAAGGTCAGGTTTCTGAATTCGATCTTTCCCTTTACGTCGGTGATGGGGGTAGCATCCTTGCTGTCGAAAACGTCCTGCTTTGCGTCGAGCAGCTCCTCAATACGTTTAAGCGATGCCTTGCCGCGAGAGGTCATATCGATCAGCTCGGAGACTGCCATAATCGGCCAAACGGTAGAGCTGAAGTAGCCAATGAACTCCATCAGTTGACCTACGTCAAGCGTTCCGCGCCAAACAAGGTAGCCACCGTATCCGAGAATAACGCAAATAACCGATTCTACAAACAGGGTAACCGAAATGCGGAGCAGGGAAGAGAGCTTTGTGTATTCTACGTTTGCCGTTTCGTTTTCGGCATTCAGCTTTTTGAACGCCCAAAGCTCCTTTGCTTCCTTAACAAATGCCTTGATAACGGCAATGCCCGAAAAGCTTTCTTGCGAAAAATCCGAAAGGGAAGAGAACGCCGCCTGTCGTGTGTCCCATTTCATCATCATGTATTTGCTGACAATGAGGGAGACGACAAGCATGATGACCATGGGGATGAGTGCAAAGAGTGTCATCAATCCGTTTACGGCTACCATTTTAATAACAGAGAGCAAACCAAGGAAGAGAGCGTCGGCAAGCATCATTGCTCCCCAACCAAAGGACTCTTGCACGGTGTCAAGGTCGTTGGTAAAGAGGGACATTAAATTTCCTACCTTATTTATTTGGTAGTAGTTTTGGGAGAGATCCTTGCAGTGGTCAAACATACGCAAGCGCATGTCGGTCTCCATTTTGATGCCCGCGCCGAAGAAACAGATTCTCCAGGCAAATCTTCCGGCAACCATTGCCAAAATAATAAACATCATGGGGCGGCAGATCTTGTCGAGTACAAAATCAAAGTTGAAGGGGAGCAGCTGCCCGTCGATCTCCACAGAGCCGGTGTTAATGCCGTTGATGAGGTAGCGGTAAAGCTCGGGGATCTCCAACTGCGCGTAGTCGACTATTACGAGCGAGAGCGTTCCTAAAATAAATAAGTGTAGGTATCGTAGATAATACCGATTGATTGATTTTCCAAATAACATAATTTCAACTTCCTTTGTTATATTTTTTCAATCAAGCTTTTTTCAAAAAGTCATTATCCGTTCTATTATATCGCTTTTTGGGGCAAAAGTCAACTGTTTTACCGAAAAAACAACAAAGAGTTGCATAAAATTTCCTTCAACTTGCAATTTGCGGTATGCAGCTGTGATTTGGCATCGCTTTGCGCGTGCAAGGGAGTGAATAAATAGAATAAAAATTCATATTTTATGCATAAAACTGCATACAGCATCATTTTTATACAGTCACCGCAAGAAAAATGGGGTGTGCAGATTTATAAGCACGCGCGCGCGTATGCGCGCGTGACACGTTATAAAAGGAAGGAAATCGCATGTGGGGAAGGAAGGATTGCATAAAGCGGTCATAAAATGGTCAAAAAAGAGAACGTTTTTGGGGCTTTTTGACGTCATTTTGCAAGTTTGAAAAAAAAACTTGCAACATTTTACACCAATTATGAACAAAAAAACAACATTTATGATATGTTTTGTTAACATTTGGGCATATGCATTGCTTTTTCATAATTGCTGTGCTAGAATAAATATACACTTTTTTTGAAAGGAAAAGGAGAAAATTTTATGAAAACACAAAAACTCATGAGAAGCCTCCTCGTGATGCTTCTGGCAGTAGCAATGTTGCTGACAACCGTTTCTTGTACTTTCATCTCCAACATTTTTGGCGGCGAAGAAGAAACTACCACCAACGGCGGCAGCGGCACCGTAGTAACCCCTGAAGTTCTTAAGGGACACAAGGATACTAAGATGTATACTTACAACACCTATACAGCTGTATCCCCCTCCAACTGGAACGAGCTGACCTATCAGGATAACAATGATACTCAGATTATGAGTTACATTAGCAGCTCCTTCTTCACCTTCGACTTCAAGTATGACGAAGACGGCGAGATCATTCCCGGTGACTTCGTAATCAAGTACGATGCAGCTACCGACCTCGAGGACGTTTCCGCGCTGGTTGATGCTAAGTGGGGCGTTCCTGCAGATGGCACGGGTTACGCATACAAGATCACCCTTCGTGAAGACCTGAAGTGGGACGATGGCACAGCCATCACCGCAGCTGACTTCGTTTACAGTATGAAGGAACAGCTCAACCCCCTCTTCCAAAACTACCGTGCAGACTCCTTCTACGTAGGTAGCACCATTCTCGTTAACGCTCAAAACTATGTAAAGCAAGGCCAACTCGCTTGGGAACCCGGTGACGGTATCTACACCGAATACTCCGAGGATCTCGACTCCAAGCTGGTATTCACTCTCGCAGCTCCCGTTAAGGCCGATCCCGAAAACGGTATCGAAGCTAAGCCCGAGGTTGCACTGAGAACTATGATGGGCTTCCCTGCATCCTACGATGCACAAGCATGCGCAGCTTACCTCATTGGCTCCTACCTCGGCGAATGTGCATTCACCCTTGAAACCGCAGCAGCTATGGAAGGCAAGACCTTTGCAGAAATCAAGGCAGACGCAACCCTGAAGGCAGCTTGGGACGCTCTCATCGGCTGGTGGCAAACCGAGCCCAACGAAGAGCTCCACTTCTTCCTCACTCAATATGAGTTCCCCGTAGTTGATTTCGCAGAAGTAGGTATCTACGCAGAAGACACCTATGAACTCGTTATCGTACTTGCTAAGCCCCTTGATCTCCTTAAGGAAGACGGTTCTCTCTCCTACAAGGCAGCTTACAACATGGCATCTCTGCCTCTCGTTCACCAAGCTAAGTTCGATGCAAACAAGGTTCCTCCCACGGAAGGCAACGATCTCTGGACCTCTAAGTACAACTCCGACGTTGCAACCACCGCAAGCTGGGGCCCCTACAAGCTCGAAAGCTTCCAAGCTGGTAAGCAATACGTTCTTGTAAGAAACGACAACTGGTACGGTTACAACATGGAAGAAAATGACGATCTCTATCAAACTGACAGAATCGTTTGCGACACCATCGAAGAGTACAACTCTGCTTGGATCGCATTCCTCGCAGGTAAGATTGACGGTATCGGCATCGATGTATCCATCGCTGACGACTACAAGGGCTCTGACCGTGCATACTTCACTCCCGACGACTACATCCAATCTCTCCAACTCCAATCCGACAAGGAACAATTGGCAGCTCGTGAATCTGAAGGCGTAAACAAGACCATCATGTCTTACATCGACTTCAGAAACGCAATCTCTCTCGGTATCAACAGAGCAGATTTCGCAGCTCAAACCACCACTTCTTCTCTCCAAGGTTTCGGTATCTTCAACTCCATGCACTACTATGATGTAGCAAATGGTAAGGCATACAGAGAATCCGACGATGCAAAGAAGGTTCTTTGCGAAGTTTACAACGTAGACTACACTAAGTACGCAAGTCTTGATGCAGCAGTTGACGCTATCACCGGCTACGACCTCACCAAGGCAAAGGAGCTCTTCACCAAGGCATACAACGATGCACTTGCAGCAGGCGATATCAAGGAAGGCGACAAGGTAGTTCTTACCATGGGTTCCTCCACTATCAACGAAGTTGTTCAAAGAAGATTTGACTACATTGCAAACGCTCTTAAGGCAGCCGTTGTAGGCACTCCTCTGGAAGGCAAGCTTGAATTCGACCAAAAGGAATTCGGCACCACTTGGGCAGATGACTTCCGCGCAGGTATGTACGATATCTGCATGGGCGGTTGGACCGGCGCAGCATGGGATCCCGGTTACTTCCTCCTCGCTTACCTCAGCGCTGACTACATGTACTCTGCTGCATGGGAGACCGGCGTTCAAACAATGACCTTCACCATGAAGGGCGTTGCTGAAGACGGTGGCGACATTGAAGAGACTATGACTCTCCTTGACTGGTATGATTGCTTGAACGGCGCTTCCGGTGCAAAGTATGACTGGTCCTCCAATGCTCTTGAAGAATCTCAAAGACTCCAGCTCATCGCAGCTCTCGAAAAAGAAGTTCTTAAGGCATACTACACCGTACCGCTTTACTACAACTTCGCAGCATCCCTCCTCTCCTACAAGGTTGACTACATCACTTATGAGTACAACACCTTTATGGGTTACGGCGGAATGAAGTATATGACCTTCAACTTTGACGATGAAGGTTGGGCAGCAGAAGTTGCTAAGTACGACGGAGAATTGAACTACAAATAATTAACAGCTAAATTGTTAATGACTTTGAGGGATAGTTTCGTGCTATCCCTCATTGTCGGTTTAATAAATTCAGAAAGGAGACTGCAAAAATGTATATGTTCAAATATATCTGTAAAAGAATCGGTCTTATGATCGTTACTTTTCTGATTATTTTTTGTACATGCTTTGTTTTAATCAAGCTTCTCCCAATCAATACATCTGCCGGATTCGGTCAGGATACCGGAAAGATTATAGCACAACTCGAAGCCAGAGGATATTTTGATCCTATTCCCGAACAGTTCGTTCGTTATCTGAAAAGAATCATTCTTGAAGGCGACTTTGGTATTGGATTCAATATGCCCCAATACAGAGGACATCTAGTATGGGAGGTATTTGTTGAGAAGCTTCCCGCAACCATTTTGATCAATATTTATTCGTCGTTACTTGCTGTTCCGATCGGTATTGCGCTCGGAATTTTTGCTGCGTTAAAGAAGAACAAGTGGCAAGACCATTTTATCAGTACGGCGGTTATGGTGGTTATTTCGGTGCCTTCCTTTGTGTACGCATCCTTGCTTTTGTACACCCTTTGCTTCAAAATGGATAACCCCTTACCTATGAAAATAGCGTCGTTTGCAGAAATCATCGAGGCATATCCTGCAAAGAATTATGTATATACGCCCGGCACGGCCAACTGGCCCTTGTATTTTAATGCAGAAATGTTTAAGTCCATGCTCCCTGCAGTTTTGGCCATGTCTTTTGGCTCCATTGCAGGATATGCAAGATTTACACGTGCCGAACTGACCGAGGTTCTCACAAGCGATTTTATGCTGCTTGCAAGAACCAAGGGTCTTACCAAGTCTCAGGCAACCGTAAGACATGCTCTGCGTAACTCCATGGTTCCTATCTTCCCGTCTATTGTTGGTGAATTTATCAGCGTTCTTTCCGGTTCGCTGGTTATCGAAAAGATTTTCCAAATTCCCGGTGTTGGTGGCCTTTACCTTGCAGCGATCAACTCTCAAGACTATGACTTCTTTATGTTGCTGTCGGGCTTCTACCTGCTGGTAGGACTTTTGGCGGGACTTGTTATCGACTTGTCGTACGGTGTTATTGACCCGAGAATCAGAATGGGGGCGAAGTAAATGAAAGCACAAGATTATCAAATTTCAAGTGAAAAGTTCGTATTCCATTCGGCGGGCGAAAACCTTCACGATACAAAGCTTGAGACAAAACCGATCTCTTATTTTAGAGATGCGCTCAACCGCTTTACAAGAAACAAAGCGTCTATTGTTGCAACGGTTATTATCGTTTTGTTGGTTTTGTTTGCAATTCTTGCACCTATTTTCTCCCCATACACAGTATCGTATGAGGACGTAAACTATGCATTTGCACTTCCTAAAAACAAGCTGTTCTACAATCTCGGTCTTGGTTTTTGGGATGGAGGACAAGAAAAGGAAATCAGCGATGCGATGTACCAACAGTACAGAGCAATTGAGCAGGAGACAGGACGTACGTTGATTATGACGGAACCGACTGTGATTACAGAGGAATATTTCGGCAAAACAAAAACGCTGTATAAATTCCGTCTGGATACCTACTACAGAGTTGGTGTTCAGTATGCATATCTGTCTACTGAGGAATACCAGGCGCTCCAAAAGTACCAGGATGAGAACAACGTTCAAGTTATCTTCCCGGCAACCAACATTGATAAAACCAAGGTTGCAGAGCAGGATTTGAAGGATGCAAACATTTGGTACAAAACCAAAATTGGTGCAGGCCGCAAAACCACAATCGTTTATAACAAAAACGGCGAATTACAGAACATCTATATCCCCAATGACGGTAACGATCTTTACACAAGTAAGATGTATTGGGAAGGCGAAGAGAAGCTTTATAACTATGCTATCCCCATGCAAGATAACCAATGGAAGGTTCGTGTAGACTACTACGAGTACTATCAGTACATTCACTACCTTAAGGGGGATGGCATCAAAGAGCCCCTTTTCCTCTTTGGTGCAAACAATGCCGGCAAAGATATATTCACCTGTCTTGCCAGTGGTGCGAGATTCTCGTTCATTCTCGCCATTCTCGTTTCCTCTGTAAACCTGTTTGTAGGTGCAATTTACGGCTCTATTGAGGGTTACTACGGCGGCAAAATCGACCTTATTATGGAAAGAATCGTCGACCTGTTGGCGTCTATTCCGTTTATGATCGTTATTACGCTTTTGAAGTATCACCTTAATGCATCGCACATACTCATTCTGTTTATTTCCTTCTTCCTCACCGGTTGGACGGGAATGGCAGGAAGAACAAGAATGCAGTTCTACCGTTTCAAGAATCAGGAATATGTTTTGGTTGCAAGAACACTGGGTGCAAAAGACTCCAGAATTATGTTTAAGCACATCTTCCCGAACGCGATAGGAACCTTGATAACGAGTAGCGTACTTGTTATTCCCGGAGTTATCTTCTCCGAGACAAGCTTGAGTTACCTCGGCATTATTAACCTGAACACAGGTAACTTGACGAGTGTAGGTACACTGCTTGCAACAGGTCAAAACTATTTGTATACCTATCCGCACATGATTCTTTTCCCCGCAGTATTTATCAGCTTGCTCATGCTTTCCTTCAACCTGTTCGGTAACGGATTGCGTGATGCATTCAACCCGTCTCTCCGTGGTACGGAATGATAAAAAGGGAAAAAACCGAAAATATTTCTAACAAAAACGACAGCCGCTGCAAACGCGATAACGCTTGCACGGCGGAAAGGAACGGTCATATTTATGGATAAGAGATTAGAAGTAAAGAATCTCCAAATATCTTTCCGTACACAAGGCGGAATTTTGAAAGCCGTTCGTAATATTTCCTTTGATCTTTACAAGGGAGAGACTTTGGCCATTGTTGGTGAGTCGGGTTCGGGAAAATCTGTAACAAGCAAAGCTATTATGGGTATTCTTGCAGGTAACTCGATCGTTGAAGGTGGCGAAATCTTATACGACGGACAGGATTTACTTAAAATTTCTGAGGAAGATTTTCACAAGCTTCGCGGTGATAAAATCGCGATGGTCTTCCAAAATACTCTGTCTAGCTTGAACCAAATCATGCGTATCGGTCCCCAAATGACCGAAGCTATGATCCTGAAGGCAAAGACAGGAAGAAAAAATGCTAAAAATGAGTTTAACGCAAAACTCAAACTTTTGAGCCAAAATATCATCGCCGCAAAGGTAATTGATAACAAAGCAAGCGTAGAAGAGAAAGTTAAGGTATTCGATTCCTTCTGCGTTTCCGCAACCAAGGTTGAACGTGAGTTCAACGAAGCATACGGAAATGCAATTCAGCTCGAAATGGATATCAACAACGCACTTCTCATGCTCAAAAAGCGTAAGGAGTTCAATGTCGCATCTGAAATGAAGCGCATTGCCAAGCTCTTTAAGCTTGCATTCAACCCCTATGTTATCGTTAGTGATGATACAACGGTTGGATATCTTTCCGAACTTAAGTCCGTTATTGCCAAGGGCAAGAAAATCAGCCCTGAGGAAGCAATTGCGGCACTTACACCCATGGGTGAGGTTGTAAAAGAAGCACTCAACAAGGAAAAGCCCAACTTCTTTACTTTGGGATACTATATGATGGCAAACCCCGGTGCTGATATTTACAGCATGCCGGTTCCCGAAATGAATAAAATGACTCGTGAATATCTGGATGATAACTTCATGAATGATTTTATTTCTATGGCGGATGACGGAGTTGCTTATTCTCATAGAAATTCCATTGCAAAAAAGCAGGCCTGCCTTGATGATTTGAAGTCGGCTCTTGAATACTTCCGTACAGCCGAGCTGAACGAAAAGAAGTGCCATGAGTACGCAAAAAATCTTGCCGTTAAGGTTGAGGCCGCTATCGACCACCTTAACGTTAAGAAGGAAAGCGTAGAATACGTATTCCGTTCTGCTCTTGAAAGCTCCATCAATGTATATTTTAAGGGCGTAAAGAACAATCCTATTGAAGAGAAGAAATATCTCAAAAATAAGGCAAAGTACGATGCGATCACCGCAAAGGGTGGCAAACCTGATTGGACGTTGACTCCCCAGGTTGTTATCGATCTTGATCTTCAAAGAGATAATATTTGCAAGGTTATTCAAAACCTTTACAACCACTATCTCGAGGATATTGAAAACGATCTTCACTTCGATGCAAAGGCACATGTTGTTGAAATCATCGATTTCCTCAAAGAGCAAGCATCCAAATTCGTTGTAAAAATGAACAAGAGAATTGCCAAGGCAAAGGCGATCAAGCTTTTGGAAGAGGTTGGTATCCCTGAGCCCGCGGTCAGATTCAAGCAGTATCCCTTCGAGCTTTCCGGTGGTATGAGACAGAGAGTTGTTATTGCAATCGCTCTTGCTGCTGACCCCGATATTCTCATTTGCGACGAACCTACAACGGCGCTTGACGTTACAATTCAAGCACAAATTCTTGAGCTTATCAATGAGATCAAGGAAAAGAGAAAGCTTTCTATCATATTCATTACGCATAACATGGGCGTTGTTGCTAACATGGCAGACAGAATTGCTGTTATGTACGCAGGTAAGATCGTTGAACACGGTACCTCCGAAGAAATCTTCTATTCGCCTGTTCATCCTTACACCTGGGCACTTTTGAGCAGTATGCCTGACTTGCATACAACCGGCAAGATGGATTCCATTCCCGGAACCCCTCCCGACCTGCATTATCCTCCCAAGGGAGATGCTTTTGCGCCGAGAAACAAGTATGCGCTTGATATCGATTTTGAGCTTGAGCCTCCGTTGTTTGAAGTAACCCCCACTCACTATGCTGCAACTTGGTTGCTTCACCCGAATGCACCCAAGGTTGAAATGCCTCAAATTATTAAGGACCGTATCGAACGCATGAAGAAGGAGAGAACATAAGATGGAAAAAGAAGTATTATTAAGTGTTCAAAA
>JAZORZ010000048.1:0-8751 GCA_045656885.1 Eubacteriales bacterium
CACGTGCGCGCGGATTGCAAGAGCTTTTTGCAAGATTGTGCAGTCATACATAGCACCACTCTCGCATACAATAAACCAACACAAAAAGGAAGGTAGGTTTGTATGATGAAAACGAACAAAAAAAGCAAATACCGCCGCATAGCGCTCCTTTGCGTTGCATTGTGTCTTGCGGCAATCCTCTCTGCGTGCGGAGCAAAACAGAATACCGAAATTTCCGATGCGCAGTCAGTCCTCTCACAAGGTGTGCAGATCCTTTCTGCCTCTACCGAAATGGCAGTTTGGGGGCCTCGTGGCAATGACGTCACCTTTGAGGCCGAGGATTTTTCGCGCAATCTCAATCTTTCCAAAATCGATTACATCAAGGTGGTCACTCTCCCTGCCGACACCGAGGGAGAGCTTTTGATGGGCTCTGTGCGTGTGAGTGCAGGACAGATCATCTCGGGCGAAAATTTAGCACATCTATGCTTTTCGGCAGCAGATGATAGCATTACCAAGGCGTCCTTTGGCTTTTCTGCCAACGGCAGTGCAACGGTGATGACCTGTAATATCCACCTTTTGAACGGAACAAATTACGCGCCAACCGTCAGTATGGCATCCAGTGCTACGTTGGAGATGTCCACCTACCGCGACCGCGAGGCATTCGGGCGGCTTTCGGCTTACGATCCCGACGGTGATGCAATCGTTTTTGAAATCGTCAAAGCCCCACAGAACGGCTCGGTTCTCCTGACCGACCGCGAGCAAGGCACCTATGTTTATGCACCGCGGAGCGGCTTTGTTGGCAGCGATGAATTCTCTTACGTTGCACGCGACGTTTACGGCAATTACAGCACCGCCACCACCGTAAATCTGCGCGTAATGACCTCGGGAACCTCTGTAACTTACGTGGATATGGCAGACTCCAAAGCCGCCAATGCTGCTCTTGCTCTGACCGAGGCAGGTGTGATGAGCGGCGTGCAGATTGGCAATCAGCATTTCTTTTACCCCGAGCGTACCGTTACGCGCGCCGAGCTTTTGGTCATGGCTATGAACGCGGCAGGCATTACCAACGTTCCTGCGTGCGAGGCGACCGGCTTTGCGGATGATGCCGAGATCCCCTCTGCCATGAAGGGCTACGTTTCCGCTGCTTACACAATGGGATATATCAGCGGCACGCTCAAGGACGGCAAGCTTTGTTTTCTCCCGAGCGAGGAGATCAACCGCGCCGAGGCGGCAGTGATGATTTCTGCGATCTTGGGTGAGAAGAGCAGCGGTGTCATTCCCACTTTTGCCGACGGCGCCGAAATCCCCGTGTGGGCGCAAGAGGCGATCTATACCCTCAATGTTCTTGGTGTTATGAATGCAACCGACGGTTATATCTCTCCTACATCTGCTCTGACACGCGAGCAAGCGGCACTCATTCTCGAGGCCGTAAGCAAGCTCAAATAACAAAACAGTCCCTTTTACCCTCAAATTCCTCTGTTTTAGGCGATTTTCAGGGTAAAAAGGGGCTATTTTCAATAATAAGAATTATTCTTGTTATTAAAATAGAAGGAAATTTGAAAAAAATATGAATTTTTCATTTTCTATTGCAAAATACTAAAATATATGTTATAATATATAACGCAGTGCCAAACTGCAAAATGAGGCCATACCAGCCGGGGATTTAGCGGAGCCCTGTACCTGAAATCCGCTACAGCAGGGGTGGAGTCCTCTTTTGAGGAATGAGCTCTTACGAATGAGTCGTATCTGCTGTGTTGACGAATGGGTCTTGCGCAATCGGGACTCGTGAACCATGTCAGGTGGGGGACCAAGCAGCATTAAGCGATCATCTCGATGTGCCGCGAGGGTGCCTGTTCTGAGCAGAAGGTGCGAATATCGCGTGGGAGCGACTTTCGATTTTGGGGTGTATGGTCTTGTTTTGCAGTTTGGCTCTTTTTAGCACAAAAGGAGACAAGCTATGAAACTCGGCGTCAGCAGTTACAGTTTTTCCAAGCACATCAAAGAGACGGGATGCGACCTGATCGAGGTCTGCCGCCTTGCCAAGGAGATCGGCTTTGAGGCAATCGAATTTATCAATATTACAACTCCCGATCCCATCGCCACTGCTAAGGAGCTGCGCGAATACTGCGCCTCCATTGGTCTTGATATCGCTGCCTACACCATTGGCGCGGATCTATTGAACGGTGACGAGGAGGAGATCCTCAAAAAGCTGTACGAATTCGTTGATACCGCCGAGGCCTTGGGCGCACCCTTGATGCGCCACGACGTCACCTATTCCTTGCCCGAGGGCACAACTTGGGAGGATGCCATTGGCGTTCTCGCGCCCCGTATTCGCAAGGTTACGGAGTATGCAAAAGAGAAGGGGATTCGCACCTGCTCCGAGAACCACGGCTACATCTTCCAAGATTCGGAGCGTGTCGAGGCACTTATCAAAGCGGTGAACGATCCCAACTATGGCTGGCTCCTTGACGTTGGCAACTTTTTGTGCGCCGACGAGTGGCCTCTTGACGGTGTCAAACGCGCACTTCCGTATGCAATTCATGCACACGTCAAGGATTTTCTCTATCGCAAATCCGATGAGCTCCTCGCGCGCCCCAGCGGATTTTTTGGTACACGCAACGGCAATTTGTTGCGCGGAACCATTCTCGGTCACGGTGACGTTCCGGTAGCAGAGGCAGTCAAGCTCATTCGCAAATCGGGCTACGACGGCACTCTCTCGCTCGAATTTGAAGGAGCAGAAGAGAACATTCCCGCCCTTAAGGCAGGTCTCAAATATATGGGCAGACTGATGGAAATGCCCATCGAATAACACAAAAAACACTTATTTTTGCAATACGTAGGGCAAAAACGCCCAATTTGATAAAAGGAGGATCATGCAAATGCATCAGGCGTTATACAGAAAATGGCGTCCGCAAACCTTTGAGGATGTATGCGGCCAGGAGCACATCACTTCCATATTGCAATACGAGGCACAAAACAAAGCGCTCAGCCACGCCTATCTGTTTTGCGGTTCTCGCGGAACGGGTAAAACGACCTGTGCCAAGATCCTTGCAAAGGCAGTCAACTGCCACACCCCCAAAAACGGTAGCCCGTGCGGCAAGTGCGAGGCGTGTCTCTCCATTGACAACGGCTCTACCACCGACGTGCTCGAAATGGACGCCGCATCCAACAACGGCGTCGATAATATTCGCGACATTCGCGACGAGGTGGTTTATTCACCGTCCTCTTTGCGCTATCGTGTTTACATTATCGACGAGGTGCATATGCTCTCCGCAAGCGCATTCAATGCACTGCTCAAAACACTGGAAGAGCCCCCCGAGCACGTAATCTTTATCTTGGCAACCACCGAGCTCCAAAAGCTCCCGGCAACTATCATTTCGCGTTGCCAACGTTTCGATTTTCGCCGAATTGCCACAGACGTACTCGTAAATCGACTGACGTATATCGCAAAAGAGGAGGGCATCACCCTAGATGCCGAATCCGCGCGCTTGCTTGCAAAGCTCGCACAGGGCGGTATGCGTGATGCTATTAGTTTGCTCGAACTTTGCGCAGGAGGCGGGCGAGCCGTCACGCCCGAGGTCGTTGCCGAAACCGTCGGCATTACGGGTCGTGAAGCAATGATCGATACCGTGCGTGCCGTTGCCGAAAGCAACTATGATGCACTCTTTGAGCAGATCGCCGCAGTTGTGCGTTCTTCCAAGGACATTGGCGTGTTCTGGCAGGATCTCATTTCTATTTGGCGCGATATGCTCATTCTCAAAACCACACAAAATGCCGCGGCATACCTCGATCTGACAGATCACGAAGCCGCCGAAATGAAAGAAGTTACCGCGCTCTTCCGCAAGGAGACGCTCATTCGCCATTGCAAGCTCTTGGAAGAAGCGTTGTTCGCAATGCAAAAATCCAACTCCGTCAAGCGCGTCATTGCCGAAATGACACTCGTCCGCATGTGCGATGCGGCGCTCGATACCTCACCCGAGGCAATGCTCTCTCGCATTGCACAGCTTGAGGAACGCCTTGATACAGGCGCACTTCCAACAGTTCCCACAAGGCAAGAAAAAACCGAAAAACCCGTACACGTACCGCAAAAAACGGCAGAAAAGCTGCAAAAAGCGGAGCCGAAGTCCGAACCCGTGGCAGAGAAGAAAGCAATCCCCACACCTGTGGCGGCATCCGCACCCACGCGCACCCTGCGCACCATTCGCAACTGGATGGAGGTGGTCGAGCGCATCAGTCGCAGCGACCCCATGCGCGCAAGCTTTGCAAAATCCTCGCGCGCTTACGAGACCGAGGACGGCAAGGTCATCGTTCGCTTTGGCGATCCCTTTGCATTGCAAATGATGGAGCAGGGCGAGGCACGCGACCGTTTGCGTGCGGCAGTCTCTGCAATCCTGAAGCGTGAGATCGGCGACCGTGCACTCATTTTTGAGGTAGCAGAAAAACGCGCCGATGCATCGGTTATTGATGAAATCATCGACTCTGTCGAAAACTAACACACGTCAATTAAAAACAGATATATAAAAGGAGAACAACCATGAGAGCAAACATTCCAAAGGGTATGGGCGGCGGCCCGCAAAATATGCAAGCAATGCTGCGCCAAGCACAAAAAATGCAAGAGGATATGGCAGCAAAGCAAGAGGAGCTCGACGCACGTGAATACGACATTTCCGCAGGCGGCGGTGTTGTTAACGTAAAGATCAACGGCAAAAAAGAGATCCTTGCAATCGACCTCAAACCCGAGATCGTAGACCCCGACGATATCGAAACCCTTTCCGACATTCTCGTAGCGGCTGTTAACGAGGCCATCAAGAGAGTAGAGGATACCAACTCCGAGGAAATGGGCAAGATCACGGGTCCCATGAACATGCCCGGACTGTTCTGATCTATGGCAGAATACATCGAATCTCTGCGTAATTTGGCCGAAAAATTCGGTCGTCTTGAGGGCGTTGGCAAAAAAACGGCCATGCGTATGGCGTTTTCCGTTTTGGAGCTCGACGTCGAGGAGGCCGAGGACTTTGCGCGCGCCATTCTCGATGCCAAAGAGAAGATTCATCTTTGTCCCATCTGTCAGAACCTGCCCGACCGCGAGGTTTGTCCCATCTGTGCCGATGAGGAGCGCGACCGTTCGGTTATTTGTGTCGTTACCGATGCCCGTACTGTGCTGGCAATGGAGAAGGTGCGCGAATATCGCGGTACGTATCACGTCTTGCACGGTCTCATCTCCCCGATGAACGGCATCACACCCGAGCAACTCAAAATCAAGGAGCTTCTCGCGCGTGTCGCAACTGGGGAGGTAGGCGAGGTCATTGTTGCAACCAACCCCACAGTTGAGGGCGAGGCAACGGCAATGTATCTTTCGCGCTTGCTTCAACCTTTCGGAGTCCGCGTCACGCGACTTGCCTATGGCGTACCCGTAGGAGCCGACCTCGAATACGCCGATGAAGTCACCCTCTATCGCGCCCTCGAGGGCAGAAGAGACGTGCATTGAGCGCATAATAGAATAAGGAAGAAAAACGGATACGCCACTCAAGCGTGTCCGTTTTCTGTATATAAAAAATGCCCCGCCGAAGCGGGGCAGGGATTAGAGTGCATATTCACTAATACGATCTTCGATCAAACGATATTCAATATCATTTACAATCAATTTAGGGTTGTCAACAGTACTTTCTTTTAACTCATCGGTGTACCATTCGTTTTGGTCAATACAATCAACCGATTCATACCAACGCATAAGTACAAGTCGACCGTTTGTATCAACATAATTCTCCGTTACCACGGTGTTTTTTTGTACGACAATAAACTTTACGGTTTCAAATGTTTTTTCACCAATAGTTACATCAAACATTCCCATTGTGTATCGGATATTATATTCGTCAATATAAATTTTATCATCAACGATTTTAGGGGGATTCTCTTTGATAAGCAAAGGCCTTCCATGAACTCGGTCGTTTCCGTTGACAATTACATCATAATCTTCTTCCAAAAAAGTGTATATCGATGTGGGGAAATCATCATCTTCGTCGCAATCAAAACTAATTGTCGCAAGATCGCGAATATATTCATCGGTAAGCTGAGAGAACCAGATGTTCTCATTTTTATAAAGCTTTCCGGCTTTGATGTTGTAGGTATCTCTGCAAATCTTGACACCGGCAACCTCGTGTATCATAGCTGCCTTGGGAACATAGCAAGTAGATACTAACGCAAGCTTATTGCGACGATATGTTCCTTCCGAATTTTTGTTTCCAACAATCGGTACAATAAAGGATTCGTCAGCGCATTTAACTTCAACAAACGGGCGAGTGCTTTCCTTAAGAATGAGAGCAGGCATGGTCTCGGGAAAGCCGCAAGTATAATCTTTCTTTGGCATAATCTTTCTTCCTTTCTCAAACATCAAAATCTGTTCAGGGGTACACATAGAACGGAATTGTTTTCGCGCGTAATGCAAGCGACTTTTAACGGTGCCTATTGGAATGCTCAAGCGTTCCGCAATATCACTTTGCTTGTATCCTTGCATAGTTAGCTTTAACAGTTCTGCAGACTCTTTGGGTAACAAATTCAAAATTTGATATGCGCTGTTATCTTCCGTTGTATCGGTGTCAGCTATATCTGGGATTGCATCTAACGAAATCAACTCGTTACCGTATTTTTTACGAAACCATAAATTACATTGATTTCGTGCAATAGATAATATCCAAGGTTTGAATAATTCTTTATTTCGGAGTTTTTCAAAACCAATATAAGCCGCATAGTATGTCTCTTGAATTACATCATCGGCATCAAAGGTGCTTGGTAACCTAAAATTGATATATCGCTCTACAACAACACGATGCTTTTTGAGCAATGCTTCAAAAGATACTTCTTGTTCCATATGTTCCTCCTTTCGTGTTATTAAAACCGGTTTCACATATTGAGTTGTTTTTGAAAGCCAAAAGGTTCAAAAAGAAAAGAAATTTTCATAACTATTATACCACAAAATCAGTTATTAAGCAAGTAATAATGCCCCGCACGTGCGGGGCAGGGGAATTATTGCAAGATGCAAACATTTGTAACAGTTTTGTATCCAAGATCGGTAGAATTGAAAGCACCGCTTTTGTTTTTCTCGGGGGTGTTGGGCGTTTGTGTATCATCAACCGGCAAAGCGCCTTTTTCGAGTGCGGCATTGGTGACAAATTTGAAAGCGTATTGATAAAGCTCTTCGGTCTCATATTCGGGCAGAACAGAAGTCACTACACAATTATTGATTACAAACCCATGAGCATTCTGCAAGCCACCGTCACTTAGTCCAATTAAACGCTCGCCTTTGAATATACCAAACATAAATACAGAATGTTGTGTATTTCCAATAACGTCTCTTTGATGAAGCTCATGCTTCAAATACTTGAGTCGAGGTGCATTGCTTTCTCGGTTGGGGTACCTTTCCGAATAGAATTTGGTAACAAGGTCGACATCCTCATATTTGATAAGTCGCATAGAAATATCTTCAATAGGGGAGAGTGCATACGCTTCTCCGTTATATACGTTGCTTTGACGGCGTTTGATGTTGCCAATGACCACTCCGCGTTTTGCAAATTCACTTTTGATGACCTCATCAGGTTCCAAGGTATACAGAACCATATCAAAACGCTCATCCGAGAAAATCTTTTTATATTCGGCAATTTTATCCCAATCATCACAAATGATCTCGCCTTCAAATCGATTATCCCATTCGGTGAACCAAACAAAACCGTCTCTAAAATCTTCACCACTATACAGTGCAGCACCGCCGTTGATGCGGAAACAAACAGCAGTATATCCATAGCGAAGGGAATCGGTCTCCAATAAGTAGTCAATGACCTCATCGCTGTCGGCAAGCTTGAAGTCCTTGAATTCGTGCAAAAGTCTTGCACCAATGGTATCATTGTAAAAATCGCCGTAATAAGCTTCGACCTTTTCATATTTCTTTCTGTATTCACTCGGTGACATTCCATATTGATTTTTGAAAGCCCTCGAAAAGCTTTCGTGTGCTTCATATCCGCAATCCAAAGCAATGTCCAGAATGTCGTTGTTCGTTCCCCTCAAAAGGTGTGCCGCTTTTTTCAGTCGGCTAAAACGAACGTACTCCATAATATTGAATCCGGTATGCGCAAAAAAGATACGGTTGAAGTAATCCGTAGAAAAGCCGGCATGGTTTGCCACATCCTCAATGGTGATATCGCTTTTCTTGTTTTGGGATTTTATATAGTTTAATGCTTTTGTAATAAGCTCGCTATTTTCCATTGAATAGCCCTCCTAAATTTTCATTCAAACGTTCAGCTGTATGTTTGTGATATTATTATAGCATACAATTATGGATTTGTCTTGACAGAAAGCGCGGAGTTATAAAAAGTTTTATTCTCCCCTCGCGCAAGCGTATATATAATAAGGTAGAAAACCCACCTTTTTCGCACTTTTATTACGGTTGTCGACGGCTTTTTGCTTTTTCTACAAAAAAGTCGTCCGTTTTGTCGTACATATTTGGGGCAGAACGCCAAAAATGTATAAAAAGGGTAAAAACCGCAAAAAATATACTTGACAAGTGCAAAATATCGTGCTATAATATCGCAAGTCGCCCATGGCGATGGGTATTTATCACAGCCCCGAAAAAAATATCAAAAAAATTGAAAAAACTTTCAAAAAAGGTATTGACAAAGGGGATTTGATGTGGTATAATATCAAAGTCGCCGCGCAAAGCGGAGACACACGGTCATTGAAAATTGAACAACAAGAGAGAAGTACAAAGCTAAAAAAATAGTA
>JAZORZ010000049.1:0-16187 GCA_045656885.1 Eubacteriales bacterium
GGACGTTGGTTCTTTTATGCTTTTTTGAGGTTTTTTATGATTAGAAAAAGGAAATTTTCGCTATCAACTACGCAGATAATTTTGCTGAGCTTTCTTTTGACTGTTCTTTTAGGAAGCCTACTTTTGACCCTGCCAATAAGCTCGGCTGACGGCAAGTCTGTGCCATATATCGATGCACTGTTTACAGCGACAACCGCAACCTGCGTAACCGGACTTGTTACCCTGCCGACCGCATCAACCTGGAGCATATTCGGGCAGATAGTTATTCTGCTTCTTATACAGATAGGCGGTCTTGGAATTATCACCATAATGTCAGGAATTATGATCCTGCTGAATCGAAAAATGGGAATAGGCGACCGTCTGCTTATTCAGGACGCCTTTAATCTCAACACGATGGAGGGGCTTTCCAAATTCATTCGCAACGTTCTTCTGGGAACCTTTTTGATCGAAGCTCTCGGAGCGGCGCTTTGTATGACCGTTTTTGTGCCGCAATTCGGTGCAAAGGGCATTTGGATATCGGTGTTCCATTCTATTTCGGCTTTCTGCAATGCGGGCATTGATATTTTCGCAGAGAACAGTCTTTGCGACTACGCGACCAATCCCATTATCAATATGGTAACCGCGGCGCTCATTATTTTGGGCGGCATCGGTTACATTGTTTGGTGGGACGTGCTGCGTGTGATACGGAGCGGAGCTGTAAAAAAAGGACGTTTTTGGTGTCATCTGACGCTCCATAGCAAAATCGCCATTGCGACCTCTGCAATTTTGATCTTTGGTGGCGGACTTTTGATATTGCTTTGTGAATTTAACAATCCGGCCACGATTGGGGACATGTCCTTTTTTGACAAAATACAAGTATCGCTGTTCCAATCGGTCACAACAAGAACTGCGGGCTTTGCAAGCGTGCCGCAGGAGAATTTGCGCGATACAACATCTATCGTTTCAATGGCAATGATGCTTGTGGGCGGCTCTCCCGTAGGAACTGCGGGCGGTCTCAAAACAGTTACGATAGCCGTTCTCCTTTGCTCGGCGTTTGCCACCGTTCGCAACAAGAGCGAGGCAACGCTCTTTGGCAGACGCATCTCGTCCGACTCTATTCGCCGTGCGGTTGCGGTGGTCGTCACCTTTGGCGGCATCGCGCTTGTCAGCACAGTATTATTGGCGGTGGCAACGGGAGCAGACCTTTTAGACGTTGTTTACGAGTCGGTCAGTGCCATTGCAACCGTAGGGCTTTCCCGCAATTTTACGGGTGAGCTCAATGCGTGGGGCAAGCTGATCGTAATCGTTACCATGTATTTTGGCAGAGTAGGGCCTATTTCGTTAGCGGTTGCCCTCGGCAGTCAAAACGAGAGCCAAAACGTGATCTCCGAGCCCGAAGAGGACATCAGTATTGGATAACAGAAAGGAATAGATATGAGAAAAAAGAAAACATACGCAGTATTTGGTCTTGGCCGTTACGGCAAGGCGGTTGCTACCGAGCTGGTAGATGCCGGCATGGAGGTGCTCGCGGTTGATGTAGATCAAAAGGTTGTAAACGACCTGGCGGCAATCCTTCCTATTTGTAAATGTGCCGACGTGACCGATCCCGAGGTGATCGCACGCCTTGGCGTTGCCGACATCGATACGGTCATTGTTTGCATGGCAAGCAATCTTGAGGCAAGCGTTATGGCGGTCACTCTTTGCAAGGAGGCGGGGGTTAAAAACGTAATCGCCAAGTGTGCGACCGAGATGCATCAAAAGATCCTTTTGCGTGTTGGGGCAGATGAGGTCGTGTTCCCCGAAAAGGAATCCGGCGTACGCCTTGCCAAAAATCTGCTCTCGTCGGGTTTTATCGATATGATCTCGCTTTCACGGGATACCTCTATTGTGGAAATCGATATCAAGCCCGAGTGGGTTGGCAAAAACCTGATCGAGCTGAACCTGCGTAAAAAATATGGCTTTAATATCGTTGCTTTGCGCGAGGGCAAAAAGGTAACGGTGGATATCGATCCCGAGCAACCGTTGGAGGCGCATATCACGCTTATCGTACTTGCCAACACAGCAAAGCTCGCAAAATTCAAATAAAACAGGAAAACTTCCTAAAGTATGGGCAATCTCCGTGGGCACGCGATGCTTTACGGAGATTGCTTTTATCTTCTAAAAGAAAAAACTTGCAATTTTTCCAAAAGTGTGTTATACTATTATTGGAATTATCCAAACAATCCCCGAAAGGAGAAAAAACTATGAAAAAACGCTTACTGATTGCGCTTTGCTGTCTTGTACTGCTGTTGCAACTGCTCCCGATTGTTCCTATGGCAGAAATGCAGGAGAATTCTTGGGAGAAGGTTTGGGGAGCAATACCCAAGGAGTTTTACTACTGCCGCGAGCAACTCAAAACGCTCGATAACAGTGAGGCACTTCTCTTTGCTTACGATAACATCGTCGCCGGCATAAATGCTTGTGCCGAGGAAATTATCATTAGTAACAATCAATACCAAATTACACCTGCCGAGTTTGAAATGGTTTTGGAGGCAACCCGCCGCGACCATGCCGAGCAATTCTGGATGGGAAGCAGATATACGCCCAACGATGACGGCCTGGTATTTTGGTCGGTAAAGCCCACCTACTCGATGGAGGGCGCGGAGCTGCAGGATGCACAAACCGCATTCGAGCAGGCGATCAATCTCTTTCTTGCACGTCTCACTCCCGAGATGAGCGAGTACGAGATGGAAAAAACCTTGCACGATATGCTTGCCGTTCACATCACCTACACCGGCGGTGAGAATGCCCACAACGCTTACGGTGCGCTTGTTGAGGGTAAGGCGGTCTGCGAGGGCTACGCCGAGGCGTTACAATGCCTTTTACATCGTGTTGGTATTCAATCGGTAGAGATTTTTGGTTACGGCATCAATCCTTCCACCGGCCTGGGCGAGCCCCACGCATGGAATGCCGTTCGCATCGACGGGGAATACTATCTTGTTGACCTGACCTGGAACGACCAAAGAACCGTTCTTTTGCACGCATACTTCAACCAAACAAGCGAGATCATGGCAGAGGATCACGAACAGTGGATCATCGGTCAGGATGCCAACAATATGATACTGACCTGCGAGGTATTTGACCTGCCTGTATGCACCGCAACTGCGGCAAACTACTTTACCAAAGAGGGCGGACGCATCAAGGATTACACCGTGGAATCGATTGGAAAGCTCCTTAAGGATAATAACTTGTCGGTTCATTTGTTTATTGATTCCGACGTTAATGCGTTTAAGGCGTGGTACAAAGCAAATATTTCTAAAATTGCAAATGCCGCAGGCGTTTCGGGCAACTTCTTTTACGGCGACACGCAGATCGGCCGTGAGGTTCGCATTTACATTGAAACCTGCCAACACGAGGATGTGACCTTGGTAGAGGCAAAGCCCGCAACCTGCGATGCCGACGGAAACACCGCATACATTCTTTGCAAGGAATGCAACAAGATCTTCCAAACCGAGCGAGACGCAAAGGACAACCTTGTGGAGATCGCCAACCGCGACAGTGTTAAGATCCTTTCTATCGGACACGATTGGTCGGTCAGAAACACCGATGATGAAAAGACACTTGTTCACAAGGCGGAAAACTGCCAAGAAGAGGATACCTACCGTTACATCTGCTCCAAATGCGGCGAGATGAGTGACACCTATACCTTTACCACCGTGGCAGGCGCACACGTTGATGCTGACGGCGATAATATCTGCGATATTTGCCGAGACGGTGAGCCCACGTTTGATTTTGGTGCCATTCTCGACTTCATTATGGCAAATCCCCTTATCCTCGGCGGTGGCGGCGGAGCCATTCTGTTGGCTATCATCGTTGTCATCATCAATAAGGCAAGGGGATAATACCCGATTTCTACCTAATTTATATATTTTATATATTTTCACAATGCTCACCGAGCGGCTTTTGCCGCTCGGTGAGCTATTTTTATGCCTGAAAGGAAGGGGGGAGAGAAGGGGAGGGCCGCAAAACGGGCGTTTTTTGTCGATTTGACGAAAACACGCATTCCTAAAAAAATAAAAAAACAAAAAAATGAATTTTTTTACAAAAAACCCTTGACAAATTGCAAAAAAGGTGATAAAATAGTAAACTGCATTATAATCGCTCGTATTGCGGACACTTTGGTAAAAGCGGCAAAATGTGTTATCGTCATTTTGCACAAATACCGGATGTCAAAAAGGGCTCCGCAACCGATTGTGATTTTTCCCAAGCGTATCAATGATTGAATGGAGTGATTGAATTAATGATCAAAGTAAAAGATCAAAAACTTGGTCAGAACACAAGAAAAAGCTTCTCCACATCTCGGTTTGATTACCCCCTACCGAATCTGGTAGAAATTCAAACCAAGTCCTACGAATGGTTCAAAAAGGAAGGCCTGATGGAGGTACTCAGAGACGCATCTCCCATTACCGACACCTACGGCAATCTCGTTATCGAGTTCATTTCCTACACCTTGGACGAGGAGCATCCCAAGTACCCCGTTGAGGAGTGCAAAGAGAGAGACGTTAACTATGCGGCTCCCTTGAAGGTAAACGTTCGCCTGACCAACAAGCAAACGGGCGAGGTTAAGCAGGCAGACATCTTTATGGGTGACTTCCCGTTGATGACCGAAACCGGTACCTTCGTCATCAACGGTGCTGAGCGTGTAATCGTTTCGCAGATTATCCGTTCTCCCGGTATGTACTACGCTTCCGAAATTGATAAAGCAGGTAAAAAGACCTATGCTTCCACTGTTATTCCTTACCGTGGCGCATGGCTCGAATATGAGATCGATGCAGCAGGCGTTGCATACGTCCGCATTGATAAAAACCGCAAGCTCCCCCTGACAATGTTCATTCGCGCACTCGGCTACGGCAACCGCGAGGATATCTACGCGCTCTTTGGCGATGAAAAGTGCCTGATGACCACCTTTGAAAAGGATGAGAGCGAGGATCTTGCGCTGCAAAGCCGCTCCACCGCCGAGGTTGAAGCGCTCAAGGAGATCTACAAAAAACTCCGTCCCGGCGAGCCCCCCACAGAGGAGGCAGCTCGCACCCTGCTCAACAACTACTTCTTTGACCCCAGACGCTATGACATCGCGTATGTAGGTCGTTATAAATTTGATGAAAAGATGGCAATTCGCCACCGCATTGCAAACCACCGCTTGGCAGAGACCGTTGTAAGCCCCATCACGGGTGAGGTCGTTCTCGAGGCAGGTGCCGTTATTACCCCCGAGCTCGCGCTTACCATCGAGCAGGCAGGTGTTAACACCGTTCTTCTCACTCTCGATAACGGCGAGACTGTCAAGGTGATTGGCAACAACACCATCGATCCTCTCTACGTTCTCGGCGAGGATCTGAAGGATTGCGGCGTGCGCGAAAAGGTTCGCACTCCCGTGCTTCTTGAAATTATGGAAGCTTGCGAGGGTGACATTGATGCAGTTAAGGCAGAAGTCAAGAACCGCCTTGCCGATCTTTGCCCCAAGTGTCTCACCGTTGACGACGTTCTGGCGTCCATCAGCTATCTGCTGAACCTGACCCATGACATTGGCAACGTTGACGACATTGACCACCTTGGTAACCGCCGTATCCGCTCTGTCGGTGAGCAGCTGCAAAATCAGCTCCGCATCGGCTTTGCGCGTATGGATAAAATTATTAAGGAAAGAATGGCAACGCAGGACAACGAGAAGCTTACCGTACAAGCTCTCATCAACATCCGTCCCGTTACCACTGCCATCCGTGAGTTCTTCGGTTCCAGCCAGCTGTCTCAGTTCATGGACCAAAACAACCCCTTGGCAGAGCTGAGCCACAAGCGCCGTCTGTCGGCACTCGGCCCCGGCGGTCTTTCCCGTGACCGCGCATCCTTTGACGTGCGTGACGTTCACTACACCCAGTACGGCCGTATCTGCCCCATCGAGTCTCCCGAAGGCCCGAACATCGGTCTTATCTCTTATCTCTCCACCTACGCTCGCATCTCCGACTACGGATTTATCGAAGCACCCTACCGCAAGGTTCTGCACATCGATAACGGCGACGGTACCTTTAGCCACAAGGTAACCGACGAGGTAGAATATATGACCGCTGATACCGAGGACCGCTTCATCGTTGCACAGGCAAACGAGCCCCTTGACGAAAATGATTGCTTCATCAATGCCAAGGTTATCGGACGTGAGCGCACCGAGATCGTTGAGGTTGACGCTATGAAGGTCGATTATATGGACGTAGCACCCAAGATGCTCGTATCCGTTGCATCGGCTATGATTCCTTTCCTTGAAAACGACGATAACACCCGTGCACTTATGGGTTCCAACATGCAGAAGCAGGCAGTTCCGCTGCTCGTAAACGATTCTCCTATCGTTGGTACGGGTATGGAGCACAAGGCAGCTCTGGATTCCGGTGTTACCGTTATTGCCGAGAGAGCCGGTTACGTTGAAAGCGTACAGGCAGACCGCATCGTTATCGCTTGCGAGAACGGCATCAAGGATGTTTACACACTGCTGAAATTCAAGAGAACCAACCAAGGTACCTGCTTCAATCAACGTCCCATCGTCTCCAAGGGCGATTACGTTGAAGAGGGTCAGGTAATTGCCGACGGTCCTGCTACCCACAACGGAGAAATCTCCTTGGGTAAGAACGCGCTCATCGGCTTTATGACTTGGGAAGGTTATAACTACGAGGACGCAGTTCTTTTGAACGAACGCCTCGTTCGCGATGACGTTTACACGTCGTTGCACATTGAGGAATACACCCACGAGGCAAGAGACACCAAGCTCGGCCCCGAAGAGATTACCCGCGAGATCCCCAACATCGGCGATGACGCTCTGCGCGATCTGAACGCAGAGGGTATCGTTAAGAAGGGTACCGAGGTACGCTCCGGTGATATTCTGGTTGGTAAGATCACACCCAAGGGCGAGACCGAGCTGACCGCAGAGGAGAGACTTCTCCGTGCGATCTTCGGCGAAAAGTCCCGCGAGGTTCGTGACACCTCCTTGCGTTTGGCACACGGTGAGGCGGGCATCGTCGTTGACGTGCGCGTATTCTCCCACGAGCAGGGCGATGAGCTTCCTGCAGGTGTCAACAAGGTCGTTAAGGTCTATATTGCACAAAAGCGTAAGATCTCGGTAGGTGACAAGATGGCAGGTCGACACGGTAACAAGGGTGTCGTTTCCCGCATTCTTCCTCCCGAGGATATGCCCTTCTTGCCCGACGGCACACCTCTTGATATCGTGCTCAATCCTCTGGGCGTACCTTCCCGTATGAACATCGGTCAGGTGCTTGAGGTTCACTTGGGTATCGCATCGAGAAAGCTCGGCTGGAAGATCATGACTCCCGTATTCGGCGGCGCAAACGAGCAAGACATTCTTGCTTGCCTTGAGGCAGCCGGCATGCAGAGAGATCTGTTCCCCTTGGAAAATCCCGAGGGCAAGGCGCTCTATGAAGAAACTACCGACGAAGAGACCGGTGTTAAATCGCTCAGAGTTCTCTCCGAGGAGGAGCGCGCAAACGAGGCATTTATGGATACCCTGCGCGCAGAAAAGCGTCTCAAGGTTCTTGACGGTAAGACCGTTCTTTACGACGGACGCACCGGTGAGCCCTTCGATAACCCCGTAACGGTTGGTATCATGTATTACCTCAAGCTCCACCATCTGGTAGACGATAAGATCCACGCACGTTCCAACGGTCCTTACTCCCTCGTTACACAGCAACCTTTGGGCGGTAAAGCTCAATTCGGTGGTCAACGTTTCGGTGAAATGGAAGTTTGGGCGCTCGAGGCATACGGCGCAGCATACACCCTGCAAGAGATCCTGACCGTTAAGTCCGACGATATCAACGGACGTCGCCGCGCTTATGAGGCGATCATCAAGGGTCAAAACATTCCTACTCCCGGCGTTCCCGAGTCCTTCAAGGTTATGGTTAAGGAGCTGCAATCGCTTGCACTCGATATTCGCGTTCTCGATAAGGACGGCAACGAGATCGAGCTTTCCAACCTGTGCCAAGAAGAGGATTCTCGCACCAGCCGTGTTGACAGAGAGGCGATCGATGCTGTTCTCGGTCAACGTGCTGACGATGACGAGCTCCGCCGTTCCTTCCTGATGGAAGATGAAAACGGTGACCTCATCGAGGACGAGGAAGAGGACGATTCCTACTACGATGCAACCGAGGAAGAGGATTCTTTCTTTGCAACTGCCGAGGAATTGATGGATTCCGATTACGAGGATTGATAAATTAAACCACAAGCAAAGTCCATCCGCCCGTGGCGGATACCGGAGAGTGGGAGGGGAAGTTCCTCCCGCACTCCGTGTGAATATAGATAGAAAGGTTCATGGTTATAACTGTGGAGCATAACGAATTTAATTCTATTAAAATTGGATTAGCGTCTTCGGATATGATCCGTGAGTGGTCTTACGGTGAGGTTAACAAGCCCGAGACCATCAACTATAGAACGCTCAAGGCAGAGGTCGGCGGACTGTTCTGCGAGCGTATTTTCGGTCCCAGCAAAGATGGTGCTTGTATGTGCGGCAAGTATAAGAACTCGCATAGCAAGGAGATCATCAAATGCGAAAAGTGCGGCGTTGACGTAACCACCAAAAAGGTTCGTCGCGAGCGTATGGGACACATCGAGCTGGCGTCTCCCGTTTCTCACATCTGGTATTTCAAGGCAGTTCCTTCGCGCATGGCGTTGGTTCTGGATATGTCCCCCAAGGCCTTGGAGCAGGTGCTCTATTTTGCGGAGAACGTCGTTCTCGATCCCGGTAACACCCCCTTGGAGAAGGGCTTGGTGCTTTCCGAAAAGCAATATGTAGAATACCGCGAGCTGTACGGCAAGGAATTCCGCACCGGCATGGGTGCCGAGGCAATTAAGGAGCTCTTGCAGGGCATTGACGTTGAGGCATTGGCAGAATCCCTTAAGGAAGAGCTGACGACCGCAACCGGCCAAAAGAAGACTCGCATCATTAAGAGATTGGAGGTCGTTGAGGCCTTCCGTAAGTCGGGCAACCATCTGGATTGGATGATCTTGGATGCCATTCCCGTACTGCCCCCCGAAATTCGTCCTATGGTTCAGTTGGACGGCGGACGCTTTGCATCCTCCGACCTCAACGAGCTCTACCGTCGCGTTATCAGCCGTAACAACCGTCTCAAGAAGCTGATGGAGATCCGCACTCCCGAAATCGTTATCCGTAACGAGAAGAGAATGCTGCAAGAGGCAGTTGACGCCCTTATCGACAACGGTAAGCGCGGCAAGCCCGTAACAGGCCCCTCCAACCGTCCTCTCAAGTCCCTTTCCGAAATGCTTCGCGGTAAGCAAGGCCGTTTCCGTCAAAACCTGCTTGGTAAGCGTGTTGACTACTCCGGCCGTTCGGTTATCGTTGTAGGTCCGAGCTTGAAGATCTACCAATGCGGTCTGCCTAAGGAAATGGCAATCGAGCTGTTCAAGCCCTTTGTTATCAAGAGACTTGTTGAAATGGGCAAGGCGACCAATGTAAAGGACGCACAAAAGAAGATCGACCGCGCATACGATCCCGCAAACGCTTGCGTTTGGGATGCGCTCGAAAACGTAATCAAAGAGCACCCCGTGCTCCTCAACCGTGCACCTACCTTGCACCGTCTTTCCATTCAGGCGTTCGAGCCCGTATTGGTTGAGGGCCGTGCAATCAAGCTGCACCCGCTGGTATGTACTGCGTTTAACGCAGACTTCGACGGCGACCAGATGCCTGTTCACGTTCCGCTTTCCGCAGAGGCACAAGCAGAGGCACGCTTCCTGATGCTCTCGGCTAACAACCTGCTCAAGCCCATGGACGGTAAGGCAGTAACCGTACCTTCTCAGGATATGATCCTCGGTGCGTACTACCTGACCATGGAAAAGGAAGGCGAGCCCGGTGACCGTGTTGCTATGAAGGACGAAGACGGTAACGTTGTTCGCGATGAGAACGGCGAGATCGTTTACAAGTACCACATGTACCGCAATGAGGACGAGGCAATGATGGCTTACGCCAACGGCACTCTCGGTCTGCACTCCAAGATCAAGATCCGCCTCACCCGCGAGATCAACGGCGAGATGAAGTCCGACGTTATCGTTACCACCCTCGGTCGCCTCATTTACAACAAGGTAATTCCTCAAAACCTTGGCTTTGTTGATCGTTCCAAGCCCGAAAACGCACTCAAGCTTGAGGTCGAGTTTGTTATTAAGAAGAAGCAGCTCGGTCAAATTCTTGACCGTTGCATTCGCAACAACGGCCCCGACGTTTGCGCAAGAATGCTTGACGATATCAAGGCACTCGGTTATCAATATTCCACCAGAGCTTCCTTCTCGATCTCGGTTTACGATATGACCATTCCGAAGGAAAAGTCCGAATATATCGATGCTGCACAGAAGCAGGTTGACGTCCTCAACGATTACTACCGCATGGGTCTGTACTCCGACGAGGAGCGCTACAGCGCAGTTATCAAGCTGTGGGATAAGACCACCGATGACGTTACCGCTGCACTGCAAAACAGCTTTAGCCAATTCAACCCGATCAAGATCATGTCCGATTCCGGCGCCCGTGGTTCTATCGCACAGATGCGTCAGCTCGCAGGTATGCGTGGCTTGATGTTTGCAACCAACGGCCGTACCATCGAGGTACCGATCAAATCCAACTTCCGTGAGGGCTTGAACATTCTCGAGTACTTCATGGGTGCTAAGGGTTCCCGTAAGTCCCTGTCCGATACGGCGCTCCGTACCGCAGACTCCGGTTACCTGACCCGCCGTCTTGTTGACGTATCGCAAGAGGTTATCGTTCGCGAAATCAAGTGCGACTCCAAGACACCCACTTATATTACCGACATCATGGACGAAAAGAACAATGTTCTCGAGCCCTTGGCTGACCGTATCATCGGTCGTTTCACCATGGGCGAGGTCGTTCATCCCGTTACCGGTGAGGTTATCGTTGGCGACGACGAAATGATCACCGAAGAAGCTGCAGACCGCATCAATGCCGCAGGTATCAAGGGCGTCAACATCCGCACAGTTATCCAGTGCCATGCAAAGCAGGGCATTTGCGCACACTGCTACGGTGCCGACCTTGCAAACGGCAAGCTGGTTAACGTTGGTGAAGCAGTTGGTATCATTGCCGCACAGTCCATCGGTGAACCCGGTACGCAGTTGACCATGAGAACCTTCCACTCCGGTGGTGTAGCAGGTTCCGATATTACCCAGGGTCTGCCCCGTGTAGAAGAGCTCTTTGAAGCACGTCAGCCCAAAAAGCCCGCCGTTATCAGCGAAATCCGCGGTACGGCACACATCGGTATGGCAGAGAACTCCAACATTCACACCGTTACCGTTCGTCCCGACGCAGAGCAACCCGAGGGCGTTGTTGCCGAGGTCAAGGAATATCAAATTCCTTACGGCACCAAGCTGTCCATCATCGAGGGCCAGCACCTCGAGGTCGGTGAGGCAATGACCGAAGGTAACAAGGCGCCCGCCGATATTATGAGAGTTCTTGGTCTGGATGCCGTTTACGAGTATCTGATCAAGGAAATTCAAAAGGTCTACCGTTCTCAAGCTTGTAACGTTAACGATAAGCACGTTGAAATCATCGCACGTCAGATGACCAGAAAGATGAAGGTCGAAGACAGCGGTAGCACCGACTTGCTTGTTGGCTCTAACATCGACGTTCTCGACCTTGAGAGAGCAAACGAAGAAATCGACGCTCGCATTGCAGCAGGCGAAGAAGGTCTTACCCATGCAACGGGCAGCACCATTCTCTTGGGTATCACCAAGGCATCTCTGCAAACCGAGTCCTTTATGTCCGCAGCATCCTTCCAGGAGACCACCAAGGTTCTCACCGAGGCGGCTATCCACGGTAAGGTTGATTACCTGCGCGGCCTGAAGGAAAACGTTATCATTGGTAAGCTCATTCCCGCAGGTACGGGTATGGATTGCTACAAGGGCGTTGGCGTTCGCAAGGTACAATAATTTCAAAAACCATAATAACATACGGAGGAAGCTCAAAAGGGCTTCCTCCGTAGGGCTATCAGCCCGCAAATATTTTGGGCGGGCGACTATACAAAAAGGAGATTGATTATGAAAAAGATCGGCTTTATTGATTGTTATTTGAGCAACTGGCACGCAAACAACTACCCCGCATGGATCCGCGAATCCTGCCAGGAGCGCGGCCTTGAATATGAAGTTGCATACGCTTGGGCAGAGGTTGAGGTTTCTCCCCGTGACGGCAAGACCACCGATCAGTGGTGTGCAGAGAACAACGTAACCCGTTGCAACAGCATTGAGGAGATCTGCGAAAAGAGCGACGTTCTCTTTATCCTTGCTCCCACCAACCCCGAAAAGCACCTTGAGTATGCAAAAACCGCACTCAAGTATGGCAAGCGCACCTACATCGATAAGACCTTTGCGCCCAACTACGAGGAGGCAGCTGCCATCTTTGCACTTGCTGATGAGTACGGAACCGCGTGCTTTAGCACCTCGGCTCTCCGTTACGGCACTGAGCTCGATACCTTTGAGAACCCCACCAAGGTCGTTACCACCGGTGCAGGCCGTACTCCCGACGAGTACATCGTTCACCAGGTAGAAATGATTGTTAAGCTCCTTGGCTGCAACATCAAGGCAGTTAAGTGCACAAAGGAGACCGACACCAGAATCGTTTACGATATCGCATTTGCCGACGGCAAGAGCGCAACCGCAATTTGGGATACAAGTCTCGGCTTTACCGCAACCTCTGTTGGTGAGAACGGTGAAGAGGACAAGAAGGCCATCAACTCTCCGTTCTTCAAGATCCTCTTGGATAAGATCATTGTATTCTTTGAGACCGGCGAGGTTGACTTTGACCGCGCAGAAACCCTGACAGGTATGAAGCTTCGCGAGCGTATGCTGGTCAACAACGGCGAGTGGGGAGAGGTCGCTCCCGTAGTATAAGCAAACACCGACTTTTTGTGACAAAACCCACGACAAAATGTCGTTGGTAAATCAAAAAATCGCAAAATCATAACCAAAATATTTTTCTGTAATTGCATAAAAATTGTGCAAAAGGTAGAAAAATTCATACAAAACACATACTTATTGACAAAATCACTTGAAAGTGGTATAATAGATTGTAATTGTGAGCGTATGCCCTAACTATGCCATAACTATGTCTAGTGAAAAAATACCCCACAATCCCAATACGGCAGAGCCACGCGACTATGTCGGGTGTCTGTATATAAACATTAAATTTCGGAAGAAGGAGGAAACTGAAGAATGCCAACCTTTAACCAGCTTGTCAGACAGGGACGCGGCGAAAAGATTTACAAATCTAAGTCTCCTGTTCTCCAAAAGGGTTTCAACTCTTTGAAGAACGCAGCAGTAGATCAATCTGCACCGCAAAAAAGAGGCGTTTGCACCAAGGTATCCACTACCAGCCCTAAGAAGCCTAACTCTGCAATGAGAAAGATCGCAAGAGTTCGTCTTACCAACGGCATGGAAGCAACCGTTTACATTCCCGGTATCGGACACAACCTGCAAGAGCACTCGGTAGTTCTGATCAGAGGAGGTCGTGTAAGAGACCTTCCCGGTGTGCGTTATCACATCATTCGCGGAACCCTTGATGCACAGGGCGTTGCAAACCGCAACCAGAGCCGTTCTAAGTACGGCGCAAAGAGAGCTAAGAAGAAGTAATTTAGCACTCATGGGGTAAAGCTCCCCACAATTTAACTAAAAAGCACCACTTGTCCGTCCGACGTGTTTTTTTCGTAAATTTAATGTTTATGTAAAACCCGACGGCGCTAACAGAAGCTGCTTTTGAGTACCAATGATCTCATAATTTTAATGAAGGAGGGAAGTACAGTGCCGAGAAGAGGTCGTATTACCAAAAGAGATGTATTGCCGGATCCGTTGTACGGTTCTAAGCTTGTAACCAAGCTGATCAACAACGTTATGTATGACGGCAAGAAGGGCGTTGCTCAAACCATCGTTTACGATGCATTTAAGCTCATCGAAGAGAAGGTTGGCCAAAACGCTCTCGAAGTGTTCCAAGAAGCACTTGAAAACATTATGCCTGTTCTGGAAGTTAAGGCTCGCCGTGTAGGTGGTTCCACCTATCAGGTACCTATGGAGGTAAGAGCTGATCGCCGCCAAACCCTTGGTTTGCGTTGGTTGATTCTCTTTGCAAGAAAGCGCGGAGAGAGAACTATGGCAGAGAGACTCGCAGGCGAGATCCTCGATGCAAAGAACAGTGCCGGCGGCGCCTTCAAGAAGAAGGAAGAAACTCACCGTATGGCAGAAGCAAACAAGGCGTTTGCACACTATCGTTATTAATTTGTTTGGGTTTACTGATTTAAGGAGACAAATTAATGGCAAGAGAATATTCGCTTGAAAATACCAGAAATATTGGTATCATGGCTCATATTGACGCCGGTAAGACCACCACAACCGAGCGTATCCTGTTCTACACAGGTAAAACGCACAAGCTGGGTGAAACTCACGAAGGCGCGGCTACCATGGACTGGATGGCACAGGAGCAAGAAAGAGGTATTACCATTACCTCTGCTGCTACCACCTGCTTCTGGAAGGGTAACCGAATCAATATCATTGATACCCCCGGCCACGTTGACTTTACCGTTGAGGTAGAGCGTTCCCTGCGTGTTCTTGACGGTTCCGTAACCGTTATGTGCGCAAAGGGCGGCGTTGAGCCCCAGTCTGAAACCGTTTGGCGTCAGGCAGACAAATACAGAGTACCGCGTATGATCTACGTTAACAAAATGGATATTACCGGTGCTGATTTCTATCACGTAATTGACATGATCCATCAGAGACTGCGTGCAAACGCAGTTCCGATCCAGCTTCCTGTAGGTAAGGATATGACCTTCCGCGGAATCGTGGACCTGATGACCATGGAAGCAGACATCTACTATGATGATCTGGGTAAGGATGTTCGCGTTGAGCCCATTCCCGAGGACATGATCGACCTCGCAAATGAGTGGCGCGAAAAGATGGTTGAATCCATCGCTTCCACCGACGATGAGCTGATGATGAAGTACCTCGAGGGCGAGGAGATCTCCGTTGAGGAGCTCAAGGTGGCCCTTCGTAAGGCAACCATCGACAACGCAATCGTTCCTGTTGTTTGCGGCACTTCCTACCGCAACAAGGGCGTTCAAAAGCTTTTGGACGCAGTAATTGATTATATGCCTGCTCCTACCGACATCGCGTCTATCCGTGGTATCAACCCCAAGACCGAAGAGGAAGAGGAGAGAGCTTCTTCTGATACCGAGCCCTTCTCTGCGCTCGCATTCAAGATCATGACCGACCCGTTCGTTGGAAAGCTTTGCTACTTCCGCGTTTACTCCGGTGTTGTTAACTCGGGTGATACCGTTTACAACTCCACCAAGGGTAAGAACGAGCGTCTGGGCAGAATCCTGCAGATGCACGCAAACGAGAGAAAAGATATCGACTGCTGCTATGCAGGTGATATCGCCGCTGCGATCGGTATTAAAAACACCACAACGGGTGACACCTTCTGTGATGACAAGCATCCTATCATCTTGGAATCTATGGAGTTCCCGGAACCCGTTATCAGCGTAGCAATCGAGCCCAAGACCCGCGCAGGTCAAGAAAAGATGGGTATTGCCTTGGCAAAGCTTGCAGAGGAAGACCCCACCTTCCGTACCTACACGGATGAAGAGACCGGACAAACCATTATTGCCGGTATGGGTGAGTTGCACCTGGATATTATTGTTGACAGACTCCTGCGTGAGTTTAAGGTAGAAGCTAACATCGGTAAGCCTCAGGTTGCATACAAGGAAACTGTTCGCAAGCAGATCAACCATGAATGCAAGTATAAGAAGCAATCCGGTGGTTCCGGTCAGTACGCACACGTTAAGATGATCCTCGAGCCCAACGAACCCGGCAAGGGTTATGAGTTTGTTAACTCTGTTACGGGCGGCGCGATCCCGAAGGAATACATTCCTGCGATCGATCACGGTATCCAGGGTGCTATGAAGTGCGGTGTATTGGCAGGCTACAACGTAGTAGACGTTAAGGTAACTGTTTACGACGGTTCCTACCACGAGGTTGACTCCTCTGAAATGGCGTTCAAGATTGCCGGTTCTATGGCATTCAAGGAAGCTATGAGAAAGGCAGACCCTGTTCTCACCGAGCCTATCACCAAGGTTGTTACCATCGTTCCCGAGGATTATATGGGTGACGTTATCGGCGACTTCAAC
>JAZORZ010000050.1:0-13569 GCA_045656885.1 Eubacteriales bacterium
CCTTGCAAGTAGAAGACAAGGAAGAAGCTCATA
This sequence comes from Eubacteriales bacterium, assembly GCA_045656885.1. Taxonomy (GTDB): domain Bacteria; phylum Bacillota; class Clostridia; order Oscillospirales; family CAG-272; genus UMGS1865. The sequence continues at coordinate 34 of JAZORZ010000050.1, forward strand.
TTGAAACGCTGCGCAAAATGCTTTTGGCAATGTCGCGCGATATTCGCGTTATCTTCATCAAACTGTGCGACAGACTCCACAATATGAGAACGCTTGCCGCCAAGCCCGATCCCAAGCGTCGTATTACGGCGCTGGAAACGATGCACGTTTACGCTCCCTTGGCGCATCGCCTTGGTATGCAACGTATCAAATTGGAGCTTGAAAATCTCAGCTTGCAGTTCCTCGATCCCATCGGATATGAGGAGGTTCGCCAGCACATCAACGATAAGTATGGTGAAAACCAAAACTTTATGGAAAAGGTAAAGATTGAGGTTGGCAACCGAATGGGAGAAAATGATATTCACTACACCCTTGAAGGGCGTATCAAATCCGTTTACTCCATCTACAAAAAAATGTATAATCAAAACAAGTCCTTCGACCAAATCTACGATTTTTATGCACTTCGCATCATCGTAGATACCGAGCTTGAGTGCTACACTGCGCTCGGTCTCATTCACGAGAAATACAACTCTATTCCCGGTCGTTTTAAGGACTATATCTCCACGCCTAAGCCCAATATGTACCGCTCGCTGCACACGACTGTTATCGGCCGCGACGGTATCCCGTTCGAGGTACAGATCCGTACTTGGGATATGCACCACATTGCAGAATACGGTGTGGCTGCACACTGGAAATACAAATCAGGCGCTTCCTCTAAGGAAGAACTTGATAAGCGTTTGGAATGGGTTGCACGTTTGATAGAAACCGAGGACGAGCAACGCGATCCCGACGAGTTTATGAATGCACTCAAGACCGATATTTTCCACGATGAGGTCTTTGTATTCACCCCCAAGGGAGACGTCTTTGCACTGCCGAATGGCTCCAACGTAATCGATTTCGCCTTTGCAATTCACTCCAAGGTGGGTGAGCGTATGATTGGTGGTAAGATCAACGGTATGATCGTACCCATCGACCGCACACTCAAAAACGGCGAGATCGTTGAAATTCTGACCTCTTCTTCTTCCAAGGGGCCGAGCCGCGATTGGCTCAACATCGTAAAGACCAGTGCGGCACGTTCCAAGATCCGCGCGTGGTTCAAAAAAGAAAAGAGAAGCGAGAATATCGTTGTTGGTAAGTCGGTAATTGACGGCGAGATGAAGAGACACCGTAAGAGCTTTACCGAAGCACAACGCGATGAGATCATCACCAACATCAGTGCCCACTACGGCTTTAATTCTCCCGACGATTTCTACAATGCCATCGGCTACGGCGGCTTGATGGTATCCAAGTTTGCAAAGCGCCTGCAAGATGAATGCGAGCGCGTAATTAAACCCGAGGTTGAGTCAACGCCCGAGATCGATGCAATCCCGCTTCCCATTACCGCCAAGCCCAAGAACATCAAATCCGATAGCGGTATCGTTGTTGACGGTGAAATGGGTTGTATGGTCAAGTTTGCAAAATGCTGCAATCCTTTGCCCGGTGACTCCGTTGTTGGCTTTGTTACCAAGGGCTTTGGTATTTCCATTCACAAGTTGGATTGTCCCAACGTTATTCAGGGCAGAAAGAACCCCGATAATTCTTCCAGATGGAAGGAAGCACATTGGGAAGGTGCGGTTGAAAGCGGACGCAGCAACAGCATTTACGAAGCGCTTTTGCAGATCTACGTCGACGACCGTATCGGAATGCTTGCGGATATTACCGCAGCTCTTGCCGATATGCGCGTTTCCATTTTGCAGATCAACGTAACACCGCGTACCGATTCGGCTTACGTGATCAATTTGAAGGTCGGTTGCCGCAACATCGACCACTATAACTCAATTGTCTCTCGCTTGCGCGGCTTGCGCGGCGTTGACAACATTTTGCGTGGATTTTCTTAAAACACAAAAGGAGTGCTACCATGAGAGCAGTTATTCAACGTGTATCAAGTGCATCGGTGGAGGTTGACGGCAAGGTCGTCGGCTCCTGCCAAAGGGGATACCTCATCTTGCTCGGAGTTGCCCAGGGCGATACCGAGCTTGATGCCGACTTACTTTGCAAAAAGATCGCTGCTTTGCGTATCTTCCGCGATGAAAATGATAAGATGAATCTCTCGATCCGTGATATTGATGGGGAAGCACTCGTTATTTCGCAATTCACCCTGCTTGCCAATTACCGCCACGGCAACCGCCCCGACTTTTTGGAGTCTGCCAAGCCCGATGAGGCAAATCGCCTTTACGAATATTTCAAAGACCTTCTCTCGAGTGAATTACGCCGCGTAGAATGCGGCATCTTTGGCGCGGATATGAAGGTCAGTTTGACAAATGACGGTCCCGTTACCATTTGCATGGACAGCGAAGTTTTGAAAAAGAAAAAGTAAGGAATGTTTTTATGAAACTCATACTTGACGGAAATATTAACTCATATTATATACAAACTCTTTGTATGATCTTTTTCCCCGGTGAAAAGTTTGGCGTAGCGGAGCAGCTGGACCCCAACTCTCCCGAGCTTTACGTTCGCCTTTGCGAGCACGATGACGGTGTGGAGACCTATGCCCACATTACCGTGGACGGAAAAACGGCATCCTGCGAAAAGTACTATACTTATTCCGCAGATTATGGCAAGGAAAAGACCGTAAAGCTTGCCTGCGGTGCCGTTGTCATTGCCGTTTGCGGCGAGATCATGGGCTACCGCCCCGCTTGGGGAATGCTCACGGGTGTGCGGCCTTCAAAGGTTGCAACCGAGCTTTTACAGGTTGGCTTGAGCAAAACGCGCGTTAAGAAGATCCTCACAAATGAATATTTTGTCATTCCCAAAAAGGCGGCACTTGCCACCGAGGTGGCGCTCAATGAGCAAAAGCTCATTGGCAAACCCTCACCCCGGGATTGCAGCGTTTATATTTCCATTCCGTTCTGTCCTACAAGATGCTCCTATTGCTCGTTCGTTTCTTATACTTCGCCCAAGCTTTTGCAGCTGATTCCGGAGTATTTGGAGCACCTTCTTTTGGATATGGAATATACCTTCAAAAAGATTCGTGAGCTCGGCTTGCGCATTGCAACCGTTTATATTGGCGGCGGTACACCCACTATTCTCACGGCTGATCAGTTGCGTATCTTGCTTTCTAAGATCGCAGAGTTGACCGATGTGACCGCTCTTGAGGAATATACCCTCGAATCGGGACGTCCCGACACCATTACCGCCGAAAAGATGGCTGTTGCGAAGGAGTTTGGTGTTACTCGTGTATGTGTCAATCCACAGTCCATGAGTGACGTGGTGCTCCAGAATATTGGCCGCACCCACACCGCCGAGGATTTTTTGCGCGCGTACGATATTGCCAAGAATTCGGGCATTGCAAATATCAATACCGACCTTATCGTGGGCTTGCCCGGCGATAACTTCAAAACCTTTTCGGCAACCTTTGATAAGATTCTTTCTCTCCGTCCCGAAAACATTACCGTACATACCTTCTGCATTAAAAAGGCAGCAGAGATTCTGCGCCAGGGCAACAACGTTTACTCTCTGCGCGGCGGAGATGCCGGCAAGTGTGTAGACTATTCACAGCTCAAGGCACAGGAAGAAAACTATCTGCCGTACTATATGTACCGCCAAAAGAACACCGTTGGCAACCTTGAAAACGTCGGCTTCTCGCTTGAGGGTTGTGAAGGTCGCTACAACGTTTATATGATGGAAGAAGTGCATTCCATCTTCGCACTCGGTGCAGGTGCGGTCTCCAAAATGGTTGATTACCGCCCCAAGAATGGCGGTAAACCCGTGATTGAAAGACTGTTCTATCCCAAATACCCTTACGAATATTTGAGAGATGAAAGCACAAAGGACAAGATGCTGGCAATGGAAGAATTCTACACGCGCCACGGTCTTTTGGATGATTAAAACAAGGAATTAATCAAATGAAAACAATTATTGAAAATGCAACGCTGCTCCCTGAAACCGGTTACGGTGAGGGGAAGTGGAACGTTGCCATTGAAAACAAACGTATTGTAAGCATTACAAAAGAGTTGCCTGATACCACAGGTGCTGAAGTGATTGACGCAAAAGGGAACTTGCTCATTCCCGGCTTTTACAATGCGCATACCCACGCCGCAATGACGCTCTTTCGCGGTTACGGCGAGGATCTGCCTCTGCAGCGTTGGCTCGAAGAACGCATCTTTCCTGCAGAGGATCGCCTCAACTATGAGAATGTAACGGTTGCGACACGTCTTGCCATTGCAGAAATGGTCAAGGGCGGTATCGTATCCTTCTCGGATATGTATATGTTTGAGGATGCGGTTGCCGAGGTCGTACTTGAGACGGGAATGAAAGCCAATCTTTCGCGTGCACTTGTTTCTTTCTCACCCGATGTCAATATTGCCACCGACAATCGTTTTGCAGAGGCAAAGGCATTGGTGGAGAAGTATCAAAATGCCGACGACGAGCGCGTAAAGGTGGATTTCTCGCTCCACGCGGAATACACAAATCTGCCGCATTATATTGCACAGGTTGGCGAATATACCGCCGCCAACAATTTGCGTATGCATTTGCATGTATCCGAAACCGAAAAGGAGCACAACGAATGCATTGCACGCCATGGTAAAACTCCCACAAAGCTCTTTTATGACCTTGGTGCACTTGACACGCCAACACTTGCCGCACATTGCGTATGGGTAAGTGACGAGGATATTGCCATTATGGCTGAAAAAGGCGTGAGTGCCGTGCACAATCCCATCAGTAACCTCAAGCTCGGCAGTGGTGTTATGCCCTTGAATAAGATGCTTACGGCAGGCGTGAACGTTTGCCTTGGTACCGACGGCGTTGCATCAAACAACCGTTTGGATATTCTTCGCGAAATGCAAACGGCAGCAATTCTGCACAAGGGCGTCCTGCTTGATCCCACCGCTACCACTGCTTCGCAAATGCCCAAGCTTGCCACCCGCAACGGTGCGTTAGCGCAAGGACGCGAAAATTGTGGCGAGATCCGCGTCGGTGCACGCGCAGATCTGGTGCTGATTGACCGCAACTCGGTTCACAATATGCCTTGCTTTGACGATTACGCAATGCTTTGCTACAGTGCAGAGCGCAGTGACGTCCTGATGACAATGGTCGACGGACGCATACTTTACCAAAACGGAACGTATACTCTTATTGATGAGGAACGTCTGCATTACGACGCGCAAAAGGTGTTTGCTCATTACTTTGATTGAACCGTGAGGTAAAGAAAAATGCATACAAAGCCGAACACAACCAAAAAAGTCTTTTTTTCGGGAGTTTTGCTCCTGACGCTTTCCACAGTTTTGGTTAAAGTAGTCGGCTTACTCTATAAAATTCCCATGCTTTCGTATCTTGGATCCGAAGGCATGGGTTATTTTCATTCCGCATATGAAATTTACGCAGTGTTCTGCATCATTGCAACCGCAGGGCTTCCAGTAGCACTTTCGGTGCTTATTTCCGCCGCTTTGGCTGAGGGAAAGGAAAGGGAAGCGGAGCGCATCTGGCAGGTATCCTTAACCTTGTTTGTTATCATTGGCCTTGTGGGCAGTCTTTTGATGTGGGTGCTTGCGCGTCCAATCTGTCAATGGATCAAAAGCGAGGATGCGCTCGGTTGCATCATTTCTATTGCTCCCACGCTTTTCTTTGTTTGTGTATCTTCGGCAATCAGGGGCTATTTCCAAGGATATCAAAAAATGCTCCCAACCGCTCTTTCACAGCTTTTGGAAGCAGTTGGAAAGCTGGTGTTCGGTCTTTTATTCGCACATTTTGCTCTCAAAAGCGGAGCGAGTGTCCCAACCCTTGCAGCAGCGGCAGGTTGGGGGGTGACGGCGGGAACAATTCTCTCAACTCTTTATCTGGGGATCGAAAGACTCCGTTTTGCTAAAAAAACAGATGCAAACAGAGAATTGGATCCACCGATTCGTGGACACGCAGTTGAAAAAAAGCTTTTGAAAATCGCTCTGCCGATCACTCTCGGATCTTTTTTGATCAGCTTGACAAAGCTTGTAGATATGAGTATGATCCTGCGGCGCTTGCAAGCCATTGGATACACCTCAAGCGAGGCAAACGAGGCATACGGCAGCTATACGACATTGGCAATCTCTGTTTTTGCACTTTTGCCGACTTTGCTTAATTCTATTGCTTTGCCGCTCATTCCCATTTTGTCGTCGGCGATTGCAGGCGGTGACAGAGCAACGGAACACAAAATGATAGAGCTTTCTTACCGCATCAATGCACTCATTGCGATCCCTGCATCTGTTGGTATCACATTATTTGCACAGCCCATCCTTTCTCTGTTGTTTGGCAGTCAGGCACAGGCGGTAGAGACTGCCGCGCCGTTGCTCTCCATTTTGGGTATTTCGGTGTTTCTTTCATGCATGATAACGGCAACCAATTCGGCTTTGCACGCGTATCGAGAGGTCAAAAAGCCCATTTATTCCACACTTGCAGGTGTGCTTATAAAAGGCGTTGCGGCATATTTTTTGATTGGGATTCCTACAATCGGTCTTTGGGGCGCACCCATCAGCAGCTTTTTCTGCAATGCCGTTATCGTAATGATGAATATGCATTTTGTCAGCAGGTTTTGTGATTTGATCGACGTAAAATCTCTGTTTGTTTACCCAACGCTATTGTCTATTCTTACAGTTGGAATCGCGTATGGGGAGCATTTGCTTCTCGTTTACCGATTTGAGCAAAACGTACTGACGACTCTCATTCCCATGGCAACGGCGGCGCTTTTGTATCTGGTGCTTGGGTGTTTGTTCGGTTTGATTTCAGATGAAGATATATCCGCTCTGCCAATGGGAAAGAAAATTTGCTCGATTCTCTCAAAATTACACCTTTTGTCGAAAAAGGAATTTGAAAAAACTTAAAAAAGGACTTGCAGAAGTGCAAATAATATGATAAAATAATGGTATCAAAGAAACAAAAGGAAAAAGACAATGAGACTTGATAAATTTTTGAAGGTTTCGCGCATTATTAAGCGCCGCACCGTCGCAAACGATGCCTGCGATGCCGAGCACGTAACCGTAAACGGCAGACGAGCAAAGGCGTCCTATGACGTCAAAGAAGGCGATATTTTGGAGATCACCTTTGGTCAAAGAACCCTGAAGGTTCGCGTGCTTGACGTAAAAGAGCACGTTGCCAAGGCGGATGCTTCCGCTCTTTACGAGGTCATTTCGTAATACTCATATTTGTCCAATTCTTTGCATAGGTTTATAACAAAAACGATGCAAAGGAGCACAGATATGAATATAGAAAACAAACAGATGGAAAGCAAGTCGCATGCTTTATCTATCAAAAACAGACAAGGAGCGCAGCTGGAAGGCGTTTTGGAGGTTATTCGCTTTGATGAGAACGAGGTTCTCCTGGAAACCGTTTGCGGTACGCTTTCTATTGACGGAGACGGACTTTCTCTCTCGGAATGGAATGCGGAGCGTGGCTTGGCCGCTCTTGAAGGGCGCATTGATGCCGTAACCTATTTTGACAAAAAGCAAGAGGATTCCAAAGCACACACGAGACTCTTTGGAAAGCTGTTGAAATAACCGATGAGGATATCACAATCGGCGCTTTTTTATCTGTGTTGCGTATCTTTTTTGGTGGGGCTTCTCTTGGCGCTTCTGTATGATTTTCTCTATATGACGCGCCTGTGGCTGATGCCCGGCAACAAACGTTATACTGTTATGGCCATTCAAAAGCTTCGTGCCGCACGTATCAAAGAGGGAAGAGCCAAAGCGCGAAAAGGAGTACGTATTGTGCTCTTTTTGGACGATGTTTTCTTCTGCCTCGTTGCGACATTTGCTATCATTTTGGTGTTATATTGGCTTAACAATGGCGCGTTTCGTGCTGCAGCACCGCTTTGCATAGTACTCGGCTTTGGGCTGTTCCGTGTAACCCTTTCAAAAGGGGTACGAATAGCACTTCAGTGGTTCGCATTCGGCGTTGAGACCGTTCTTTACACGCTTTTGATGCCCTTCAAACGCTTGTTTGCTTACATTGCAAAGCTTTGCCAAAAGAGTGTTCAAAGGCAGCGGCAAAAATGTCTGTTCAAGCAAAGGCAAGCGTACACAAAGCAAGCATTACAGAACATCGAGAGAGCCGCACAGGAGCTCTTACCGATTTATACAATCATAAAGATGCAGAAGGGAGAAGGACGTGAAAGAAAAAGCAAAAAAGCAGTTTAGCTTAGGAATTTTAATGCGTATATTTTTAGGATTGCTCGTTGTTATCTCCATCGGCATTTGTGCTCGTAGCATTATGCAGTACAACGAGCTCAACCGTGAAGCAGAACAATTGGAAGCCGCACTTATCGAGCTTGGCGAAATGCGAGCAAAGCTGATTGAAGACATCGGATCTGCTGAAGAGCTTAAGCGCGTTTTGGCAGACTACCGCGCATATAACGAGTTGATCGATGCCGGAACGGCTATGCCAGAGGATTTGGAGGAATACCAAGCACAGCTCGACCGCATTCGTGAGATACTGAACTCCTCAAAAAACAGGGATTACATCGTAAGAATTGCAAAGGATGAATTAAATCTTTACTTTGCCGACGAAGAAATTATTTACAACGATATCAACTGAGAGTGAATTACTATGGCAGAAAAGAAAAACGAAGGACATAAAATGATAGCACAAAATAAAAAAGCATGGCACGAGTATTTTGTGGAAGAAAAGTATGAGGCGGGTATTGCATTGGCAGGTACCGAGGTCAAGAGTGTACGCGCAGGAACGGTGAATCTTAAGGATTCCTACTGTTCGTTTGACAATGGCGAAATTTTCGCACTCGGCATGCATATCAGCCCCTATGAGCACGGCAACATCTTTAACACCGATCCTATGCGTAAAAAGAAGCTTTTGATGCACCGCCGCGAAATTATGAAATTACAGGGCTTGGTACAGCAAAAGGGATATACTATTATTCCTCTCTCGCTCTATTTTTCGGGCAGTCACGTCAAGGTGGAGCTCGGTCTTTGCCGCGGTAAAAAGCTTTATGACAAGCGCGAAAGCGATGCAAAACGCCAAGCAGACCGCGATATTGACAGACACATGAAGGATAGATCGCATCAAGATTGATAAAAAGAACGGTATGGACCTCAGTCCATACCGTTCTTTGTCGTTTTTTGTTTATCTGTTGCTCAAAACGTTCTTTTCATAATCTTTTACCGAATTGAACCAGCTCTCATCGCCAACGGTGCCTGCACGAGCACAAAGCTCGTTCCAAACGTCACCAACGGGGTAGAGTTTGAGTTCTTCTTGCAACATCAAAAGTTCTGTAAAGGATTGGGTATCTTGCAACTCTTTGAGGCGATTGTGAGGCATCAAGAGAGCGGCAAGAAGCGACTTTTGCACCGAACGCATACCGATTACCCAAGCGGCAATGCGATTGATGGAAGCATCAAAATAGTCGGTTGCCAAAATCACTCTGTCGAGCGCATCGTTACGGACGACCTCTTTCATCATTTCCTGAGTTTCATCGTCGTATCTGACTACGTGGTCGGAATCCCAACGCACGCCGCGTGTGATGTGCAGAGCAATTTTGGGATTGAAGCATAGCAGGGCAGAGATCTTATCGGAAACAACCTCAGTGGGATGATAATGTCCGTTATCCATCAAGGGAACGATACCGCGTGTGGTAGCATAAGAAAGTGCAAATTCCGCAGAGCCCGCAGTGTAGGATTCAAGACCAATGCCAAACACCTTGGATTCAAGGGTTACGTAAACAAGCTCTTTGTCATATCCACAACCGAGAATTTGATCAAGAGAGTTCATAAAACGCATACGGGGACCGAGGCGATCGGCGGGAATATCCTTAAAGCCGTCAGGAATCCAAATATTCATCAAACAAGGATAGCCCGTTTCACGTGCGAAATATTCGGAAATGCGAATACAAGCGATGCCGTGACGGATCCAGAATGCACGGATCTCTTCGTTGGGATTGGTCAGCGTTCCGTTTTCGGCCAAAGGATGTGAAAAATAGGTGGGGTTAAAGTCCAAACCGATGCCACGTTCCTTTGCAAAGGCAACCCATTTAGCAAAATGCTCGGGTTTGATGGCATCGCGGTCGGCAATTTTGCCATCCTCATAAATGCCGTAGCAAGCGTGCACATTAACTTTGTGCTTGCCGGGAATGAGCGAGAATGCCTTGTCGATGTCTTGCATCAGCTCCTCGGGAGTGCGAGCAGCACCCGGGTAGTTACCGGTTGCTTGGATACCACCGGTGAGCTCACCGGAATTTTCAAAGCCCTTAACGTCATCACCTTGCCAGCAATGCATTGAAATAGGGATATTGAGCATCTTTTCGATAGCTGCTTCGGTATCAATTCCAAGTGCCGCATATCGTTCTTTTGCAATATTATAAAGTTCTTTTTGCGTCATAACAAGCTCCTTATTTCAGCGCAGGATTGTTGAGTGTGCTTGCAGGATTTTTGGCGCGTTCTTCAGCCGTTTTATAACCGGGATGCTTGCCGGGGAGTCCGAATCTTGCGCGCAAATCCATCAATTCATACATTTTTTCCTCGGAGATCTCTTGAATTCTGCCAAGCTCCATTGCGTATTTCATAATCTTTGCATTAAATTCAACCTCTTCCATTGTAAAGAAAGCACGTGTTAGGGTGTTGCCAACGGTGAGAGCACCGTGATTTTGGAGCATGAAAGCATCATGCTCTTGAATATAAGGCATCAGCGAATCGGGGATTTCCATTGTCGAAGGTGTAGCATAAGCGCAGGTAGGAACGTCACCGATTGTGAGTACTGCCTCAGGCAGGATGTAGCGGTCAAGCGGAATGCCTGCAACGGTAAATGCGGTTGCAACGGGTGGGTGCGCGTGAACAACGGCGTTTACGTCGGGGCGTTCGCGGAAAACGCGCAGGTGCATTTTGATTTCGGAAGAAGGATTGAGCGTTCCCTCAAGTTTGTTGCCTTCGGCATCAATTTTAATAATCATTTCAGGGGTCAGGGAACCTTTAGATACACCCGTAGGTGTGCAATAAAACTCGTTATCGTTCAATTTTACGGATATGTTACCGTCATTTGCGGCAACAAAACCGTGTGCGTAAAGGCGATGTCCGACCTCACAAATTTCCTGTTTGATTTGTTCTGCTGTCATAGTCATTCTCCTTGTGTGAATTTTTCGACTAATATTATACAACATTTTCATCTAAAAGTCAACAAAAAAAGGGAATTAAAAAAGGCGAAAAGAGCAAATGGGCAAGTGTAGCGATTTTGCTAGTCACAATAACCAAAATATTTTGCTGAATTTTGGTAAAAATGCATCTTTAAAAATGTTTGAAAAAATGATATAATTAACCTACCATACTTTTATTTAAGAAAGGGGTTTTCTTATGAAGAAAAAATTGACACGCATGCTGGCAATCGCATTGATTGCTATGATGCTCATTCCCACCCTCGTTACCATCGTAGCGAGTGCAGAGGAAGGCGAAACCGAAACCGTTACAATTAACAACCTGTATGATCCTGCAACGGCAACTAAGGACGCCATTCCGAGCACGAACACCAAGGATGAAACGACTCCCCAAACCGGCGAAATGGCTTCTGCTCCCATCGAGGTTAAACAAGGACAGTATATCTATGTTGGTCCTTGCCCCCCTCCCACTGAAGCAAATGCCCAAAAATTGAATTGGGTAATGGCTTGGTACAAAAAAGACGGCACTTATGCCGGAATTAAGCAATTTACCACGTTTGGTCCTGAAAATGTTGTTGGCACCTTTGATGACGGTTCCGTTATTTACAAAGTTTTGGTAAACAGCAGCAAGTATAAATATGCAGCGCTGAGAACCACTGCAAAATATCTTGATTATGTAGTTATGACAGTTAATGAACCCTTTACAAAAGAAGATTACTTTGCATACGCTGATGCTAATGATTGGGCCATTGAAAGTGTCGGCCTGCGTCCGATTCCTCCGGATTTTGCTCCCGAAGCTCCCGAGGGATTTGAGGGCATTTGGAATCTGTTCCCCAGAGTTGGCGATCGCGATCCGTTGCTCCGTCAACATCAAAACAACGAATACGTTACCTCTGATTTCATTCCCGTAACTCCCGGTGACGTTATCACAATGGGCGCTGTAAGCTTTAGCGAAACACGCAGTGTTCTGTACGCTTACGACTCGGAATTCAATGAAATTAAGCAATATAAGAGAACAGACATTGGTATGGAGCTCGTTGACAACATCGGCTACAATTTCGGTATCTATTCCCATACCATTCCTCAAAAGAGCGAGACCAACCCTGATGCAAAAGAAGTAGCATACGTTAAAGTTTGCACCCACAGCGGTATCTATAATGATGGGGATATTTTGGTAACCAGAAACGACCCCTTTACAAAGGATGAGTTGCGCGCAACTCTTGGTATTGAGGACCTTTCCGATGAGGCAAAGGCACATCCTTTCTACAACAAAAACGCACTCTTTGTAGGTGACTCTATCAGCTACGGTTCCTACGATACACCTCCTACATATCGTAATCCCTCCGCATCTTGGGCAAGACGTTTGGCTCTTGCTACCGGTTTGATTCCTACAAATGTTTCTTATCCCGGTGCAAGTGTTGGTAAAACCGGCCTTAGCAACGTAAGATGGGAGTATGATCTTTTCAAGACTGCTCTTATGTCCAAGAAGAAGTATGATTTGATCGTTTTCCAAGGCGGCGTTAATGATGCACGTCAAGACATTCCTGTTGGTACAGCAATGCCTGCAGACACCGACCGTAAGGTTCTTGTTGAGGAAGATCGCGTAGCAACCTTTGCAGGTGGCTTGCAGCTGATGTTCCACGATGCAAAGGACCAATGGCCTGAAGCTGAGCTTTACTTCATTGCTAACTTCAAGCTTGTTGACGAAAGCGTTAGAGGCAAGGATATGGAAGAGTACTATGCACAGGCAAAGATTCTTTGTGCTGAGTACGGCGTTCATTACATCGACCTTTATAACGATGTAGAGCTTTACGAAACCTTCGATTACACCAGCGAAGAGATCCTTCCTGACCTGATTCATCCTATCAGTGCTTCCTATGATCTCCTGTTCCCGACAGTTCTTCGTCTTTTCAATGCTACCCTTGAAAACAATAACGAAGAGGATCCCGGTACTACCGAACCCGAGGAAACCACTCCTGAAGTTACTACTCCCGTAACTCCTGACAACGGTGACAACAACAATCAAGTTGATGATGAACCTAAGGGACTTAGCACCGGTGCAATTATCGGTATCGCTGCTGCTGCAGTTGCAGTAGCCGTTGGTGGATTTGCACTGTACTGGTTTGTAATCAGAAAGAAGAAGTAATTTAGATTCATTTCTGACAATCAATCAAATAATGAAAGACCGACAGAACCATGTGTTTTGTCGGTCTTTTTACGTTGAAAAAGGGAAGTATGAAAAGGGAAGTTGCCTACTGAGAATATCTTTCGGCTTGCCGTCTTCTAAGCAGATGCCCAAAAAAGAAAGGACTACCAAGATAAAGGGAATTTCGCTTACAGCGAATATACTCACGTCCTACGCCTGACAAGCAAGCTTGTCGATCTTCGGACGGAGTATGCGAACCCAATTCTGCACTTTGTGCAGAGTGGGCTCTTGCGAGGCAAGTGCCAAAAAG
>JAZORZ010000051.1:0-23637 GCA_045656885.1 Eubacteriales bacterium
CGCATTGCGTTTTGGGCGGGAAGATGAGCGGATGGGTCACCAGAGAATGAAAAAAGCACCTCGAATGAGGTGCTTCATTTTTTGGTGACCCATCCGGGAATCGAACCCGAGTTTCCAGCGTGAGAGGCTAGCGTCTTGACCGCTTGACCAATGGGCCGTTGTTCTTGCGCTTTAGTATTATATCACACCACGCGGCAAATTGCAAGTCTTTTTTTCATTTTCCTATGCCTTTTTGTGTATTTTCTTTCTTTTGTTCAAAAAACGGCTGATTTATGCCGCTTTTTTCGTCAAAATAAACAAACAGAGTGCGCTTTGCCTGCTTTTTGGTGCAGAAAGATATTCCAATCCCCTTGCTTTTTCTCTGCTTTTGTGCTATACTGAATTATCAAACAGAAAGGAGAGAGGCATGGGCACATTGAAAATCCTGTGGTCGCTTTTTGCATCGATGTTCAAAATTGGGCTGTTCACCTTTGGCGGTGGATATGCGATGATTGGAATTCTCGAGCGCGAGTTTGTCGAAAAGAAGGGCTGGCTTTCGCACGATGAATTTATGGACCTCATCGTCATTGCCGAATCGACGCCCGGCCCGATTGCCATCAACTGTGCCACCTATATCGGTTATAAGGTGGGCAAGGGCAGCGGATCTGTTGCTGCCACGCTCGGTATGGTGATGCCGTCCTTGGGCATTATCTATCTCATTTCTCTCTTTTTCGAGCAGTTTCTTGCCATCACGTGGGTGGCGTCCGCATTTCGCGGGATACAGGCGTGTGTTGTTTTTCTCATTCTTTCGGCAGGACTCAAAATGCTGAAAAAGATGAAAAAGACCGCGTTCTCTATCACCGTTGCCGCCCTGACCTTTTTGTGCATGGTGACTCTTTGGCTGCTCGGCGTGCAATTTTCCTCTATCTTTTACATTCTCATCAGCGCCTGCCTCGGTCTTGCCGTTTGGGGAATCGGGCGCGCGAAGGAACAGAAAAAACGCGCTGACGGGGAGGTGGAGAAATGATCTATCTCAAGCTTTTCCTCACCTTTCTTAAAATAGGAGCATTCACCTTTGGCGGTGGATACGCAATGATCTCCCTGATGCGCGACGATTGCCTCGCGAACGGATGGCTGACCGAAGGGGAGCTCCTCAACTTTATTGCCGTTGCCGAGTCGACACCGGGGCCCATTGCCGTCAATATGGCAACCTTTGTGGGCTCGTCGCAAGGCGGATTTTTGGGCGCGCTTTTGGCAACCCTTGGCGTGGTTCTGCCGTCCTTTGTTATCATTTTGCTTGTTGCCACGTTGCTTACGCACTTGCTCAAATACGCAGGCGTTAAGGCGGTGCTGGGTGGCATTCGACCCGCAATCGTGGGCATGATCTTAGCAACCGCCATCACCACGGCACTCGGCGTTTTTGCAGGACTCGGCGCGCTGTCATCCACCCCCATCATCGAATGGCGAATGATAGCCATCTTTGCCCTGATTTGCGCCGCTTGGCTCGCCTGGAAGAAATGGAAAAAGACACCCCCGTCGCCTATTTTGCTCATACTACTTTCGGGAGTGCTTGGCGTGGTTTTCTTTGGGGTGTGATGGGAAGGTCAATAACCGCTTGTTCACAGACGATTGAGCGTGCGAATGCTCACCGTGAATGAATTTTTCGCACATTCCATAAAATTTGACCTGATTTTTGTAGATTGTTTTTCGACAATAAGGAGAATTTTACGATGCAATGGATTTATGAAACAAATGAAGACAATTCAGCAAGATTTGCTTTGGGACAAATTTTTAATCCGTCAGGGAGAACCCTACTTTGCTTTGGAATAAATCCAAGCACGGCTTCTCCGGAGTGTTTAGATAACACTATCCGCAAAATTATCAGCATAAGCAAGCACAACGGATATGAAAATTGGATTATGTTAAATGTTTATCCGCAACGGGCGACTAACCCCAATGATATTCATTTGGAATGCAGCGAAGATTTGGTTAGAGAAAATCTTAACCGCATAAAAAATATTGTACTTGCATATTCAAATTGCGATATTTTGTTTGCTTATGGCAATTTGATTTCAAAACGTAAATATTTACGAGAGTGTCTGGACCAAATCGTTGCCCTATTGCAGGGAGAACATGGGAAGAGCATAAAAATTATTAAATTAACAAAAGCAAATAACCCGGTTCATCCGCTATACCAATTAAACACGGCGATTTTGATAGATTACAAAATTTGAGCAAAAAAGCTGGTTTTTTCATTGATTTTTATTTATAAACATAAAAAAATTAAAAAAATCCTTCAAAACCTATTGCAAAACGTTCAAAAATGTAGTATAATAAACTCAACTATGTGTCGGACGAGCTCCGAACACAAATTTTGACTTTCTGTTTTGGAGGTAAATATGGTAGTAGCCGGCGATTTTAAAAACGGTATTACATTTGAAGATGAGAACGGTAACGTACTGCAGGTTATCGAATTCCAACACGTAAAACCCGGTAAGGGCGCAGCGTTTGTTCGTACCAAGCTCAAGAACGTTATCACCGGTGCGGTTATCGAAAAGACTTTCAACCCCACCGACAAGTTTGAAAACGCATACATTGAAAGAAGAGATATGCAATACTCCTACGACGATGGCGACCTGTACCACTTCATGGATCAAGAGACTTGGGAAGAGACCCTCGTTGCACATGACATGGTAGGCGACAACTTCCGCTTTGTTAAGGAAGAAATGATGTGCAAGATCATCTCCTACAAGGGCAACGTATTCGGCATCGAGCCCCCCACGTTCGTTGAGCTCGAAGTAACCGACACCGACCCCGGCTTTGCAGGCAACACTGCAACCAACACCCTCAAGCCCGCAACTCTTGAGACCGGTGCTGAGATCAAGGTTCCGCTCTTTATCAACGTTGGTGACGTTCTTAAGATCGACACCCGTACGGGCGAATATCTTTCCAGAGCATAATCAACCAAAAGAAGGGGAAGACTTTGCAAGCAAGGTTTTCCCCATTTTCAAATGACATATTACGAAAGGAAGGAAATATATTATGAGTTTGACTGAAAAATCCGCTTATATCAAGGGCTTGGCAGAAGGTCTCGAATTTAACAAGGAGACCAAAGAGGGCAAGATTATTGCAGCTCTCCTCGACCTCGTTGACGAAATGGCAAACGAAATTGCAGGCATTCAGCAGGATATCGAGGAAATCGACGAGGATCTGAACTACCTCAACGAATACGTTGAAGAGCTTGACGACGATCTGCAAGACGTTGAAGATTACCTCGACGAAGAATGCTGCTGCGATGACGACGAGGATTGGGAAGAGGACGAAGAAGATTGGTGCGACGGTGACTGCACCGCTTGCGACGGTTGCGATTGCGGTGACGACGATTACTGCGAGATCGTATGCCCCTCCTGCGGCGAGACTGTTTGCTTTGATTGCGAGCTCGACCCCGAAAATCTCCTTTGCCCCGCATGCGGCGAAAAGTTCGGCTGCATCGTTGAAGAGGACGATTACAAAACCATCTCCGAAGAGGAATAAGACGGAATAACAAGAAAAGACCTTGGCGTGTGCCGAGGTCTTTTTGTGTGTATATTCATCAAAAACCAATCAATAAATCTATTAGCATATAAACAGAAAGGAAAGAGCCGACAAATATCATCAAGCAAGCGGTTATCCATATAAAAATTTTCAACCAAGTTGGCTTGGTATCCTTGGTCATTTTTACAATTGAGACGGCAATATAATCCCATACAGCAGACAAAAGCAATGTAATTGCAACAGTAACGATTTTATCATTCAAGGAATCTGCAAACAAAACAAATTTTGCGCTTTCAAATGTCCACGGTTCACAAGGGATGTTTGGAATAAGTGCAAACACGATTGAAATAATTAAAACAACAAGCGCTACAAGATAATAAATCAATCCCACAATCGACATTTTGTTTCTGTCTTTTTTGAGTCGGTAGGTTTTTTCGAGCATAACCATCTCATCAAGCAGTAATGTGCTCAAAATTCGGCTTTTGATAACAATGTATTTTCCTTTTTTCTTTCGGCTGTCATATCCTGCAAACCCGCGTATGAAAATTACGGAAAGCAAAAACAATACATACATCATAACCATAGGTGTTGTGCTCCTTTCTTATTTAACTGTCAGTGTACAATTCATCAAGATGCCATCGTACAGGATTGTAGTAAATGTAGTTGATGTGTTCTTCGTAATCTTTTTGATTGCGGATGATGTGATCGTGGAAAGATTTTTGCCAAATTGGTCTCCCTATTTGCTTCATCGTATATCCTTTTAATTGATTTACAACTCTCGATATTGTAGGGGCGACCATTGGTCGCCCGAACTCATCGGAGCAAACTCGCAACAATAAATGAATATGATTTGGCATAATCACGTAACGCTCTACCAATAATGCGGGATATATTGAGGAAATACGCTTAATTGCATCACTCACAATTTCACCGCACGAAGATAATTCGACATCTTGCGGGCGACCAATGGTCGCCCCTACATTTTTCCAAAAATAATTTTGTTTTTTCTGCGTACATATCGTTATAAAATACGCACCGCAGGAGCTATAATCATAACGCTGCAAACGATTCTTTTTGCGTGTTGGTAACTTTGGTGTGCTTTCCATTTTATCACCTCTAACCTTATTATAACACAAAGACGGCAGAGGTGCAATACCCCTGCCGAACTTTTGCTATATGATAAAACCTTTTTATCTATTCATCAACTTTTCAAGCACCTCTTTATCGGTGCGGTTGTGGGTGAGGGGGGTGACGGTGGTGTAGCCCGCCCAAATGGCGTCGGTATCAACCGTGAGATCAAGCTCCTCGTTGCGAATGGGGTCGCCAACTTGAATGTAATAGTCGCCCTCGCGCTTTTCAAATGCATCGGAGTAGAACATGCCGCCCTGACGGGTGATGCAAATGCCCCCGGGGGTGTTGTGCAGATTGACGTTGTAAAGCGAGCCGCACTCCCAAAGAGCGTTCTCGTTCATAAAATCAAGAATGCCATCGAGTTGGTCGATTACGTCCTCGGCTTTGGCTTCATAATCCATCGAAAAGGCAATGGCGGGAACACCGAGACGCGCCGCCTCAAAAATGGCGCCAACGGTGCCCGAGTAAGCAATATCGTCACCGAGGTTGTAGCCGCGGTTGATGCCCGAGATCACAAGGTCGTATTCCTTTTTCAGTCCCGTAATGCCAAAGCGAACGCAATCTGCGGGGGTGGAGTCCATTGCCCAGGCCTCTACGTCGCCAAGGCGGGGTGTGCGCTTGATCTCTACCTCGCGGAAGAAATCAATGGCTTGGCTCTTGCCGCTTTGTTCAACCTTGGGGGCAACCACGGTTACCTCGCCAAGGGTCTTTGCCCAATTGACAAGGTGGGGGAGCGCAGGAGCGGCAATGCCGTCATCGTTTGTAATCAGTATTCTCATAGCCATCCTTCGTTACTTTCCTTATAGTTTTTCAGTCTTTCGTCTGCCTGTGCCAGCATCTTCTTCACGTCACGCTTGTTGTGCAGCGTTGCGCCTGCGGCACAGTCGTGTCCGCCACCGCCCCAAAGCTCTGCAACTTCGTTAACGGTAACAAAGCGAGAGCGCAAACGAACACGGATCTCATCGCCGGGTCCTTCAATAAAGGCGATCCAAATCAAGCTATCCTTAATGGAGTCCATAAAAGAGACAGATGCGCTTGCTTCTTCCATCGAGAGATCAAACTTTTCTTGCAGCTTGTGGTCAATGTAAAGGTAAGCCACGCCGTTTTCGGTCATTTTGATCTTGCTGAGCATATGGCCGTGGAAGCGCAGATTTTTATAGTCCTTCATATACAGATGCGCGTAGATCTTGTCCACGTCCACACCAAGATCGAGCAGCATGCCGGCATAACGCATGGTGTCGCCCGAAACCGAGCGGAAACGGAAGCGACCGGAGTCGGTCACCATACCCGTGTAAATATAGGTTGCGGCCTCGCGGCTGATCTTGAGCTCATCGCGGAAGGCATAGTAGAACTCTGCAATCATTTCACAGGAAGAGGACTTGTGCTCCTCTACCCAAGAAATTTCGGTGTAGGGACGGTTGTCGATATGGTGGTCAATGCGTACCACCTCGCGGCAGAGTGCGTATTTGGGGTTGGAGATGCGGTCGCTGGTTGCGGTGTCGATAACGATACCAAGAGCCGTTGCATAGTATTCATCGTCCACGGGGGCATCCTCGTCACCGAGGAATGCAACGTAATCCGAATAGTCGGCGTTGAGCAAGAGGATCTCCTTTTCGGGGTAGGTCAGGCGCAAGATCTCGCGCAAGCCCTTGGTCGAGCCAACAGCGTCGCCGTCGGGACGCTTGTGGCGAAAGATAATGATATGCTCGTATTCTTTGATTTTGTCAAGAATGCGTCTCATGTTTTCAATTTGCATGATTTGTTCCTCCAATCGTTTTGAGGTCCTCGAGGAGTGCCATTGCCTCGTCGCGGTCCTTGAGGGTTGCACCGCTTGCCTTGGCATGGCCGCCGCCACCGTATTTTTTGGCAACGGGGTTGATGTTATGCATGCTCGAGCGAATTTCGCAAAGCACGCCCTCGTCGGTCTCGGTAAAGTTGACCCAAATATCAATGCCGCGGATCTCACCCATTACGTTGACCATGCCGCGCGAGAGGGTAAAGTTGTCCGCACCGTAGGATGCGGCCTCCTCTTTGGTGGTGTAAATATATGCCACGTTGCAATCTGTCAGTTGAATTTTGAGCACGTAACGCGCACGCAGTTGAATAAAGGAAAAATCATCGGCGTAGAGGTTGCGGTAGATGTCATCGGTGCGGAAATCCTGCTCCATCAGGAATGCCGCACAACGGAAGGTTTGGGAGCTGACCGAATCGTAGCGGAAGCGTCCCGAATCGGTGATCATACCTGTGTAAAGCGCCTTTGCGGCAGTGGCGGGAACCCCCAGTCCACACTCCATAGCAAACGCGGTAACAAGGCCGCAGCAGCTCTCAAAAGAGGTGTCGGTTACTTCAATATTGGCGATCTCCTCGCAAAAGATGTGGTGATCAAGACGTACGGTTTTTTCTGCCAGCTTGTAGCGCTCGTCACTGATGAGAGCGGATGCAGAGGTATCCAAAATAATGGCAAGCGCACCCGTGTAGGCATCGTCGCTTACCTCGTCAGGGGTGTAGCCCATAAAGGCGTAGCGAACAGAGGTGTCGCCCACCGAGAGGATCTCTTTTTCGGGGAAGTTTTCCTTCAGGATGCCCGCAAGGCCCAGTTGGCTACCAAGAGCATCTCCGTCGGGATTTTTGTGTCTGTGAATAATAATGCGGTTATAGCTGCGAATCGTCGCAATGACGGTTTCAAACATCGGCTTTTTCTCTCTTTCTCGAATCTTCGTTAAAATAATCCTTATACTTGACCTGCAGGGGGCTTTCGGGGAAGAGGTATTTGTGCAGGGCGATAAAGTAGTCGTCTGTCATGCTGGCAATATAGTCCACAACAATTTGGTTGGGCTCGGTTGCCTCGTAGGGAATGTCTCTTTGGTAATAGGTGCGGTTGATAACGTTGATATGGTGACGCCAAATGGGGGAATACTTGTTCTCTTGCTTCAAATCCTCAAGCAACTGCTCGTAGATCTCTGCCATCATCGGCTTGACCGAGGTATCCAGCTTAGAGAGGGACGCGGCGTTGTTGTAGATGAGGCGATAATTTTCTTTTCGCGCCTTTTGCAGCGCCTTGAAATGCTTGTCATCTAACTTGACATAGGGCTTGCCATAGCTGTTTTCAATGACGTTGACGCAAAGATTATTGATGATCTCGGCGTTGATAGAGCCGATCTCATCATCTGCAAACAAGCTTTCGTCCACCACTTTGGTGCGTGCGGCATCCTGACGGTCCTTGCCAAGGTAGGAGATGATGTCCGAAAGTCGAACAACACAGCCCTCCAAGGTGTCGGGCATAATAGATTTGCAGTACTCCAGGTCGGTGCGGCAGCGCTCCATGCTGCGGTCGAACTCTTCAAAGCTGTTCATTGGGCGGGGGAGATACTCCTCGCATTCAATTTCGCCGTTGTGCGTTGCAATGCCGTTGAGCGTTTGTAAGCTGATGTTGAGCGGATAGATATTATCCAGCACGCGAACCGATTGCAGGTTGTGGAAGAAATAACGCCCCGTGTGCTTGTTGTAAAGCTCGGAAAGATAAACCTCACCCGTGTGAGCGAACGGGGGATGTCCGAGATCGTGACCGAGCGCGATGGCTTCGATCAAGTCAAGGTTGAGGTGCAGAGCGGCACCGATGGTGCGCGCAATGCGGGAGACGAGCTGTACGTGCAAGCTGCGGCGAGTGATGTCGTCGTTTTTGTAAAGCGAGAACACCTGTGTTTTGTCGGTGTAACGGTTGTAAAAGGGGCAGTGCAGGATCTTATCAATATCGTGAACAAAGGTCGGGCGCCAAATTGTGGCAACGTCTTTTGCCAAGTCGTGTCTGCGGAGCACTTTCTCGTCATCAAAAGCCATAGGCGACACAAAACCGCCTTGCCTTGCCTTCTTGATCTCTTCTGCTACTTCGCGGGAAAGGACTTCGTATTTTGGCATAAAGCTACCTCCTTTTTTAGAATTTATTTCTGTACCCGCAGTGTCGGGGTAACATTTAATTATATCATATTGACCTTGCATTGTAAATAGTTTTTTGATAGAATTGAAGAGAAATCTTACAATATTTTGAAAAAACAAGAAAAAAGCGCACAAAAGCAGTCCAAAAAAGAGTCAAAAATCGCTCAAAAAAAGAAAACGAAAAAAAAATAAAAAAATTTGAAAAAAGGTATTGACAAACCAAAAAGGTTGTGATATAATATACGAGTCGCTGGCAAGCGTATGGGAGCATAGCTCAGTTGGGAGAGCATCTGCCTTACAAGCAGGAGGTCATAGGTTCGAGCCCTATTGTTCCCACCATAGTGGCCCGGTAGCTCAGTTGGTTAGAGCGCCAGCCTGTCACGCTGGAGGTCGTGGGTTCGAGCCCCATCCGGGTCGCCACTATACGATACAGCCCTTGCCTCGCCTCTGTAGCTCAGTTGGTAGAGCAGGGGACTGAAAATCCCCGTGTCGTTGGTTCGATTCCGACCGGAGGCACCATTTCCGCGGATTTAGCTCATTTGGTAGAGCGCCACCTTGCCAAGGTGGAGGTGGCGGGTTCGAGCCCCGTAATCCGCTCCAATCACGGGCACGAAATTTCGTGCCCGTTTCTTTTCAAAAGCAGTAGCGTACGATGCGGCTTTTGAATATTATACGGAATGAGGGAGCGTCCCCGTTCCGAGCTGAACGGCGCCATAGCCAAGCGGTAAGGCAAAGGTCTGCAACACCTCTATCCCCGGTCCGATTCCGGGTGGCGCCTCCAAAAAAGAGCAGGACACCAATAGGTGTCTTGCTCTTTTTTGTGCGCTTCTAACGAATTTGACGGCTCTGACTTAGTCAGAATCCGGTTCGGAACCCCCGCCGGAGCGTAGCGGAGGGCGGACTTCCGGGTGGCTTTTTCGAGTTACTGGTTTCTAACTGGTTTCCAAATTTAAGGCAGAAAACAAGGAATGAGAAAGAGAAATATGAACGGAATATGATTGCAAAGAATTGATATTTGTGATATAATATAGAAAACGCGAAATCTGTATTAAAATGAGGTAAAAATGGAAATAGCAACAGCAAATGCACTTTTTAGATATTTTGAAGAATTGTATGGTTTGAATCAAAATGTAATTGCGTTATGCGGAATAAATGTGTTTGATATTACGGATAAATACGAACGTCGCATGGACGAGGTAATGATAACTATTCCTAGGCTTGTTCCGTACGGAAAAAACAAAAAATCTAAGTTATACGAAATCAAAAGATCTGATGGATTGATGAACTTTTTGGAAGATATTACGTTTTTGAAAGAGAGCTACGAAGGCATTTTTTGAGACCATAAGGATTTTTTGATTAAGGTAATAAGTATTCGCAATAAATTAGAGCATGAAATACACAATGCGAATATCGTAGGGTTAGGAAGTAACCCATCTTGGTTTTCTGTCACATACAAAGTTAAAGATGCAGAAATATATTTTCGCTCGTATGAGTTAATCTCATTTGTGAAAGATTTAAATGCTTTGTTTTCAAAAATTCAAGCGGAAGTTATTCAATGTCTCGAAGAGCATCAGAAAGTTGAACATCGATATTACACGAGGATAACAAGATTTGATTTTTGCGATTTTAACAAGATTTATGAAAGCAATATATCTAATATAATCGGAAAACTTATGTTACCATTTTGAAAATAATACGAAAGAGCCATCTCTTATGATTTGTTTGTCGCAAGAGATGGCTTTTATTATTAAATTTTTATACTTGAGTGTTTTGCTTTTTACGCTTTTCCCAAGCTTTTTTATTTCCACACGTTGGACAACCATGACCTCTTAAGAGATTGGTGGGGGTGCCTAACCATTCGGCTCCGCAAAGCAAACAACGACACTTTATTTTTTCCTTTGCTCCAAGATACTCACTTAAAAAGGATATATTATCCCGGCTTGGGCTTTTTATGCCATTCAATTAATTTAGCAGAAAAAATGTATACTACTTTATAGTAATTTTTAGGTAACAAATAAAGCAGATGTTCAAGCGTTGAGTGGTGGGTATAGAGCAGTTGGCGTTTTCAAGAAAGGGAAAGTGGGATATGTATGACGGTAGAGTTGACAGAAGATGGTTTGTGTGATATAATCAAGGCGTGGCAAAAAAGGAACGGTTCTATGATATAATAAGAGCAAAAAGAAGTAGGAGGAAAAGAATATGCCAAAACACAATCAACAAGAATCCTTAATTCCAATTTATCTCTATATGATTTTAAAAAATAGAAGTTCAAAAAAGAAACCACTTACTCGTCTCGATATTGAATTGGCTCTTAAGAAAGAATTTAGTTTGGAAATTCGTCAAGAAAACAGAAAAATAATCCCAAGGCATATTAGAACACTAGCCGAATATTTTGAAAATTCAATAGTTGAAGTATCGGCAGAAAAAGGGAAAGCTACAAAATGGTACTTTGAGTCTCATAATGCACCTGGTTTAGGTGGCAATTTCTCCGTGGGTGAAATTAACTTTCTTACGGATATGCTTTCGGCAAATAAAACAATAAGTTCTGAATGCACAAATGCATTGATACAGAAACTGATACTGTCGCTGGGTGATATTGAACGAGAGGAGCTGCGAATCCAAGCACACGAAAGGGGGGCGTATAAAAGTGAAAATCGTCATTTGCTTGAAATTAGAAACAAAGTAGAGGAAGCAAAAAACAATTACAAACAGGTAAATATTGTTTATGAGACAAATGGTATGCGCAAAAAACTTACGCTAATACCTATTGAAATCGACCAAAGTGATGGTAAATATTATCTTCGTGCTTATTTGAAAGAAAAGCGTCACCGTTTTCATCTTGAAGGCATTAAGTCTATATCTATTGGAGAAGAGCCCACCACGCTTGTTGGTGATGACAAATATGACCTCGAAGATGAAAACACTAAACTCAGCAAATCCATTGCGTTAGATTCATTGTTTACTAACACAAGAGAGATTAACGATGCTATTAAGAACAACAAATATTTGAGTTTCAAACATCTTTCCTATCGGTTGGGAGCGGATAACAAAGTTAAATTAACGCCTTCCGATACGTTAACGATTATTCCAATCAACACTGCGTACAAAGATGGGAAGCCCTATCTGATTGCTATTGATTCTCAAAATGAATACAAACTCGTATTTTATAGAATTGATTTGATTAAAGACATTCAATCCGGCGAAACTGTTGATTTTTGGGAATATCATAAATTCGATGTCAGGGATAGTGATGAGTACACAGACAAACATCCTTTTATGCTGTCTGGCTTTACGAAAATTCGAGCAACATTTTTGATCAAAGCAGACTCCCTTGACCGTGTAATTGATACCTTTGGAAACAAAGCTACCTTTATCGGTCAAGATAAGGCTTTTGAAAGTGCCGGCGAAAATTCAAGCAAGCTTGCTCGTACTTATCCGGAGCTGAATTTTAGCCATTATCTTGGATTTGATCACGATGAAACTTTGGTCAAATTCACTGTGGAAACAACCGATGAAGAGGCAATTCGTTTCGCATTGCAAAATGGTGATGCTGTTGAGCTTGAAAGTCCTGCACCCTTGAGAAATCGAATCCTTGATATTACCGCCAAGATGGAAGCAAGACATAAAAAGGTTAAAAGATAATAAAAAAGAGGAGGAGCAAAAATGATTGCAACTAAACCGCACCAAACGACACTCAGTGAGATAGCAAAATTTAAAGATGGAATAAAAAGATCCACTGCACCCATAAAGCGATTTATAGATAATACTTGTTTGTCAAATGCCACGATAGATGTTTTTAATGCTGCAGTTCAAACAGCATACAACGATGCTGCAAGAACATTTACAGGAATTGGTGGAAAATCCGATAAAGCAAAAGAAATTTTGGCTGGAGAAATCAAGAAATATTTTGATAATAAAATGCCGTGTGTAATAAAGGATGATTTTGATGGTCTGCACTTCAATTTGTGCAAGGCTTTTATTGACCAATTGAAGAAAGACGGATATAATTCTGCAACACATGGACAAGCGCAAAAGGTTGTAAATATGACTTTTAAGTATCTTTATTGTTTGCCCGATGCTACCACTACATATAACGAATACTTTGAATATTGCCATGTAGCTTTGGATTCTTTTACGCTCGAATGGATATGGAGAAATTGTGACCCGAGAAGCCGCGATCTCAACAAATACGAAGCGTGGAGCAATCTTAATAAAGATGATTACTATGCTGGCAAAACAAAACGTCCGGGGTATGATTCAATCGTTGCCCTATATCGCGATAAAATCCCCTCGTCGTTACATACCGATTGTACTCCTTTTCAAGCTGAATTCATTTTCTGGCCTGAAATTCAAATGCATCTTGCAACAGAAGCTTTTTATTTTGCATTGAATGACAACATGAGCAACAAACAAAAAGAAACATTTAAGGCAAAAGATTTGGAATCAAAAAAAGAAGAGATAAGGAATCACCCCAATTTCTAAAATTCATTATCTAAAAGGAGCTACCCATGACCAACAGACAACTTTATATGGAAAAGAGAAAAGAAGCACATATCCCCGAAGAACTTTGGGCAGCGTTTGAGGATAATAATATTATTACTATTATTAGATGACTAATATCAATAAACCAGAAATACAATTATATGGATATGGAGAAATAAAAAATGTTAAATGAATTTACCACAGAGTACATTATCCCTTTTGGCCAGACAAAAATAGGAGAAAATGAGTTTTCTCATTGTACAGATCTTGAGTGTTTATACATACCTTACTACGTTGAAGAGATCCCTGACAGTAACTTCTTTGACAGATCGGGGGTTTTTAAGCGTTCGCTTCAAAAGCCAGGTTTCAAAATTTGTGGAGAAAAAGGTACGCCTGCTGAAGTTTATGCCAATACAGCCGGTATTATTTTTGAAGAAACGACTATGTGGATTCAAAACAATACGCTAAAGGCTTATTTCGGACAATCGGATAAGGTCAGTATCCCTGACGAAATTGAAAGAATCAGATATAGAGCCTTCCAATATGCTCCTCATGTTGTTGACGTTGTACTTCCTAATACTGCCAGTGGCATAGACAGCGAAGCTTTTGCATGTTCCTCAATCAAAGAAATTGTTCTTCCTAAAAGCGTAATACGCATCGGAAGTCGCGTGTTTATGAACTGTATGGAATTACAGAGTGCAACTTTCGAAAATGCCAATACTGTGTTAGATAACGATTGCTTTACAGGAGTTCATAATGATCTTGTTATTAAAGCACCTTCCGGCGGCACAGTTGAGGAATACGTCCGTAAACACAATATTGAGTTTGAAACTATATAAAGGAGAAAAACATGAAAAAATTTGATTACAACGAATATAACAAGCTGGCAGAATCTCTCGATGAATATTTTTCTTCCGTCGGCTACGATTGTGAAAAAGTATGGGATATCCATGAGGAGCTGAACGAAATTTATGAACAGATGCTTGAAGGCGAAGAAATAGACGAAGAAGAAGCAATGAAAACAATTGATAATTTTGTTCAGCATTGTATCGCAATAAAAGATGCGTTTTATTATCCTATCAGCTTGCAGGAGTGTTTACAAGCACTTATTTTGATTGGAATGTATCCCATGGAGGAATATGAGATAATAGAATCTGTAGCTTACGATGCAGCCCATATCTTCCACACCCATATTAACCATCCCGGTGAATAAATGAACAGAAGATAATCACAAATCGCCCACCGCAGATGATCTGCGGTGGGCGGTGCTTTATTTTAGCCAATCAAATTCAAATCTCCTCGAACGGTATTCCTTGCTCTTTTGCAAACGTTTGTGCGTAGCTGTTTTTGGGACCTTTTATGGTGACGTTCGCGCAATCCGCAAACGCAAAAACGCTGATGTTTGCAACGCTGTTTGGAATGGTAACGATTTTGAGAGAGGTGCATCCGCCAAACATTTTTCCGTCAAATTCGATAACGCCTTGGGGAATCTCGATTTCGGTTAGGGAAGAGCATCCTTCAAACGTATTGCGACCGATGGATTTCAATGATGCAGGGAGTGTGATGGCTTTCAGTTTTTTACAACCGTAAAAGGCGTATTGCTCAATGCTTGTAATGCCTTGTGAGAGTTCGATCGTTTCCAAGCAATCGCAATTCGAAAACGCAGCGTTGCCAATGATTTGAACGGTTTCGGGAAGCGTGATGCAAGCGAGGTCGGTGCGCGCAAAGGCACCGGTGGCAATGTTTGTAACGCCGAGCGGAACCTCCACAGTAGATTCATCGCCAACATAGCGCAAAACAGTTGTGGTATCTTTGGTCAGCAAAAGACCGTCGCGCACACAGTAAGCGGTGTTGCTATCATCTACAAAGATGCTCTTGATACTGCCGCCGAAAGCCGCGTTTTCGATGTTGTTTACGCTCGACGGAATGACAAGCTCTTCTAAGGAGCAATTGGCAAAGGCAAAGGGCTCAACTCTTTTTACCCCTTCGGGAATACAAAATTGGATCCGCTTGGAGGCAGGTGCATACGCCACCAATACTGTGCCATCTTTTGAATAAAGATTGCCGTCAATGGTTTGATAATTAGGGTTTTCCTCGTTTACGGTGATTCTTTCAAGAGCACTGCAATGAGAAAATGGGAAGTTCACTTCTTTGACCGAAGATGGAATGATGACCTCTGTAATATTGGCGCAGTACTCGCTTTGAAAGGCAAAGTGCGAGATTTCTTGAATGCCGTCGGGAATTTGGCAGACGCCACCCTTGCCCAAATATTTCATGAGTATGTTATTGAAAATTTTGAAATTACTTGTTGAAGTTTTTAGATTGATGTTGCTCATATCTAGATATCCTTTTTCGACTATATGTGAATGCTTTTAATCTTCTACAACTTCGTATCTGGTTGGTTTGAACCAGTCGCTAACCGCTGTTTTCATGTCTTGATCATACTTCATCTGTGCCATTCTTTCAGCGGATTTCCGATCGTTGGAAGACCCTGTTTTTTGGGTTGTGCCATTTCTATAATATATAACACCACGATAATACCGAATCCTGTTTGCCTCGCGACGCGCAGCTTCTTGTTGTTGTCTTTTTTGCCGTTCTGCTTCCATACGGAGAGCAGATGCTTCACGTTCCGCTTGTTGCATTTGCTTTTTTGCCAATTCGGTTTGTTTTCTCGTTTCTTCCGCTTGTTGTTTTGCTAGTTCTGTTTGTTTCTTTGTTTCATATGCTGTTGCTTTCAATTCAGAAACTTCTTCCGCCATTATTTTTTCGTATTCCCTTAATTTGGTTGATTCTGTTGAAGACGATTGAGATTTTTCAAACGAAGGGGAGTACATTATTTCTATTGCTAGTTGTTCGAGTTCTTTATCGG
Source organism: Eubacteriales bacterium (assembly GCA_045656885.1). Lineage (GTDB taxonomy): Bacteria > Bacillota > Clostridia > Oscillospirales > CAG-272 > UMGS1865. The sequence goes on from JAZORZ010000051.1 coordinate 15,929, forward strand.
CAAGCTTTTTATAGTGGCGTTTCTTCGCTTTTGCTTTCTCGAGTGGAGCAGCTTTGGTTTTTCTTTCTTCTTTGATTAGCTCTAATTGTTGTTCCAAAAGATCGATTTGTTCCAAGTACGGTGCTTTTTGTGCTTCAAGGCCAACACTTTTTGTACTTTGTTTTTGCTCGTTTTGCTTAATCTTTTTCTGTAATTCAATCACTTGTACATCTTCATCTATTGGAACAATTGGAGTAATCCCTGTGCGCTCACTTCGAATTTTCTCTTTTGTGTAAGATAGAAGCTCGGAACGGAGTTTGCGTTGTTCCTCGAAACACTCATTTGCATACTCTTCTTGCGTTTCTTCTATTTTTTTAATTTCATTTTTGTTTTCTGTAATTTTTATGCGAAGTGGAGAAATTTTGGCGTCCAATTTCTCGAGATCTTCTTTCAATTCTTTCTCAAGAGTAGTCACTTGTGTAGAATATTCTTGATATAAATCCCAATTTGTTTTTGAGTCTTCCATTTTTAATTCTCCTTATTAAAAATGATGCCATCTTTGCAATGTATGTTTTTCTTCAATGTACTTCCCATAGAATCTTTTGAGATGGCTGCCCATTGTGCCATGGTTCCCTCGTAATGAATTTCTCCATTAATACTATTTAAACCATAGGTTACAATAGATTGCAAACTGATGGGCAATATTAATTTTTCAAGTGAATCGCAGTTAGCAAAAGCAGATCGATCGATGCTTTTTAGGTTTTGGGAAAATGTAATTTTGGATAAAGAGGTGCAACCATTAAATGCATAGGCGCCTATCGAAGTGATACTATCCGGCATAACAATTTCAACAAGTCCGGTACATCCTTCGAATAGATATGCATCAATAGAGACAGTGCCTTCAGGGATAACAATTTTGGTTAACCCATAGTTAACGGCTGATTTATAATCTCCCCAATATGCTGAATTACACGCATCCATTAAAGGAGAATAATTCGGGCTGTTTTTGACGATTTTGTATCCTAATGAATCAAGTAATTCATATGCTTTTCTGTATTCACCGGAGTCTGCATGAATTATCGCCAAATTGTTGACCTCTTGTAAAATGGAATATAAATAAGTTTCGCTATCCTTATAGCTGGCAATTTCATAGAAGGCAGCATGAGCCTTATCGTATTCTTTATTTTTATACAAGTTTTTAGCAGAAATATACGCGGTTTCAAGTTTTTGATTTTGAATCGCAGTATTACATAGGACAATTTGATCAGCACTGTTTTTGTAATTGTAAATCAGGTTGAACTTTTCTAGAGCTTCATCGTATTTTCCACTATTGAAAAGAGCGAGTGCTTCTTCATAAATCGCAGAACTCTCTTGCTCATAGAGGCTATTTTTGCATAGGAGTATGTAATTTTGACTATCTTTGTAATTAGTTATTGTCTCAAATATTTCTATTGCCAGCGAGTATTTTTTTGCTTGGTATAAAAAAATTGCTTCCAAATAAGATGCCTCCACACTTGGCATAGTGTTCCCTGAATTATTTTCGGTCGAGGGAACGTTTTTGGGGGACAAAATTTCCATTATGGTACTATTGGGATATTCTTTGACTTTTAATCCGTTGAAACAAATGGAGCGAACTTTAAATGTAATTTTTAAATCGTCCGCAGAAGAATAATACAACTCTATAGCATTTTCACTGGAAGGTCTATCAACCGTTATTAGAAATGTTTTGGTTTCGCCAGAAAGAATTCTTTCGGAAAGTTTCAAAGTAGATGCATCTAATAAGTATCCATTTCGATTATATATTTTCAGTTCTCCTTCTATAGTGGAAATGTTTTCCGCCTTACCGTTGGTAAGAAGCATTTCAAATGTGCAGAGATATCCATTTATGTAGGAAGATTGTTGGGCCGAGTCTAATTTTTGGGTGATACAAATTGTTAGATCGGTACATTGTTCTTCACGTTCTTTTTGTTCTATTATAGATTTGTGCTTATTGATAAGCAAGGGTATTAAGAGACTAACAAGCAATAAAGAAGCGACAATTCCACACAAAATCGATAAACCCTTATGGGCGTCTATATCGCCACTCAAAAGAAAAAGGATTGCAATTCCACCTCCAAAAAGAATCAAAGATATCCAAAATAGAATTGAGAGAGAAGTCCCGAAAAACAAATAGGGAATTGCACAAGAGAACATATTGCAAATCGCAAAAGTTGTAATCCCTAGACCAATCGACTCAAAGATGGTATTAATGGTATTGCTGTCGCAAAATTTGACTCCGGATAACTGTTTGTCTGCGATCATGGTGTTTAACGTATTTGCTTCGTTGGATGAGATAAAAGCGTTGATTTGATAGGAGGCCGCGTTTAAATAATCTTCAACTATTGTGCGGTTGTTTTTTGTTATTTCATAATTATTCAGTAAAAATATACAGTCCAACAGTGTTTCGCTATATCCGGATTTTTGCCTTTTTTTCCTTTTTGAGACAAGACAAACGACAGCCACTACGAGGCTGCAAAGGATGCAAAGAAGTGTTGCGATTATACCACGCTCAAAAAAGCAAACAGCAACGGAAACAATCAAAGACAATACCATGGTCGAATATGTTTCAAATCTATTATCCATATATAACTCCTTTCAAGAAGTTGTTTTCGTAATCATTGTACCACATATTCCTTTGAAAATCAACAAAAATCTTTTGTAAAATCGAGAAACAATGATTTATAATAGATGCGATACCAAGCAAGAGTCAGAAAGGTTCGTAACTCTAATACTGCTAGTGCTTTGGGAGCTATGTAGTGAACGCGTGAAAGATATTCAGAAAACCAATCCGCAAAACCGAGTTTTTTAAGGGTTGAAGCGGTGTACTCATCCATACCGTATTCGCGGTAATATCCGCGACAGACCTTATCGGAGACGTCGAGAGCAAATCCGGTATCGTACACTCCGCGCTCTCGCATTGCATCGCGAAGCGCCACAAATACCTCGTCGCGTGTTGCCGGAATATCTGTGAGGTTGCATTTGCCAATCGAGAGCAAACGTTGAGCGTTGTTCTTCCACGTGTGTGTGCCGTGAGCAAAAGAAATGAGCTTTAACAGTTCATAAAAGTTCCTGGGTTGAACCACCGTATGCGCTTGCTTTAAGAACTCCGCAAGCTTGGGAGGCAGACAACTAAAATCCTCGTTGAGCATACGGCATTTCACCTCTCGGTCATTGAGGTCGATCTCATCGGGCGCAACACCCGTGGCTTGCCTCAACAAATGGCATACCTGAGTTGCGCCCAAAAGATTTTTTTGAAAATGTGTTGAGAGAATTGATTCAAACAAATCATGATATTGATTGCCGAAAATACCATCTTTTTTCTCTTTGTGTTTTTTTGCATAAGGTAAGTAAAGCTCCCATTCCAACCCGTAACCGTCCGCGTGCATTTCGGCACCGCACTCACAAGTTCGAGTGCCAGGCATATCAAAAATGCAGTCAGACCGATCCGCCCACATTAAACTGTGGCATTTAGGACAAATCCAATGTGGCGGAAGCGGATTGATTTCCGACGCCCCCAAAAGATAGGCCGCTAAGCTGCAGGACACCGTGTTTTTTACCACCAACTTTTCGTTGTGTGTTTCTAGAGACTCACGGCAGATGCCGGCAAGCTCGTCGAGATATTCTGCAGCATGAGCAAGCATTTTCTTTTCGCTCAAGAAACGATTTTTAATACGAAGAGCAGGATAATCTCCGTACAACTCATAAAGGCGTTGCTCCGCTTTGTTCCAAATTTCTTCTCTGTGTGTCATTTTTCACCTCACACAATCTTCAAACTTGTCGGCAGACATCCGAGCAAGGAATTTGTTTCGTTCTTCTGCATTTCCAGAGTGATAATGCGGCTTGCGCCAAGCAAAAGTGCCAAGTCAATCTCACCTTTGAGATATTTGCTGAGCGGCAGAAGCATTCGACGATACGTGCGCGGCTCTTCCTCCAAAAGCTCGAAATCCATATAGCTATTGATCCGCTCACAATATACGTATTCATCCTCTGCCATATATCCCGTAGGTGTGCCGTTTTCATCCTTCTCGCCAATGGCAAAGGTAGCATCCCACGCCATTGGATTTTTATATTTGACCTTAGCGGGACAGATGATATCGCCCTTGGAAAAAGGCGTCGGAAAATCAAAATGAAGATAGAAAAAGAAGTTATAGTAAAGATCGGACTCTTCTGTTGTCTGAAAAAAGAACTCTTCATCAAGGAAAACCGGCTTTTTGTCAGGTGTCATTCGCACTCTGATGCTTTTAGCGTGCGCTCCGAGATGCTTTTTCTCAAATTCAAGGAAGAGCGGCGCAAGCTCGTTGTCCTCGGTGGCATCGGCATATGCTTCGTCAAACGTTGCAAACATCGAGTCCACCTTGTGCCATTCGGTTCCGTCGTCATACTTCTTTTCAAAATCACTTTTCCAAAGCGCGCGATAGGTATAAACCGCGCCTGCCTCTGCGGTAAAGAAGTCGGTAATGATAGCATTTTCAATCTCCATATATTTCTTCAAAAAATCATGGAGACTTTTCTGCGGTGTTTCGATATTTTTGCCGCTGACCTCGCAATCGGGCATGTTTTTGATGATCCACTCCCAAGCAGTGTGCTTTTCTTCGATTGTATGATTATTGCTCTGATAAACGAGCCACGACGCCTCAAGCGAATTCGGCGCAAAGCCGGTCTTCTGCAAAAATTCCCGAATGTCTCTCGAGTTCACAAATTCGTAGATATTCATTTTGTTACCTCTTTTTTTCTCGAAATCTTAAAGCAATCTCTCTCCACATTAAAAGCGAACACAGGCTTGCCTAGCGCTTTGAGATTGTAAATATAGCTTCTCGTTGCAATCGAGCGTTTTTCCCATACCAGCATCGCGCAGTCGCAGTCGCCCATCATCGCAAGATCCTTTTCACGATAGAATTCATATCCCTCCATACCTTCTGGCACGTCGATGTGCTTTTCCTCCCAGTTGCCCACGTTAAAACGGCATTTCTCACCGGAACAGTAAACGGTTACGTTGGGATATTCCTTGCTCTGAAGATAGGTCTGGAAGGCAAGATCGCATCCGTGTGCGTCACCGACAATGATATGCTCGCCGCTTTCCATGAAGCTGTCAAGCATTGACGCAACCTTGTCGGGCAGACGACCTATTGTTTTTCCGCCTCCCAAAAACACCTTGTCAAAAATCTTTTCGTTCATAATTGCACCTCGTTTAGATTTATTTTTGATTACGGAAGTATTGTAACATATTTGGTGTCCCAAATTCGTCACGTTCCTCAATGATACTCCGACATTGGATCGTGCTTACACTGCGGAATAATCCAATCGATCACCTTATCGAAGCAGTGGCAGCAGAGATTCAGCCGAATTCGCTCAAAATCGTGTGTTGATCCGTAGCCGATGTAGTGGTCAAAACAGAAACTTTCTTGGTTGTCCCAAAAATTGAAGGGTTTGCCGCACATATTGCAGATCTTTACGGGATAGTCAATTAAGTATTTATAATGATCCGATCCATCGGGCACCTCACGAACGAGTATTGTGCCGCTATTAAGCCCAAATTGGTTGGCGATCAATTGAGTCGCATACGGCTCGTTTAAAACCGGATGAAAATATACGGTCGCCTTGTTATTTTTGATCTCCACCCATCCGCGGGGGTAGTAATTGTACGGATGTCCCTCTGTCACCTCGCGAGGAAGCTTTGCCCACTCCGCCTTGTGATTGAAGTTATCACCCGATTTCGAGCTGTACTCAACTGCCTCCAGCGCAGTCCCGTTATGATCGCAAGCGACCTTTCTGATAATTAACTCTCCTCTTTTGGGGTCGAACCAAAATATACCTTTATATAAACTCATTACGATGTCCCTCAAAAAAATCAAAATACCGTCTAACATTTTCAAGTTCGGTCCAATTACGAATCGCTGCAGGATTTGAATCCAAATCATAAATTACGGCATTTTCTATTGACAAAAGTATTGGAGAATGTGTAGATAGTATAAATTGACATCCATAAAAACGCGCAGAGTCCGAGATGTACTGTGCCAATTCCTGTTGAAGAGCAATTGAGAGACTATTTTCGGGCTCATCCAAAAGATAAAGAGCATTCTCGCTGATATGGTCCACGAAATATTTCATAGCACTTTCGCCATTCGAGTACATATCTACGTTTCTCATAAGTCGCTCTTTAACAAACTGGGACTGAGATTTCGATTTTGCATCATAAGATTCTTTCCAATTTTCGTAGTCTTCCAACGATTTCAGCTGATGATGTGCATATTTTCGACTTAAATAATCCTCAAATAATTCCTCGCGGCGCGTGTCAATACCATCATTCAAATATCGAACATTTAAAAGATAATCAAACACATCGTCGCTTGTCAGAATTTGACCGTCAAGAGGAATAGTCGCTCCCTGAAAGGAACACCCAGACACATAATTCTTAAAAAATGCACTTCCACCAAATGCCGAATGACGAATCACACCTGTTTTTTCTGCAATAATGTTTAACAGAGTAGTCTTGCCCGATCCATTTCCTCCATAGAAAATGGTGATAGGTGAAAAAACAACTTCTTTCATGCCTTTTTTAGGAAATATTTTATAAGGGTACACTCCGTTATAGCAGGTTCTATGTTGATTCATAAGAAACCCCGATTCTTGGTCGTCGGATTGTAAACTAAGCTTTTCAATAAATAATTGCATAGGTGATATAGCCAATATGCGTATTGTCTGGGATAATAATTTTCAATGTGTCGGCTGGGATATCGCCTTTATCAATGCCGCCACACCACATATCGAAGGTTACGACCGTGCCTTCTTCAGTTCTCGTGTGAGTTACCCATTTTTCTCTTCTCTTTTTGAGTGCCATGTTTTTTTCTCCTTTTGTAGTTGTTTTCAGTTTTCACCTTGCTTACATTATCTCATATCGTTTGTGACAAAATCGGGACATAATCACACAACTTGTACTTTGCTGTTCTTAAAGCGCTCGAGAGGGTAGGTGTTCGACACACTCACAAATACCTGTCTGTCGAGAGAAGCGAGTGCGTCGATGAATGGCGTAATATCAGTTGCATCATCAAGTCGCTCAAAGAAGTTAACTACATAAATCGGACGAGTGTCACCTTTCGCGGTTTCTTCTTTTACAATTTCGATAAAGCGCTTGAAATTTGCAATGTTATAATCGCACTCGGAGAGGTTGTTTTCATTCGCTACATATTTATTGAAAAAATTGTAGCTGTTGCGCTCGTCTCTTTTCATAGAGCGCAATTTTGCAATGACTTTTTGAGTTCGCTCCGCAGAGAAATGCTCTCCATCCTTGACAGCAACAAAGAAGCTTTGGTCGTCGCAAAGAACTCCGCACAGCTCGATGTCTTCGCCGTCAAACTCAAAATTCACTCTGCTGACAAATGTTCTTTCCTTTGACTCGTCAATCGGCGTATCGTCACTCTCTCCGTCCAAAAGACAGCGCATCATGTGCAGAAACACAGCGGGTGCGGCAAAGACACATATGGGCTTGCATTCATCAAATCTTCCTCCCTCAAAAATTGGGGACGTGGTATAAAAGCTTTTAATTTTCATAGATCTTTTCCTTTTTGTGTTATACGTAAGTATACCATATCTACATGGTATATTTTTGGAACACAAAACTAATGTACCATATTTCAAACGCAACTTTTCTGCAAACTCTTCGGCCACATCATTTACGGCAACATCAAAACGCG
>JAZORZ010000052.1:0-6250 GCA_045656885.1 Eubacteriales bacterium
CAACCGACAAAAATATTTTCGGTGAGCCCGCAAGAAACATCTTCGGTGACACTGTTAAGATGATGGAGATGCAATCCGAAGCAGGTGCTGCAGGTGCCGTTCACGGTTCTTTGGCAGCAGGTGCTCTCACCACCACCTACACCGCTTCTCAGGGTCTGCTCCTCATGATCCCCAACATGTATAAGATCGCAGGCGAGCTCCTTCCCTGCGTTATCCACGTTTCCGCTCGTTGCGTAGCATCCCACGCGCTCAACATCTTCGGTGACCACTCCGACGTTTACGCTTGCCGTCAAACCGGTTTTGCTATGATGGCTGAGTCTAACCAACAAGAAATTATGGACCTGGGTGCTGTTGCTCACCTTGCAACCATCAAGGGCCGCGTTCCTTTCCTCAACTTCTTCGACGGTTTCCGTACCTCTCACGAGGTTCAAAAGATCGAAGCTTGGGATTACAAGGATCTGGAAGAAATGGTTGATAAGGATGCAATCGCTGCATTCCGCGCTCGCGCACTCAACCCCGAGCACCCCGTTCTCCGCGGCTCCGCAGAAAACGGCGACATCTTCTTCCAACACAGAGAAGCTTGCAACCCCTACTACGATGCACTCCCCGCAATCGTTGAGGAATACATGGACAAGGTTAATGCCAAGCTCGGCACTGACTACAAGCTCTTCAACTACTACGGTGCTCCCGATGCTGAAAAGGTTATCATCGCTATGGGTTCCGTTTGTGACGCAATTGAAGAAGTTATCGACTTCAAGCTTGCTCAAGGCGAAAAGGTTGGTCTTGTAAAGGTACGTCTGTACCGTCCCTTCGTTGCAGAAAAGCTCGCAGCAGCTATTCCCGCAACCGCAAAGAAGATCGCTGTTCTTGACAGAACCAAGGAGCCCGGCGCTCTTGGCGATCCTCTCTACCTCGACGTTGTTACCGCTCTTGCTACCACCGGTACCAAGGCAACCATCGTTGGCGGTCGTTACGGTCTCGGTTCTAAGGACACCACTCCCGCTTCCATTTTTGCAGTTTATGCAAACCTCGATAAGGAAGAGCCCAAGAACGGCTTTACCATTGGTATCGTAGACGACGTTACCGGTCACTCTCTCCCTGAGACTGCAGTTCCGGATACTTCCTCTGCTGACACCATCTCCTGCAAGTTCTGGGGTCTTGGCGGCGACGGTACCGTTGGTGCTAACAAGAACTCCATCAAGATCATTGGTGACCACACCGACAAGTACATTCAAGCGTACTTCCAATACGACTCCAAGAAGACCTCCGGTATCACCATTTCTCACCTGCGCTTCGGTGATAGCCCCATTAAGTCTTCTTACTATATCAACAAGGCAAACTTTGTTGCTTGCCACAACTCCGCTTACCTCAAGAAGTATGACATGATCTCCGACGTTAAGCCCGGCGGCACCTTCCTTCTTGACTGTGCTTGGTCTCAAGAAGAGCTCGACGAAAAGCTCCCCGGCCAAGTAAAGGCATACATTGCTAACAACAACATCAAGTTCATCACCATTGACGCTACCACCATTGCTACCAAGCAAATCGGTAACGCAAAGGTTAAGAACACCGTTCTCCAATCCGCATTCTTCTCCCTCGCTAACATTCTTCCCAAGGATGAAGCTATCGAGTACATGAAGAAGGCAGCTTACAAGTCCTACATTAAGAAGGGCCAAGCTATCGTTGACCTCAACTATGCAGCTATCGATGCAGGTGCTGACGCTTACGTTGAAGTAAACGTTCCCGAATCTTGGAAGACCTGCACTCCCGATGCTCCTAAGGCAGCATTCAAGAGCGACAGAGCTGACCTTGAAAAGTCTGTTAACAACGTTGTTAACCCCACCAACGCAATGGCAGGTGACAGTCTCCCTGTTTCCGCTTTCTCCGAGTACGTTGACGGTACCTTCCCGCAGGGTTCCACCATCTCCGAAAAGCGCGGCGTTGCCGTTTACGTTCCTTCTTGGAACCCCGAAGCTTGCATTCAGTGTAACAGCTGTGCATTCGTATGTCCTCACGCCTGCATCCGTCCTTACGCGATGACCGAGGAAGAGGCAGCAAATGCGCCTGCAGCTACCAAGTTTACTGCTAAGCCCGTTATTAAGACCAACTACAAGTTCACCATGGCAATCTCTCCCGCAGACTGCATGGGTTGTACTCTTTGCGTTAAGGCATGCCCTGTAAACAACAATCCTAAGATGGGCAATCCTTTGGAGATGGTTCTCGCTTCCACTCAAGCAGACCAACAAGCTCCTTGGGACTACGCTGTTGCTAACGTATCCGAAAAGAAGGAACTCATCAACGCAACTGTTAAGGGTAGCCAGTTCAAGCAACCCTTGCTTGAGTTCTCCGGCTCTTGCGCAGGCTGTGCTGAAACCTCTTACGCACGTCTCGTAACCCAACTCTTTGGTGAGAGAATGTATATCTCCAACGCAACCGGATGCTCCTCCATTTGGGGTGGCTCCGCTCCCGCAACTCCCTACACCGTTAACCGTGAAAGCGGCTGTGGTCCTGCTTGGGGCAACTCCCTGTTTGAGGACAACGCAGAGCACGGTCTCGGTATCGCTCTCGGTCAAAAGACCATTCGCGACCGCCTGATGGGCAAGGTTGCAGAAATGGCTGCTTCCGATAAGGCAAGCGCAGAGTTCAAGGCAGCTGCAGAGGCATACCTCGCAACCGCAGAAGACGGCGAAAAGAACACCGAAGCTACCAAGGCACTCGTAGTAGAGCTTGAAAAAGCTGCAGCTGCAGGTTGCCCCGTAGCTCCCGCAATCCTCGCTGAAAAGGATTACCTCTCCAAAAAGTCCGTTTGGATCTTTGGTGGTGACGGTTGGGCGTACGATATCGGCTTTGGCGGTCTTGACCACGTTCTCGCTTCCGGCGAAGACGTAAACGTATTCGTATTCGATACCGAAGTTTACTCCAACACCGGTGGACAAGCTTCTAAGGCATCTCAAATCGGTCAGGTTGCTCAATTTGCAGCAGCAGGTAAGGCAATCGGCAAGAAGAACCTTGCTGAGATCGCTATGTCCTACGGCTACGTTTACGTTGCACAGGTTGCTATGGGCGCTGATATGAACCAACTCCTTAAGGCACTTAAGGAAGCTGAAGCTTACAACGGTCCTTCCCTTATCATCGGTTACGCTCCTTGCGAAATGCACGGTATTAAGGGCACTATGCAGAACTGCCAGCTCGAAATGAAGAAGGCAGTTGAGGCAGGTTACTGGCAGATGTTCCGCTACAACCCCACTCTCGAGAACAACAAGCTCTCCATCGACTCTAAGGCACCTACCGCCGATTACGTAGAGTTCATTAAGTCCGAAGCTCGTTACGCTCGTCTCGCTCAGTCCTTCCCCGAAAGAGCTGCTGACCTCTTCCAAAAGGCAGAGACCAACGCTAAGGCAAAATATGAGAGACTGCTCAAAATGGGCAAGCTCTATGAATAAGATAGTGTAAAGAACTGCGGGGGAACCTTTTTCGCGAAAAAGGTTCCCCCGCACCCCTTCCAAAAAGCACTCGCACAAAAGGGCAAAAAGCAAAATCGTTGATTTACATACAGACGAAAAGCGCGTTAAGAAAGTTGTTAAGTTATAATTTGAAAATTGATAAAAATTCAGCGAGGTGATTGGTATATGAATGCTACCTTTCAAATAAACGGTTTGGTAATTGAAACCGAGCGCTTACTGTTGCGCCCGTTTGAAGCGGCAGATTTGAATGACTTTTATGAATACGCATCGGTTGAGGGTGTTGGCGAAATGGCGGGCTGGCGACACCACGAAAGCATTGCAAAATCGCAAGAAATTTTGGATATTTTTATAAAGGAAGACAAAACCTTTGCCATCGTCCTCAAAGAAAACAACAAGGTGATTGGTTCTTTGGGTGTTGAAAAATACGGCATGGAGCACGCCTTGACCGAGTTTGACGGCTACATGGGAAGAGAAATCGGCTATGTTTTAAGCAAATCGTATTGGGGCAAGGGTCTTATGCCCGAAGCAGTGAGTGCCGTTATTCGATATTTGTTCGACAGCTTACACTTTGACTTTTTGCTTTGCGGATATTACGACTTTAACAAGCAATCTAAAAGAGTGCAAGAAAAATGCGGCTTCAAACCTTACAGAAAGCTTGTAATGGACACACGTATGGGGACAGCCGAGCCGGGTGTTTTGAATCTTTTGATAAACCCCGATAAAAACATCTCTTTTGTTTTTTCGCATCCCGAAACGTTGATTTATCAATAACGCAACCAAAAGCAAAAAGAACAAAGCTTCAAATCCCCCCACTGTTGGTCTATTTCTCCCTACTAAACCAACGGTGGGTGTACTTTACAGAAAATAATTGTTATACTGTATGTGAAAGGAGGCGCCTATGAATCAAATCAAAATAGGAAAATTTATTGCCGATTGCAGAAGACAGGTCCATTTGACACAAATGCAGTTGGCAGAAAAACTCGGCATCACCGACAAGGCAGTATCCAAATGGGAACGCGGCATTGCTATGCCCGACACCTCGATTATGCTGGAGTTGTGTGACATCTTGCACATCAGTGTAAATGAATTATTAAGTGGGGAGAAAATCAGTATGGAAAACAACAATCAAAAAAATGAAGAGCTTATGCTCGCTATGGCAAAAGAATTAGAACAAAAGAACAAAACCGTTTGGTCTTCAATGTGGATCATTATGGGCTTTAGTATGACAGCTCTCTTTGCAGGCATCTTTGCCGCCGCATTTCTCATTCCCGAGGGCGTGTGGCAGCTTGTCACCATTCTCACAGTTTGCGTTGTGTTCTTAATTCCTTGTTTTTACGCATTGAAGCTCGAAGTCAGCGTTGGCGCTTACAAATGCAAAAAATGCGGTACCGAAATTGTGCCTACCTATAAGGAAGCGATGATGGCAATGCACCGCGGCTTCACCCGCCATTTGATGTGCCCTACCTGCGGCAAACGCACTTGGTGTAAAAAAGTGTTGAAAAAATAAAATGAAAAAAGAGAGACGTTTTGTCTCTCCTTTTTTGTATGCGATATGCGTTTGTTTTGGCGGACGACCTAATGGAAGGCGGCAAGCCGCCACGAGATTGCAGGCAATCTCTTCGCCCCTACAATGGATTTTATTATATTCCGTATGGGGGATTTACAAATCGCCCGTTTTTGTTGTTTTTATTTATTACTGTAAACTCACAGAGTTATCCGCTGTAAAATTAGAAATACCGTATCCGGCTTCATTGCGAACGATCTCCACAATGAGAACAGCCTTCTTTTCGCCAACGGTTGCATCGGCTGTCAGTGTGAGTGTGTTAGTCTGTCCACCACCAAACAAATTATAATTGACATTTGCAGCATATCCTATGTAGGACTGAATCTTAACTCCATCTTGATATCTCAGCCCCTGATTTTCTTCAACTTGAAGCAAAAAAGCTTGCAAATCTGTAGCGCACTCGGGATGGAGCAAAGATTGGGCTTTTTGATAATCTTCTGCGGCAAGCGCAGCGAAAAACTCATCGATTAGCAGTTTCCCCTCATCTGCACTGATAGAGCCACTGCAAGATGTAAGCGGAATTATGCAAAGGCATAGTGCCATTGCTACAATAAGAATTTTTTTCATTACTCGAGACATATCATTATCCTCCATTTGTGATGATTTCATTATAGCACGAACCCCCCAAAAAAACAAGACTTTTTGCGCCACAATGTCCTCTACCCTAATAGACAGAAATTCGAATACGCACATCACTCACTTTTTTATATTTTTTCAAAAAAATTGAGGAGATTCACGCTTCGCCCGTGTTTTGTTTGCGATAATCGTTTGCTTTCGGGAGGAGCAAGCCCCTACCCTACCGGTGGATTGTTTGCTCTCTATAATTTCTTAATTCTCGGACCGTCGGGGACGCCGGTCCCTACAAAGTAATTTTATCGTTCTCCGTGGGGGCGATTCACGAATCGCCCGTTGTTACAAACGATAACCGTTTGTTTTCGGGAGGAGCAAGCCCCTCCCCTACCGGTGGATTGTTTGCCCTCTATAATTTCTTAATTTTCGGACCGTCGGGGACGCCGGTCCCTACAATAGGACACATAAATTTGGTAGGGGACGGCGCCTTCGACGTCCCGAGAAAACGAAAAAATCTCTGCAAATAAAGGCGGGCGACCAATGGTCGCCCCTACAATGTGTTTTTTGTACTCCGTAGGGGCGACCACTGGTCGCCCGCTTTTATGAGCGATAACCGCTCGTTTTCGGGACGTCGAGGGCGCCGTCCCCTACCGAA
>JAZORZ010000053.1:0-55490 GCA_045656885.1 Eubacteriales bacterium
GTAGGCATTACCGCCGGTGAGGAAGTGCACACACTCTCTGAGGGGCAGATCCTTTTGCACGCACCCAATGAGTTCCACCGCATTTGGTCGGAGTTTGGAAGTGCACCGCACGTGCGTAATCTTTCCTTTTTTGCCGCGTCGGTCCCTTCATTCGGCTCTCGCGTGATACAACTGACCGACACCGAGCGAGCCGAGCTGACCGCTGTTTGCACCGCCGCCGCCGAGGGCATTGCCTCGGGCGACCGTTCCCTTTTGAACGAAGCGCGTGTGCGCCTTGAATTGTGGTTTTTGCAGGTTGCAAAAAAAGAAAACAACTCCACCGAGCAAGCGCCTCTGCTCCCCTCGGCTTTGCGTTATGCCGAAATCGTGGGCATTCTGCACGCCAATCTGCACAAGCAGCTCTCCGCGGGAGAGATCGCACAATTGTGCAACATCAGCTTGTCGGCTCTCAAAAAGATCTTTACCCGTTATGCGGGTATGGGCGTTTCTCGTTACTTTACCGAAATGAAAATGCGCTACGCCGCCGAGCAGCTGCAAGCAGGCATGCGCGTGGGCGAGGTTGCTGCTCTCTTGGGCTACTTTGACCAAAACTACTTTAGTACCGTCTTTCGCCGTGTAATGGGCTCCCCTCCCGGAACCTATCGCGGCAGTGAAAAAAAGCTTGATACACGAATTGAAAGAAAGGAAAATACCAAAATGAAATTCATCACCGTTCAAAACTATGAGCAAATGAGCCGTCAGGCAGCCAATATCATCTCTGCACAGGTCATTATGAAGCCGCAAAGCGTGCTCGGCCTTGCAACCGGTTCTTCCCCTCTGGGCACTTACCGTCAGCTGATCGAATGGTACAACAAGGGCGACCTTGATTTCTCCGCCGTCACCTCTGTAAACCTTGATGAGTACATCGGTCTTGAAGGAACCCACGACCAAAGCTACCGCTACTTTATGCAGACTAACTTCTTTGATCATATCAACATTCGCACCGAGAACACCTACGTTCCCAACGGATGTGCCGAGGATCTTGCAAAAGAGGGTGCTGAATACGACGCTCGCATCGAAGCTTTTGGCGGTATTGACCTCCAACTGCTCGGCATTGGTCTTGACGGTCATATCGGCTTTAACGAGCCCGCTCCCATCTTTGAAAAAGCAACCCACGTGGTTGATCTTCACGAGTCTACCATCAAGGCAAACGCTCGCTTCTTTGAAAAGGAAAGCGACGTTCCGCGCCAAGCAATCACCATGGGTATGGGCGCTATTATGCAAGCAAAGAAAGTTCTTCTCATTGCTAACGGCAAAGCCAAAAAGGACATCGTTCAGCGCGCTTTCTTCGGCCCTATCACTCCCGAAGTTCCCGCTTCTATCCTCCAACTCCATCCCGACCTGACCGTTGTGTTTAGTGAAGAATAAAATAAGGACGCGGTTTTTGTGGGGAGAACTTCTTGAAAGAAGTTCTCCCCACACCCCTTTCAAGAACTTTTACACAACAAATAACCAAATAGAGTTTTCAGTTTGCAAATAGACAGTCGACGCGCACCCCTTAGGGTGCGCTTTTGCTATTGCAAGCGGCTAGGTAGCGAAGCGGCGCGAGGGGAGTGAATGACACCACGGTGTGGTGTCAGAGCCCAAGTTGCCGCAGGCAAGTTTTGTGACACGAGCCGTAGCGAGACCCACTAACCCTATCCGCTCAGAAAGTTGATTGACTTCAATAACACAATGTCAACAACTCTCTTAACGAGCAGGATCTTGGCGGTGCCTGGGAGCTCGCGGCAGCCAAAGCGAGGGTTCCCCTCGCGCCGACTGTCTATCCGTGGCTTTGAATTTCACTTTTGTAATTCTTGTTAGAGAGTTTTTGAAGGGGTGTGGGGGAACTTTTTGCAAAAAGTTCCCCCACATAAAACACATTCTCTTATTCAAACAATCCCAAAATAGCTGCCTTGGGTTGAACGCCCATGGTCTTTTTTACGGCTTCACCGTTTTTGAAAACAATGAGGGTAGGAATGCTCATGATACCGAAGCGCATAGCGAGCTCTTCTTGCTCGTCGACGTTGACCTTGCCGACCTTAATATCGGTTTTCTCGTTGGCGATCTCGTCAACAACGGGCGAGAGCATACGGCAAGGGCCGCACCAAGGAGCCCAGAAATCCACGAGAACGGGAATTTCGGATTTGATAACCTCTGCTTCAAAATTTTCGAGAGTGATGTTGATAACTGACATATTTGTTTCTCCTTTTCTTTATATGGCTTATTGATTTTTTGGCTTGTTTCCGCAATGAATGATAACCAACTCGCGCGGATTTGCGATGCGCGGGATAGATGTATGGTCTCCCGTTCCGCGGCTGATGATGCATCTGCCGTCGATAACACCCGCGGTGTATTTGGGAAAGATACCCTGCCCCGGTGCGTAAACGCCGCGCCCGAAGATGCGCCATTGCCCGCCGTGCGCGTGACCGCAAACGGTAAGCTCAATGCTTGTGTTGCGAATGTAGGGCTCGTAATATTCGGGGTGGTGGCAGAGCAAAATGCGGAACTCCTTGGCATTGGCAAACTCTGCAAGAGCCGCCTCATTGGGGCGGTTTTCCTTTTTGGTAAGCCCCGAGGCAAGACCGCAGAAGCGGATACCGTCTACAAGAACGCTCTCATTGTGCAGCAGCACAACACCCGTTCCGGCAATGCGTTCGCGAATTTCGGTGGGAACGTCAAGGGTGCACTGCTCGCCTTTTTTGTTTGTACCGACCGTCTCATGATTGCCAAAGGAATAATAAGTAGGTGCAATGGCGACACAGGAACGCAAGAACGCATATCCCGAGGCCCCTTCGTCTGTGAGCTCACGGTCCTCCATAATATCACCTGCAAGCAGAATGATATCAGGAGAAGCATCACGCAAGCGCTCTACCAATTTTTCGTGCGAGCAAGAATGCAGGTCGGTGACAAGCGCCAAGGAAAGCGGCTTGCCGTTTGGCGCGCAGGGCAAATCATAGTAAGTGGTGACCAATCGCCTGCTGTGACGAATGGCCGCAACGAATGTCAAAAGCAATGTACAAGTAATAAATGCTCCTATAAAGTCAATGACAACGTCCGAGAGACGCGCTCCGCGACCTTGGCTAAAGAGCTGATGCAGCTCGTCGGTTACCGCATAGATCAGGGTAAAGCCAAGAGAGGCGACGTAGCGCCACAAGAGTTTGCCCGGCCAGGTTATCAAAAGCAAAAGTGCCAGTGCCGCAAGCGAGCCGAACTCCAACATGTGAGCAAGCTTGCGAACCGGTGTGTGTGCTTTGTTTACCATCGCCTTTTGCTCCTCGGTTAGGTGCTCCATGGGGTCTGCGGTCGTCGTTTCTTCGGGGGTTGTGATCTCTTCGGGTGTTGTAGTTTCTTCTGGTGTTGTAGTTTCTTCGGGTGTTGTGGTTTCTTCGGGCGTTGTAGTTTCTTCAGGTGTTGTAGTCTCCTCGGAAGTATCGGGAGTTGTGGTCTGTTCGGGGGGAGTGGTCTCGACGCCGCCAATATCACCGGGTGTGGTTGTGGGAAGCTCTTCCGGATCGGTCACGCTCGATTCCTCGGGAGCCGGTGTTGCCGTTTCCTCGGGGAATACCTCGGGGGTAGTGGTTTTGCTCTCTACCCATTTTGAGATCATCTCCACAAAGGAAATAACCACTTGCTTGCTGACCGCAGCCGACTTTGCAGCGCTTTGCGAGGAAAACAAAAAGATGACGGCCATATTGCAAACAATCAGAACACCGAGCAAAATGCGCCGGACGAGCATTCGCTTTTTCTTTTTTTGCATTGTTTATTTATCCTTTATAATTGCTTCTTCTTTTCCTTTTTATCATATCATATGTTTTTGGAAAAAGCAAGTATTTTTGCAAGAGTCTCAAGAAAAAATCATTTTATCCACACAACAAAAGCAAAGAAAGCCACAAAAGGATATCCGAATCCTCTCCCGAACGTGAGAGCAACAAAATAAGCCCCAATAAGAGAAGGCGATCCTGCTCTCCCTCTCCCGTGCCGCCAAGCAAGCGGCGCAGTCCCTCAAAATTGATGGGGGACGCGGACGGTCTCTTTTCGATGGGGGGCGCTGGCTGTTGCTTTTCTTTTTGCTCTTGCGCCTCTTTTTCTTCAGTTATATCATTTGCAACATCGGGCGTGGGCGGAATGGGCAAAACGTCGTCGTTCGCTTCTTCGATCGTCTCGGCACGTAGCATACGGTCGGCGGTGGGAGATGCTTTTTCTCCTATGCCACCACGCAAAAAAGAGGGTGGCGGCTCCCGTTTTGCGACCGTGATCGCCTCGGTTGGACCTTGCGAAAAAGCCGAGCCGCCATAGTGCTCGGGCAAGCGAACGGAACGGTTGGAATCTCCACCATAGCGTGAATACATATCGCGTCCTCCTTAAATCATTTTTTGCAGAGCATCGCCAAGGCGCGAAAGCCCCAAAAGCATATCAATGGCGCGACAGCGCTCGGGAGATAAAAACGGCTTGAGTGCCACCAAAAGATCGTTGCGGCAACCGCGGCGGTCGCGTTCTCCGCCACCGTGATGGGGTGTGGCAACGGCGGGCACAGCTGCCCCCGATGAACTCCCCTGTTGCACCATTGGCGCGAGCATCTTCATCATGTCTGGCAGCTTTGCCATCATTTCGGGGTTGGCAAGCACACGCGATATGCCGTCTGCCATGGCTTGAGGGTTCTCCAAGGACGGTGGTGGGATTTGCGGTTCGGCTTCTGTTGGTTTGGTCGCCGACGGCTCTGCCTCTGCCGTTCCCGATGCTCCCAAAACCGCCGAAAGATTTTTCACAAGATCGGGATTAGAAAGCAGCTTGCCAAGGAGTGCACCCGTATCTCTCGAGGGGGTCGGTGCACCCGATTCGATATCGCTCATAAAATCCTCTCCCCTCTCTCAGAGTTGGTTGCGTTTATTGCGGCGATAGTCCTCATAGAGACGGTTGATGCCCTCAAGCTCCTCATCACCGATAGAGCCGAGCGCCGAGCGTACGCTCTCAATGCTCTGTGGATTGATGCCGAGCTGCGCGGGGTCTATTCCCGTTTCGGCGGCGATCTTTTGAATCATCAGCCCCAGCTGCTCGTCATTCATTGCCAATAACCTCTTTAACATTCTTTCATCTATTTGCATAACAGTGTCTCCTTTTGCTTGAGATTTGATGGATATCAATGACAGTATATGTAAGAAAATCGAATGGTGATAAAAAAGCATACGATCACAAACGGTGATCATATGCTTTCTGTCATACTAACGATTTTAGGTAAAATGCTACTTGATTTCCCTTTGCATTGGTATAGGTTAAACCGCTTGTTTCAAACCCAAGAGAAGAATGCAGTGCAATACTGGCTACATTATTTGTTCTAATCTGCTGGGATACAATCTTATATCCTTTTTCCTTTGCTATCGTGCAAGCATATAGCATGGCTTCTCTGGCAAACCCTTTTTGACGGTACGGTGTGAAAATCTCCGGCCCTATTGATACGACTTCTGTTGAGTGCTGATATAACGAAATCATACCAACAATGTTTTCATCAAATACGATTGCAAACATTTCAAAATATTTACCGTTTACGTGTTTTTGATTCCATTCGCAAATCAAAGTTTCTACCTGCTCAACAGATAGATGTGAATGGTTGAGTTTTTGCAAAGCTAATGCATCGGTTTTAGTAAAATTTCTCAAAACAATCATTTATAAACCTCGTTCTAAAAATCTTGCTTATTTTCCAAAAAGTCAAAAGAAACTCCTCGTACTAAATAATCAGGCGCATCTCTCTATAGGGCTCCCTCCGGGAGGGAGCTGGCGCCGAAGGCGACTGAAGGAGCCCTCGTGCATTAAAACATCTTAGTTGCGCAGACTCCCACCACCGCTATCGCGGTCCCCCTCCCTCTCGGAGGGAGGCCTTCACGATGGCATCAATATACTCACATACACCTTGAAAATCTGTATCTATTTGTTGGTTTGTAAACCTAATAACTCTTAAATTATATTTTTCTAGTATTTCTGTTCTAAAATTGTCTTTTTGGAAGCCATGTTCCGTGTAATGCTGCGCCCCATCAATTTCTATAATCAATTTCGCCTTATGACAATAAAAATCCACAATAAAATCATCAATAGCTTTTTGCCGTTGAAATCGAATTTCGTATTTTGCAAGAAATCTATACCACAAATGATTTTCTTGCGGGGTTGCATTTCTTCGCAAATTTTTTGCAAGAGTAATATTCTTTTTATTATAATCAAGCGACATATTTTCCTCAACCTTCAAGCGGTTCCATTATAACAACCCCAACACATCCTTCACCGTATCGACCACGGCAATGCAGTGGCATTTTTCGAGCTTGGAGCGATTTTGGTGGCCTGCGGCAACGAGGACGCAATCCACGCCCATCGCCTCGGCAACCTCGGCATCGTGGTCGGTGTCACCGATCATCAGGGCGCAAATATCGGGGTTGGCGTTCTTCCACGCCACACCAATGTCCTTTTTGCTGCGTGCGTGGATATTATCCAAACCAAGGATACCGTCAAAGCGCGAGAGGATTCCCAAGCTCTCAAGCTGTCCGCGCAGCATGTTGACCTCGGTGGCAGAAAGGATCCATTGCTCCATTCCCTTTTGGTGGAGTGCATCCAGCACCTTGGGAATATCGGGATAGACCGTGGAATCCTTGGAATACAGAAAATAATATCCCATCCATTCGGGGGCAAGCTCGGCATAGGGCGCCTTTTCAAAATCAAAGCCCATTCTCGCGTAGTAATCCTGAATGGGAAAGCCGAACAGCGAGCGATATTGCTCAACCGACGTCACAAGCGGCAAGTCGTGCGCGCCAAGCAGACGGTTCGCGCTCTTGATGCAGGCGTCTACATCATCGTAGATCGTTCCGTTAAAATCCCAAATGATGTGGGTATATTTCTTCATACAGTCCTCTTTTCTTCCTCGCCAAAAGACGGAAATGGTTGGTAAAAAGGGCTCTCCTCCCCCCATTTTCGGGGTGAGAGATTTCCTCTCTTTCCACGCTTGTCCTTGGGAGGCAGAGCCCCCCTCTCTTGGCAAAAATCGTGGGTTGATTTTGTTTGCCTTTTCCTGTATAATAGCACCATGCGGTGGGTTTGCCGCCGCAAATTTACAGAAAAGGAGTGATTGATACGGTCACGACAACCAATCGGCCGCGCCACCGTGTAAGGCGCTGGCTGTGTGCTCTTTTTGCCGCTTTGATGCTTATGTGTGTGTTCCCCTTGAGTTCCTTGGCGCTCTCATCCGCACACCCCAAGGACTCGGTGGAAACCGACGTTTACCTTGACGGCATCGAAATTCTTGACGGTGACAGCGTAATATGGCGCGACACCACCTTTGTTCCCCTGCGGAAGTTTTGCAATTTGTTTGACGGCTGCACGTTCTCGTGGGACGGCAAGACAAGCACCGCAACGGTAAAGACCAAAAGCGGTATGACGCTCATCATTCAAGAGGGCGCGCTTTACATCTATGCTAACGGGCACTACTTCTACACCGTGGAAGCGGTGCAGAATTGGGGCGGCTCACTTTACGTTCCCATTCGTCCCTTGGCACGTGCCTTCAATGCCACCCTTGCGTGGAACAATTCTTTGCGTGCGGTAGAACTGCAATCTCCCATTGGCAAGCCCATGGTTGCTTGGGCAAGCTACAATGAGGACGACCTCTATTGGCTTGCGCGCATCATTTCGGCAGAATCTCAAGGCGAGCCCCTCAAGGGACAGATCGCCGTTGGCAACGTAGTCCTCAACCGCGTGCGCCACAAATCCTACCCCAACACCATTTACGGTGTTATCTTTGACCGCAAGCACGGCACGCAATTTTCACCCGTTTCCTTTGGCACCATCTATAACAAGCCCTCGGAATCCTCGATCATTGCCGCCAAAATTTGTTTGGAGGGATATTCAATATCCAACACGGCACTGTTCTTTATGAACCCCAGAATTGCTACATCTAACTGGATCTCCAAGAACAGACCCTATGCCTTTACCATAGGCAACCACGATTTTTATAATTAATTCGCCAATAAAACAGTAAAAAAGAGCACAATGGGGATGGAACGCAATCGCGAGCCATCCCCAATTTTTTGTTGCTTTGTTTTATTCTGCGGGACGGTCCTCAAGTGCCAAGCTGGTGATGTAAGCTTTTACGCCTGCCGCGTCACCTGTGTATGTAAAACCGTCTTTATACAGTTCTTTACTGCCGTGGAATGCATAGGTACCAACGTTCTCAAGAGTGGCGGGCAATTTAACCTCTGCCAAAACAGTGCAGTTTTGGAACGCTTGGCTTGCAATGCTCAACGT
Source organism: Eubacteriales bacterium (assembly GCA_045656885.1). Classification (GTDB taxonomy): domain Bacteria; phylum Bacillota; class Clostridia; order Oscillospirales; family CAG-272; genus UMGS1865. The sequence goes on from JAZORZ010000053.1 coordinate 8,299, forward strand.
ACCCTCGTTAATAATAACAGACTCAAGAGCCACGCACTCGAAGAATGCGCCAACGCCGATGGTTTGAAGCGCACCGGGAAGGTTGATGGCCTCAAGAGCATGACACTTCATAAATGCGCCATCTGCAATGTTTGCAAGCTTGGAGCCCTCTGCAAAAGTAACGCTCTTGAGAGATACGCAACCGTAGAATGCACGCGCTCCGATCTCGGTAACGTATGCGGGCAGATTGAGCGTTGTAAGAGATACACACTCTCTAAGTGCGTAATCTGTAATAACGAAATAGTGCTCGTTCATATCGAACCTTGCATCAACTGCAAGATAATCTGCCTCGGTGGGAAATACCAAGGTCTCAACGCTGGAGCTGCAGTTGAACGCCTCTTTGCCGATACCAACAACGCGCAGGGGCTTTTCGCCGCCGTTGTTTACAAAGTATGCGGGAATCTCGATAGGATGCTTTTTATCGTTTGTGGTGGAAAAGCCAACAATGATAACCGTTTCACTGTCCACGTTCTCATAATAGAAGGTGTCAACACCGCCGTTGAGAGATTCGTGGTCAATGATAACTGTTTTATCTCTGTACTGTTCGTCATCGTTTTCTTTTTGAACATCCTTGTTGCCGCATGCAACAACAGAGAATACCATCAATACTACCAACAAAACTGCGAGAAGTTTTTTCATAATATTCCTCCTGCGAAAAACATATATATAAGATTATACAAGATATAAACCAAAAAGTCAATAGATTTTTCCCGATTCTTTGTAAATATTTTGTTATCCTTCTACCTTTGGCCGCATAAAACCGCATATCCTTGCCCTTTTGTATGCTCTCTATTGACAAGTACCCCCTTATGTTGTATAATATTAAAAGAAATATAAAAACTGTGGGAGGACTCTGATGTTATCTTCGACATTCAGTGCGGGACTGTGCGGTATTGACGGCTTTCCCGTAACGGTAGAGTGTAACCAAAAGAATAATTTAGAGGGCTTTGACCTTGTGGGACTGCCCGACATGGCAGTGCGTGAAGCAAAGGAACGTGTCAGGACCGCTTGCTATAACAGCGGTTACAGCTTTCCCTATGCGCGCATCACCGTCAACCTCGCCCCCGCCGACCGCAAAAAGGAGGGCTCCGCCTTTGATGCGGCCATTCTTTGCGCCATTTTTCACAGTAGTGGCATTATTCGCCGCAGTGTGGATATGAAAGGCAAGTGTATTGTTGGTGAGTTGTCTCTTTCGGGTGAATTGCGAGGCGTGCGCGGCATTTTGTGTATGTGCGTGGCGGCAAAGGAGCACGGCTTTACCGAGTTCTATGCTCCTATGGAGAACGCAAAGGAGGCAGCCGCGGTCGAGGGCATTACGGTTTATGCCGTGCCCAACATTCGCGCGCTTGTGATGCACCTCAACGGTGAAGAGCTGCTCTCCCCCGTGGAATACGACCGCACCGCCTTTGCCGATGCCGTAACCAAGCATGCTCTTGATTTTATGGACGTGCGCGGTCAGGCAATGGCAAAAAGAGCCATGGAGATTGCCGCCGCAGGCGGACATAACATCTTGCTGATCGGGCCTCCCGGTACGGGCAAATCAATGCTTGCCAAACGACTCCCCACAATTCTGCCTCCCCTGACCTTTGCCGAGGCCATTGAAACGACCAAGGTACATTCGGTTTCGGGAACGCTCCCCGAGGGTGTTTCTCTTCTGTCGGCGCGACCTTTTCGCTCTCCTCACCACACCATGAGCCCTGTCAGCTTGGTGGGTGGCGGCATCAACCCCATGCCGGGTGAAATTTCACTTGCCAACAACGGCGTACTCTTTCTCGATGAGCTCCCCGAGTTCCCCAAGCAGGTCACCGATGCCTTGCGTCAGCCCCTTGAGGACCGCCGTGTGACCATTACCCGTGCAAACGGGCGTGTTACCTTCCCTTGCTCTTTTATGCTGGTGGGTGCAATGAACCCTTGCCGTTGCGGATACTTCGGTCACCCTACACACCCTTGCACCTGTCGTCCCGATGACGTCAAACGCTACATCTCCCGCATCAGCGGCCCGATGCTTGACAGAATGGACATTCAAATAGAGCTCCCCTCTCTTTCCTATGATGAAATCTCCGCTCCCGATGCAAAAGCCGACACGTCGGCTATCATTCGTGAGCGTGTGACCGCCGCACGCAAATTTGCACGTGAGCGCATGGGTGAGGATTCCCCCATCTTTTGCAACGCACAGCTCGATGCACGCGGCATTCAACGCTATTGCATTTTGGATGCCGACGCATCCGCACTCCTTGCGGCAGCTTATGACCGCATGGGACTGAGTGCACGCGGCTATGACCGCATTTTGCGTGTAGCACGTACCATTGCCGACCTCGATGCCTCAAAGACCATACGTGCACCTCACGTTGCCGAGGCGATCCAGTTGCGCAGTCTCGACCGTAAATATTGGGGATAATACAACACGTAAGGACGTTTTCTTTTTATGAAGCTCAAGCAATTCGTCGGCAACCGTGCCTTTTACCGCTCGCTTTTGGCGGTTGCCGTACCCATTATTATTCAAAACAGCATTACCAACTTTATCAGCTTGCTCGATAACGTAATGGTAGGACAGATCGGCACCGAGCAGATGTCGGGTGTTTCGATCGTCAACCAGCTGCTGTTCGTTTTCAATCTCTGCATCTTTGGAGCACTCTCGGGTGCGGGACTGTTTGGCGCACAGTTTTTTGGCAACAAGGAATACGAAAATCTGCGCCACACCTTTCGCTACAAGGTCATCATTTCCTTGGTTATCTGTGCGGGTGCTATCGGACTCTTCCTTTTGGCGGGTCAGCCGCTCATTTCACTTTATTTACACGAGGGCGGTGAGACAGGTGACATTGCCCTCACACTTCACTACGCAAAAAAGTATCTTGCCGTTTCCCTGTTCGGGCTTTTCCCCTTTACGGTGACACAGATTTATGCGAGCTCCTTGCGCGAGGTCAAGCACACCGTGCCCCCGATGACTGCAGGTATTATCGGTGTTTGCGTGAATTTGAGTTTGAACTACGTGCTCATCTTTGGTAAATTCGGCGCCCCTGCCTTGGGCGTTGTTGGTGCGGCGATTGCCACCGTTATCTCTCGCTTTGTGGAGTGTATTTGCGTTGTTGTGTGGACACATCTACACACAAAGGAATGCCCCTTTATTGTGGGCGTGTATCGCTCTTTCCGCATTCCGAAAGAGTTGGTGCGTTCCATTACCATAACGGGCACACCCCTCTTGCTCAACGAAACCCTGTGGGCGGCAGGTCAGGCAATGCTCTTACAATGCTACTCGGTGCGCGGTATTGCCACCGTTTCGGCAATGAATATTTCGGGCATCGCGTTCAACACCTTCTCGGTGCTCTATTTCTCGATGGGAACAACCATTGCCATTCTCGTCGGTCACCGACTTGGCGAGGGAGACCGCGAAAAAGCGATGGACGACGCAAAGAAAATGATTGCATTTTCCACTTTGCTCGGTGTCATTTCGGGTATTCTGATTGCAATTTGCTCTTTGTTTTTCCCGAACCTTTATAACACCACCGACGAGGTGCGCGCGCTGGCTTCTTCCTTTATCATTACAGTTGCCGTCAGCGCACCCATTCAGGCAATTCTCAATGCATCCTATTTTACGCTCCGCTCGGGCGGCAAGACCCTGCTCACTTTTCTGTTCGATTCGGCGTACGTGTGGTGTTTACCATTCCCCTCTCCTTCTGTATGATCAACTTTACAACACTCCCTGTTGAGTGGGTGTACTTTATGTGTTACAACTCGGATATTATTCGATGCATCATCGGTATCGTTCTTGTAGGCCGCGGAATTTGGCTCAATGACCTTACCAAAAAGCATTGAAAAAACGACTGAAAGGAATCCCTTTATGACAGAGCTTTTATCACGTCTATTTGTCAAAAACCACCAAGATGCCAATAACCCTGCCGTACGCACCGCTTACGGAACGATGGTCAGCATTACGGGTATTATTCTCAACATTATTCTCTTTGCCGCTAAATTTGTGGTGGGCACGTTGTTTGGTGCGATCTCGATTGTGGGTGACGCCGTAAACAACCTCTCGGATGCGGGAACGCAGATCATCTCGCTCATCTCCTTCCGCATTGCCGCAAAGCCCGCCGACCGCGAGCACCCCTTTGGTCACGCAAGAATCGAATACGTCACCTCGATGATCGTATCTTTCCTTGTTATGCTCGTTGGCTTTGAGCTGCTCAAGAGCTCGGTGTCGCAGATCTTCTCACCCGAACGCCCCGATAGCTCCCCTGTCGCCATCATCGTGCTCATCGGATCAATGCTGTGTAAATTGTGGCTCGGCCTCTTTAACCGCACCATTGGTAAGAGAATCGACTCCTCGGTGATGCGTGCAACCGCCGCCGACAGTCTTTCGGACGTATTTGCAACGGGTGCCGTTTTGGTTGCAACCGTGCTGCCCATGATCTTTGCCGATATGAAGTGGAACCCCGATGCTTATATGGGCGTGATCGTTGCCGCCCTCATCATTGTTGCGGGCTTCCGCATTCTCAATGAATCCAAAAACGCCATTCTCGGTGAAGCTCCCTCTGAGGAGATCGTAAAACAGATCACCGAAACGGTTGACCGCTACGAGGGCGCACTCGGTATTCACGATATGGTGGTTCACAATTACGGCCCCGGCCGCATCATCGCCTCTCTTCACATAGAGGTGGACGGCTCGGTGAACGTATTTGAAACGCACGATATGATTGACACCATTGAAAAGGATTTGCGCGAGAATTGCGGCATTGAGGCAACCATTCATATGGACCCCATTGTAACCGACGATGAACAGATTAACGAATTGCGTACAAAAACCGCAGAGGCGGTGAAAAAAATACACCCGTCGATGCAAATTCACGATTTTCGATTTGTTGCGGGTGCTACGCATACCAACCTCATTTTTGATGTAGTAGTTCCCTTTGAGGCCAAAATGAACGACGCCGAGGTGCGCGCCGCCGTTGCAGAGAAGGTCAAGGAAATCAACCCCACCTACTTCGTTGTCATTGAAGTCGACCGCTCATAATCACATAAAAAAAGGGCTTTCGCTGCGGCGAAAGCCCTTTTTTGTTTTCCCATAGTAAATCCACTCTCTTAGCGAGTAGGGTTTGTGGTCCCTAATCGCTCGCGGGAGCAAAAGCGAACCTTGCGTTCGCGTCGCCCGTCTGTCTGTGCACTAACAAATTTATTTAGATAATTTTTGTGCAGGATTTCTTGAAGGGGGTGTGGGGGAAACTTCTTCGCAAGAAGTTTTCCCCACAAAAAACATATCAATTATAAGCCATAACCATCATGTGGGTCAGGGCGATTGCCTCGTCCATACCGCAGCCGTCAAGGATTTCTCCCTTGACAAATTGAATGATGGGAAGATCTTGATCGGGAGCGAGTGTAACCTCAACGGGCTTGCCACGGGTTGCTTGCGTGCGCTTGACAACGTGGGGGACAGCATAGTCATCCTCCATGCGTACGTAGCCCTTTTCACCGTGCACCTCAAAAACAACGGGAGCACAGTTGGAGCAAAATCCCGTCTCGTTGATAGCGATCGCGCCACCCTCAAAGGACATCACCGTAACGGCGTTATCCTCAACACCGTCGGTGTTTTTTGCATTCGCCGCAGGGTTTTCGCAAGCACGTGTAAAGGCAGAGGATGCCGACACGGGCATGCCGAGAAGCCAATGAATGAGATACATTCCGTGAGCACCGAGGTCGATCATCGCACCACCGCCACACTCTTTTGCATTGTAGAAGTGCGGGGGCAACCAATCGCCAATGCTGCCCGAGTGGCAGTTGCGGAAGCGCACGTAATTGATCTTTCCGAGCTCGCCGCTATCGACGATCTCCTTAACGGCAATGCGCGAACCGAGATATTTTTGGAACAGAGAAATGGTCAGCGTAACACCGTTTGCTTGTACCGCTTCCTTTACGCGAGCGGCTTCTTCGTCGGTGAGTGTGAGTACCTTCTCTGTAAAGATGTGCTTTTTTGCATTTGCAATGCGAACAAGATCCTCGGCGTGGTCGCAGGATGCGGAGCAAACAATAACGCCCTCTGCATCACTTGCAAGCAGCTCTTCGGGGGTTGCAAAACGGTAAAGGCCGAATTCTTTTGCAAAGCCCTCTGCCAATGCATCGTTCTTTTCATAAAAACCGATCACCTCGCCGTGGGCCTGTGCCTTACGGGTGTAGTCGGGGGCGTGGACATGCCAAACGCCAAATACCGCTATCTTCATGCGAAATATACCGGCTTTCCGGTCTTGGAGGACTCGTAGATCGCCTCAAGGATTTCGGAAACTACCAATGCCTGCTTTGGAAGAACAACGGGATCGGTATCGTCGATGATGGAACGGATCCAGTTGTTGGCTTCTACGTCGATTGCGTTTGCAGATGCGCCGCTGTAGAAAGCAACGCCGCCTGCGTTGGTGTCAACCTTGGTTTCGGTTTGACGGTCAAACTCGATCTTGTTGATCTTGAGAACGTTGTTCTTAATTTGCAGACCTTCTTTGCTGCCGCAAAGGGTGCAGCTGCCCTCTTCGATGGGCTCGGAGGTGTTGAGTGCCCAGCTGGTTTCAAGCATAATGGTAGCGCCGTTCTTCATGCGAATGAATGCGCAAGCCGCTTCCTCGAGAGGTGTGGTGCTGACGCCATTGTCGCCCCAGATGTTGCCTGCCTCGGGATGCTCAAGCTTTTTGTGGGTTCTGCCTACAACCATTTCGGGCTCGTAGTTGTTCATCAGGTAGAGAGTCAGGTCAAGGGAGTGGGTTGCGATGTCGATGATAGGACCGCCGCCCTGTGCCTCGGCATCCAGGAATACGCCCCAGTTGGGGGTGCCGCGACGGCGGATTGCATAGCAGTTTGCGTAATAGATCTCGCCAAGTGCGCCGGAATCGATGTATTTTTTTGCATAAATGCTTTGGGGCTTTTGGCGGTGTTGGTAACCGATGGTCAGCTTTTTGCCGGTGGCAACAGCCGCTTCGTACATTCTGCGTGCATCAGCAGCAGTCTTTGCCATGGGCTTTTCGCACATAACGTGCTTGCCTGCATAAAGGGCATCAACGGTGATTTGTGCGTGCTCGCGGTTGGGAGTCAGAACGTGAACGACCTCGATCTCCTCGTCCTTGAGCAGCTCTTTATAATCTACATAAACCTTTGCATCGGGTGTGCCGTATTTGGTGCGTGCCTTTTCGGCTCTTTCGGGAATAAGGTCACAAAATGCAACCATTTTGACATTGGGAATGCGGGAGAGTGCGGGCATGTGCTTGCCGTTTGCAATGCCGCCGCAGCCGATAATACCGATTTTTACGATTCTGTCCATTGTTTTTTCTCCTTTTTTGTTCTGTTTTCAGTCTATGCCGCCTCGTTTTTTGGCATTTTGAAATATTTTTACTTTTTTCTGATTTTATTATAGACTTTTTGGAAAAACAATGCTATAATAGAATTGCCAAAAAATATAACAAATTTGTCCTGCGAGGAAGATACTGTATGAATATAAATAACATTCAAGTAGAGTTACCAAAGATTGTTGGCGACGGAACGGAGTTCTTTTTGCAAGCCACACCGCCCGCCTCTGTTGCCTGTGCGGCACACGTTCATAAAGCCGTAGAGCTGTTATACGTAAAAAGCGGCTCCTTTATTGTCCTGCTTGACGGTGTGGAGTACGCCATTGAAAAGGGCGATCTTGTGCTTTTTTGCTCCAACGCCATTCATCACGTTTTCACAAAAAATTTGCCCGAGAACGAATATTACGTCATTAAAATTTCCCCCACCTTCTTTTTGCAATTTTCTACCGGGGACGAGGGAGCGGAATACGTTATGCGCTTTGCCATCAACCGCAAGGAAAACAAAAGCATTTGGACGCGCGAGGAGCTTGAGGGCACTCCCCTCTTTTCGGCACTGCAATCTCTTGTTGAGGAGCACGAGGAGAATAAATATGCGTCGCAAGTGGCAACAAAGCTCAAAATTATGGAGCTTTTGGTCGAGATCCTGCGAAGCGACTCCTCCTCTGTGGAAAAGGCGCCGCACACACAAGCGGCGGCTCTCATTTATAATACGATGGTCTTTGTGCGCAACCACTATGCCGAGGATATGGATGAGCGCGAGCTTGCACGCAGCTTGGGTATGAGCTACAGTTATTTTTCGCGCAGCTTCAAGCGCGTTACGGGTATGACGTTTAAGCAATATCTCAACCGCACGCGCGTTAATCAGGCAGAAAAAATGCTTTGCCGAGGCAGTGTATCTGTCAGCGAAGTGGCCACAAGATGCGGGTATAACAGCATCTCCTACTTTATCAGCGTTTACAAAAACATCACGGGTAAAACGCCCTATCAAAGCTTGCAACAAACCGCAAGCATAGACCAAAAACAATAAAAAACACACCGACGCATACCAAAACAATGCGTCGGTGTGTTTTCGTTTTTTAAGCAATTAACCGATGTAGGTGTGCTTGGTAACCCACTTTTCCCACGCGATGGGAAGATAGAAGGAATAAATTCCAAGCGTAACAACAGTCAACAGAAGCCAAAGCAGAACACGACCCCAAAGTTGGAAGCCGTTGCCATTAAATGCGAGTCTGTAACCGTTGATGTAGGTGTGTCTCTTTTGCCACTTCAGCATTCTGCAAACGCAGAAGGGAGTTGCAAGACCCAATGTGATGGAGCACAAGAAGGTGAACAGCAGACATCTACCAATATACCCCCAAAAACGACCTGTAAATCTCGATCCCATATCAAAAATCCCCTTTCAAAAATTGACGTACTTTCATACGTACATCTCATTGTAACATAAGGTAAGGAATTTGTCAACGGGTTAGCAAAAAAATGGTAATTTTTTTTGAAAATCCGTCATGCCAGCAAGCACTTTCCTTCCCAATTGGGGTCGGGATCGATACCCGCAAGTGCCGCAACGGTAGGCGCAATATCCATAATGCTGACCTCATCAAGGTTGCCGATCAAGCCACGCTCAGCACCCGCAAAAATAAGCGGAATGGTCATATCCTCGGGGCAGTCGGTGCCGTGGGTGTGATCGTGACCGCCGTGGTCGGCGGTGATAATCACAGCATAATCCTTGGGAATAGCGTTCATAATACGAGCAATATTCTCCCAACTGTTTTCAAGAGATTGCATATATTCCTCTCCCATCCAGCCGTGTGCGTGTCCTGCCTCGTCGGGATATCCGAGATAAAGGAAGGTGAGCTCGGGGTCGGTTTGTTGAATGTATCCGATGGCGGCATCGGTCAGACGGTCATTGGCCTTGTCGTAGCCCACGTTCGCGCCGTTGATCAGCAAGGAATAATCCAACGATGCCGGATAGCAAAGATCGCGCAGCTGACCCCAGCTGTAAAAGGAGGCAACCTTCTTTTTCTTGATGGCGAGAACGTCAAAGAGCCCCAAAAGAAGCTTTTGTGGGGGCACGTAGGTATTGCCCTTGGTACCGTGACGCTCCGGCATCATTCCAAAAAAGAGCGACATGTGGCACGAGAGTGTAACAGACGGCATAACTGTTTGCGCGTTCAACGTGTAAACGGAGTTTGCCATTATCCTTTGCGCGGCCTCGCAGTTCGCCAGCGCATCGGGGCGCATACCGTCAACCAAAATCAGCAAGGTCTTCATATTCTTTCCCTCCAAATAGAAATATTGTATCTGTATCGCCTTTATGAACACCTTTATTTTACCATACCCTGTAGCGCGCGTCAAGTGAAATTTGTATCATTTGTTAATCCCCATCATCGTTTTTTAGTCATTATATATAAATGTATAATTAATTGGATATACTCCATTAATTACAAATATCCAAAAACCCCTTTACAAATGAAAAAGAAAGTGTTATACTTATTACTGTCGAATTAAACCGGTCATGGTAAAAGTTCGAAAATAACACATTCATTTCCTGGAGGGTGAAAAATGAAAGGAATTCTCAAACTACTCGTTTTGGTATCCCTGACGGCACTGTTCCTGTTGACAATGGCATCCTGTGATATCCTCTTAGAGGATATTCCTCCCATTAGCAGCTGGGGTCCGGAAGAGGAAACCACATTGGCACCGGAGTGCAACCACGTTGTCGTTATCGATGCGGCTGTTGCTCCTACATGTACAAAATCCGGTCTTACCGTGGGCGAGCATTGCTTTAAGTGCAACGAGGTTCTCGTAGCACAAAAAGTAATCGAGGCACTCGGTCATACCGAGGTTATCGATGCAGCGGTTGAACCCACCTGCACCGAGTCCGGTCTTACCGCAGGCGTACATTGCTCCGCTTGTAAAGACGTTCTCGTCGCTCAGGAAGAAATTCCTGCGCACGGACACGCTATGGTTACCGACGTTGCTGTAGAACCCGGTTGTGACACCGTTGGCTACACAGAGGGTACCCACTGCTCCATTTGTGGCGAAGTTGAAGTTGCACAGCAAGAAATCCCGGCTCTCGGCCACACTGTGTACACCGTTGAAGCAATTGCTCCTACCTGCACCACTGCGGGCGTTAGCGAAGGCAAGTACTGCCTGGATTGCAACAAGGTTCTCGTAGCACCCGAAATGATCCCCGCTCTCGGCCACACCGAGGTTATCGACGCAGCGGTTGATCCCACTTGCACCGAAACCGGTCTTACCGAAGGCAAGCATTGCTCCGTTTGTGGTGTAGTTCTCGTAGCACAAAACGTCATTGATGCTCTCGGTCACACCGAGGTTACCGATGCCGCAGTTGCTCCCACTTGCACCGAAACCGGTCTTACCGAAGGCAAGCACTGCTCCGTTTGTGATACAGTTCTCGTAGCGCAAACAGTAGTTGATGCGCTTGGCCACGACGAGATCGCTCACGAAGCAAAAGCAGCTACCTGCACCGAAGACGGTTACAAGGCATACGTAACCTGCTCTCGTTGCGATTATACCACCTTTGAGAAAATCGCGGCTCTTGGACACGTTGAGGTTATCGACGCAGCCGTTGCTGCAACCTGCACCACAAGCGGTCTTACCGAAGGCAAGCACTGCTCTCGTTGCTCCAATGTTCTCGTAGCGCAAACCGAAGTTGCCGCTCTCGGCCACGATCTGACTCACCACGAAGCAAAAGATCCCTCTTGCACCACACCCGGTAACAAGGAATACGACACTTGCTCTCGTTGCGATTACACCACCTACGTAAAGATCCCCGTTTTGGGTCACAGCACCGTTACAGTAGCAAAGAAAGATGCTACTTGCACCGAGCCCGGTCACTCTTTCTACCAAAAGTGCACTCGTTGTGATTATACTCGCAACTATCAGGAAATCCCCGCAACCGGTCATAACTATCAAGCTGTTGTAACTGCTCCTACCTGCACCGTAGACGGTTACACCACCCACACCTGCAAGAACTGCAACGATTCTTACACCGATACCGTTGTTGCAGCTCTCGGTCACACTGAAGAGACCATTCCTGCAGTAGATCCCACTTGCACCAAGCCCGGTCTTACTGCTGGCGTTAAGTGCTCTGTTTGCGGCGAAACCATCACCGCTCAAGAGGAAGTTGCAGCTCTCGGCCATACCAAGGAGACCATTCCTGCAGTAGATCCCACTTGCACCAAGCCCGGTCTTACCGCCGGTGTTAAGTGCTCTGTTTGCGGCGATATCATCACCGCTCAAGAGGAAGTTGCAGCTCCCGGTCACACCTACGTTGAAGGCAAGTGCGAGTGCGGCGCAGAGGATCCCAACTACTACTTTGAAATGACCATTCCCGAAGCTCTCGCAGCAAAGGATGGCCAAAAGGTTAGTGTTACCGGCACCGTTACTCTCATCAACCAAGCTTGGGACAGCAATTACAAGAATATTTCTGTTACCATCACCGACGAGAACGGCAATACTCTTTATGTTTACAGACTTTCTACGCAAGTTAAGCTGAATGACGTTATCACTGTTACAGGTAGCATGACTACTTACAGTAGCTCCCGTCAGGTTGCACAAGGCGCAACCGCTGTAATCATCGGCACACACACTTGCTCCAAGTTTACCGAGGCAACCTGTACCGACGCTTCCAAGTGCGTTGTTTGCGGTAAGGTAGTTGGCGAGCCCATCGATCACACCTATGTTAACGGCGTTTGTTCTTGCGGCGCAGTTCAAGGTGTAGAAGCCGTTACCGAAAGCATGAACATTTATGCTAACAAGGGTACTCTTGCAAACAAAACAATTACTTGGGTATTTGGCAACATTACCTTCACAAACGCTCAAAACACTTCTTCTACTGCTATTAGAACCAGTGATACAAACCACTTCAGAGCATACGCAGGAAGCAAGACCACGATCTCTTGCCCGAACATGACCAAGATCGTTATCACTTGCGAAAGCTCCTCCTACGCAGCTGCTTGTAAGAATGCTCTTACAACTGCCGGTGTTACTGCAACTGTTAGCGGCTCTGTTGTAACAATCACCGTTAACTCCGGCACGGTTGATTCTATTGAGCTCGTTGCTAAAGCACAGTGGAGACTTTCCAAGATTGAAATTACCTACAATAAATCTTCCGAAGAAGATGATACTTGCGAGCACGTTGAGGAAATTATCCCCGCATCTCCCGCAACCTGCACCGAGACCGGTCTTTCTGAAGGCAAGAAGTGCTCCAAGTGTGGCGAGACTCTCGTTGCACAAACCGTTATCGCAGCTCTCGGCCACACCTTTGCTGACGGCAAGTGCACCGTATGCGGCGAAGCTGACCCCAACTACACCCCCGATACCCCTGCAGCTGAGTGGGTTCTCACCACCGAGCTCAAGGACGGCGACTACGTTCTGATCGGCGCTCCCGCTTACGGTAAGCTCCTTTCCTCTCTCAAGGTAAGCGCAGGATCCTACTACAACAAGGGCGTTGACTACTCCGTAGATAACTTTGCAAACGTAACCGATGCAGAAATCTTTGTTGTTACCGTTAACGCTGATGGCAGCTACACCTTCACCTCTCTCACCGGCGTTGTTATCGCTCTTGCAGATTCCTATTCTTCTCTTAACGAAACCGGTGCTCACAAGAGCTGGACTTTGAAGTCCAAAGACGACGGCACCTTCCTCGTTTACAACACCGGCCGTAAGACCTACCTTGAATGGTATGCTTCCAAGAACAACTGGAGCACCTACACCGCAGGTAACACCACTGAGTACTACCTCTCCTTCTACGTAAAGACCTCCTCTTCCGGTGATACTCCCGTAGAGCCCGAATGCAAGCACACCAACACCGTTGTTGAGGGTGCTACCGAAGCTACTTGCAACACCCCCGGCTTCACCGGCAACACTGTTTGCGCAGATTGCAAAGAAGTTATCGCTAACGGCACCGAGATCCCCGCAACCGGCAAGCACACCTTTGCTGACGGCAAGTGCACCGTATGCGGCGCAGAGGATCCCGATTACGTAAAGCCCGACGCTCCCGTAGCAGGCGGCTCCGCTGACTTTAACACTATCGTTCTCCCCAGCAGCAAACCCAATGGCGACTCTTCTTACACCAGTTCTTACACCACCGCTAACGGTTGGGTAACAAACTTCTCCGCTATTCAATGCGGCGGAAGCACTGTTATGAATCCCCAATTCCCTGTAATCGGTTCCGACAACACTTCTAAAGCAGTTTGCCTCAACGGTAAAACCTCCGCAGTTGGCACACTTACCTCTCCCGTTCTCACCGGCGGTATCTCCAAGCTGACCATCAACTACACCAAGATGTTCACCGATACCAAGCTTTCTGTAACCGTTACCATCACCGATGCCAACGGCAATAAGTATACTCACATTATTGAGGCAGAGCTGAGCAAGGACGAAAAGTACGTTGTTTACACCGATGAGTGGGTTCTCGACACTCCCATCACCGGCGATTTCACCATTGAGATCGTTAACAACTGCCCCAGCAAGAGCACCAGCAACAAGGACCGCTTCACCATCCTGAGTCTTGTTTGGGAAGGCGCAGCTGAAACTCACACCCACGCATACGTTGCAACCACCACCCCTGCAACCTGCACAGACGCGGGCTACACTACCTACACCTGCGAGTGCGGCGACACCTACACCGCTGACGAAGTTGTAGCTCTTGGCCACGCCTACACTGACGGCAAATGCACTGTATGCGGCGCAGAGGATCCCGATTACGTAAAGCCCGTAGCTCCCGCAGGCGGCTCCGCTGACTTTAACACTATCGTTCTCCCCAGCAGCAAACCCAATGGCGACTCTTCTTACACCAGTTCTTACACCACCGCTAACGGTTGGGTAACAACTAACTCCGCTATTCAGTGTGGCGGCACTAAAGATGTGAACCCTCAGTTCACGGTTGTTGGTCCCGACAACACTCACAAGGCAGTTTGCCTCAACGGTAAAACTTCTGCACCCGGTAAGATTACCTCTCCCACTCTTAACGGCGGTATCTCCAAGCTGACCATCAACTACACCAAGATGTTCACCGATACCAAACTTTCTGTAACCGTTACCATCACCGATGCAAACGGCAATAAGTATACTCACATTATTGAGGCAGAACTGAGCAAGGACGAAAAGTACGTTGTTTACACCGATGAGTGGGTTCTCGACACTCCCATCACCGGCGATTTCACCATCGAAATCGTAAACAACTGCCCCAGCAAGAGCACCAGCAACAAGGACCGCTTCACCATCCTGAGTCTTGTTTGGGAAGGCGCAGCTGAAGCACACACCCACGCATACGTTGCAACCTCCACCGCAACCTGCACCGCAGCAGGCGTTACCACCTACACCTGCGCATGCGGCGATACCTACACTGAAGAAGTTGAAGCACTCGGTCACATCGATGAAAATCTTGACGTTGAGTGCGACAGAGAAGGATGCACCTCTAAGGTAGCTCCCGCTGCTGACTCCGTTCTTTCCACATTCACCGCTAACTGCCTCGGCTCCAAGCTTTCCACCGACAGAAAATACTATGTTATCGGTACTATTGTAGAAGTTCTTGATGCAAAGAACGGCATCTTCCTGATTGACGACGGCTCCGGCGAGAAATTCTACTTCAGACTCCCCGTAAACGCTGACGGCGTCAGCCACGCTAACTGGGAAATTAAGCTCACTCTTGGCGACAAGGTTCAAGTTTACGGCAAGATCAACAAGTACAGCAGCTCCTCTGCTCCCAACGGTCAATATTGGCCCGCCATCCAAGGTGGCACAGTAACCCTTCTTGAGCAACACCCCCACGACTTCACCTTCAGCCCTGCAACCTGCAGCGCTCCTGCTTACTGCGCATGCGGACAAAGCTTTGGCGAAGCCCTCGGTTGTGCTGATAACACCGGCGATGACCTTTGCGACGACTGCGGCAGAAACGTTAAGTTCGGCTATGAGTACGTTGAGATCAGAACCGACAACAACAGCGGCGTAGCTGATACAACTGCCGGCACCTACACTTGGGAAAACGCAAACTTTGGCGTTCAAGTAAACAAGGCCTCCGGTAGCATGCTTTACACCACCGCTAAGGATCACATGAGAGTGTATAAAAACAACACCCTGACCTTGACCAACAAAAACGCTCTCAACGTTAAGACGATTACCGTTTACCTCACCAACGCTACACAAGTTACTAACTTCCAAAAGATCCTCACCGGTTACACCTACACCACCGATGCAGAGAATTTCACCATCACCATTGAGGTAGAAACTTTCGAAACCATTACATTCACCAACTCCGGTTCCACCCTTCAAGTCAAGGGCTTTGAATTTGGCTACGAAAAGTAATCGATTTTAAGCAATCAAACAACGCGGAACCACACCCTCGGGTGTGGTTCCTTTTTTTCTTTCCTATTTTATATTGCACATAAAACAAGAGCACCCATCGTTTGATGGGTGCTCTTTGCGGTTCTTTTTTTAGTTTTTAGGGGTTACGTTCCAAACGTTCTTGGCGTAATCGAGAATGGAACGGTCGGAGGAGAATTTGCCGCCGTTTGCGGTGTTGCGAACACATTTTGCAAGGAATTCTTCACTGCCGTAGTCGCGATTGAGCTCGCTCTTTACGCGAACATAGTCGCGGAAATCTTGAAGCACGAGATAATGGTCGGCACTCCAGCCGCCAAAGAGGGATTCCTTAACGGAGCGGAACATTCCGCTGCCCTGATCGTCAAAGGTGCCGTCGTCAAGGGTATCAACGATTCTTTTGAGTTCGGGATCGCTGTTGTAGATGTCCCAAGGACGGTAGTTCTTTTTGATCTCCTTCACTTCTTCGACGGTTGCGCCAAAGATGTACTCGTTCTCGCGGCCTGCTTCTTCGCAGATCTCAACGTTTGCGCCGTCCATGGTGCCAAGGGTTACGGTACCGTTGAGCATAAACTTCATATTACCCGTGCCGCTGGCTTCCATACCTGCCATAGAAATCTGCTCGGAGATATCTGCCGCGGGCATGATCTTTTCGGCATAGGATACATTGTAGTCGGTTACGAAAACAACGCGGAGCTTATCGTTCACATCGGGATCGTTGTTGACCTTATCGGCAATGGCATTGATAAACTTGATGATGCCCTTTGCGTTCCAATATGCGGGGGCCGCCTTTGCACCGAAGATGAAAGCGGTGGGCTTAAAGTTCGGCTCTTTGCCCTCTTTGATGCGGAAATAATAATAAAGAATGGAAAATGCATTCATCAACTGACGCTTGTATTCATGCAAACGCTTTGCCTGAACGTCAAAGATGAAGTTGGGGGGCAGCTCAACGCCCTCTCTCTTAAGGACGTACTCGGAGAGCTGTACCTTTTTGATGTGCTTGATCTCGGCAAACGCGCGGCGCACCTCTGGATCGTCGGCGTACTTTTCAAGCTCCTTGAGACGCTCGAGGTCCGCTTGCCAGCCGTCGCCGATCTTTTCGGTGATGAGTGCGGAGAGCTCGGGGTTGCAAAGTGCGAGCCAGCGGCGAGGGGTTACGCCGTTTGTAACGTTCAGGAAACGCTCGGGGTAAGCTTCGTACCAATCGCGGAAGGTGCTCTCCTTGAGGATCTCGGTGTGTAATGCCGCAACACCGTTGACCTTGTTGCCCGCGTAAATGGCTACGTTTGCCATATGCACGGTGTTATCTCTGATGAGGAAGAGCTTGCCGTCGGGGAATTCCTTTTCGATGCGCGCTTGCATCTTGTTCAGGATTCTTGCAATTTCGGGCAACAGTTTGCGAACGCGGTTCATATCCAAGCGTTCAAGCGCCTCGCCGAGAATGGTGTGGTTGGTAAAGTTGAATACCGAGCGTGCCAAGAGGAATGCTTTTTCAAACTTCATACCCTCTTTCATCACAAGGCGAATAAACTCGGGAATTGCAAATACGGGGTGCGTATCGTTGAGCTGGAGAGCGATATGATCGCCGATCGTTTCGATGGGAAGTCCCTTTTGCTTGTGCTTGCGAATGAGGTCCTGCACCGATGCCGATGCAAAGAAGTATTCCTGACGCAAACGAAGGAGGCGGCCTTTTTCGGTAGAATCGTTGGGATAGAGCGCGTAGCTGATGCTTTCGCAACGCACGTTGTCCTTTGCGATCTTATCGATCTGCATACTGTCAAATGCGGCAAAATCAAAGCTGCCGGGCTGCTCACTCTGCCACAGGCGCAGGGTGTTGATGGTCTTTCCGCCGTAGCCGATAATAGGCATATCGTAAGGAACGGCCTTGGTGGTAAAATCGGAGAACTTTACAAGCACGCTCTCGTCCTCGCGGCGGTAGCTCCAAGGGTCGCCGTGCTTTTGCCAGTCGTCGGCGTTTTCCTTTTGAAACCCGTTCTCAAAGCTTTGACGGAACAAGCCGTAGCGGTAACGAATGCCGTAACCGTCGAGCGGAATACCAACGGTTGCACCCGACTCGAGATAGCAGGCAGCAAGACGGCCAAGACCGCCGTTGCCAAGTGCTGCATCCTCGATATCCTCAAACGCCGTGATGTCAACTCCGCGCTCGGTGAGAAGCGCCTTTACCTCGTCAAGCTTGCCAAGGTTGTAAAGGTTTGCAAAAATAGCACGACCAACCAAAAACTCTGCCGAGAGGTAGCCAACTCTCTTTTGAGGTGCTTCTTTGCATTTTTGCCATGTTTCGGCAATTTCTGCCATAGTCGCGCGGCTAACGGCACGGTAGAGCTCGGATGTAGATGCGTGCTGCATATCAACAACGCCGTTATTCGCTTTCAAAAGTTCTTCAACTGTCTTAATCCATTTGTTCATGATTTTAGAGATTTCCTTTGCGATATATTATCTGTTTGTTTTTTTCACCAAGCGGGCAAGCTTTGCTGCCAGCGTATTTTGCAGATCCTTTGCTTCAAACCGCCAACTCCAGTTGCGGTCACTGAGCGTTCCGGGGGTGTTCATACGGGATTGGGCACCTGTTCCCAAAAGATCCTGCAAGGGCAGAATGACGTATTTTGCACAACAGCCGTACGCCAGACGAATGGTTGCCTCGCGTGCACGTTGCATCGTTTCGGCATCGTTCAACTGACTCGAATGATAGGAAAAACGCTTGTTTGCTTTTTTGCACTCGGATACGAGGTCGCGGTAAAATACCTCGCGCGCTTCGGCGTCGAGATCCTGCAAAAACTCGATAAAGGTTGCATTGTCGTGTGTTCCCGTATAAACAACACAGTTGTCGCTCTCATAGTTCGAGGGCTTAAATTCCTGCTCGGGGTTGCCGTCAAAAGCAAACTCCAAAACCTTCATACGGGGATAGCCCACGTTTCGCATCAAGCGATAAACGCCGTCGTCAAGAATACCGAGATCCTCGGCGATAATCTTCCAATCCTTTTTGCCCTCGAAGAGAGATTCCTTCGGTCCGTCGCACCAGCGACCAACCTTTGCATTCACACTGCCTGCGGGAATTGCATAGAAGCGGTCAAAGCCGCGGAAGTGGTCGATGCGTACGATATCATACATCGAGAGTGCCTTTTGCAGTCTTGCCGTCCACCAGGAGTAGCCGTCCTCTTTCATCTTCTCCCAATCGTAAAGAGGATTGCCCCAAAGCTGACCGTCCTCGCTAAAATAATCCGGGGGAACGCCTGCCACCTCGGTGGGTGCGCCGTCGCCGTTGAGCAGGAAAAGCTCGGGATGTGCCCAAACCTCGGCACTGTCCTCGGATACGTAAAGCGGCATATCTCCCATAATTTGGACGCCGCGTGCGTTGGCGTAGTCCTTCAGCTCTCCCCATTGACGGAAGAACTCATACTGCGTGAATTGCCAAAACAGAACGGTATCCTCGTTTTGTGAAAGGAATTCACAAAGCGCCTTTTCGTCACGTGTGCGATACTTCTCTTCCCAAGTGGAAAGCGCGCGCCAACCATGTGCTTCTTTAACGGTCATAAACGCGGCAAAATCGGCATACTCGCCCTTTTTCAAAAACGCTTCAAAAGCGGGTGTTTTGCGATCAAAGCGGGAAAACGCAATTTTAAGCAGCGGAATACGACGATAAAAGAGTGCCTCATAGTTTACACGTCCTATCTCCTCGCCGCCTGCGGCGCAAGAATACTCCTCTGCTTCTTCTTTTGTCAAGAGTCCTTGACCAATCAAATTGTCGATATCAATAAGGTAAGGACTGCCCGCAATGGCGCACGAGGATGCATACGGAGAGTCACCGTAGCCCGTGGGTACCAACGGCAACACCTGCCATACCTTTTGTTTAGCGCGAGCGAGAAAATCTACAAACTGCCTTGCCTCAGATCCCAGTGAACCAACGCCCCAGGGAGTGGGCAGCGCTGTAATCGGCAACAAAATGCCGGCGTAACGTTCTTTCATTCTCTATTTCTCCTTTGAGTGAATTTATATTTCAATAGTCCGGAACATATCTCTTAATATTTTACCATATTTTTTGCGCTGTGTCAAGTAAACAGTGGTCGGAAGATGCTGTTTTTTGTTGATAAAACGGTTACAAAAAGCTTGTTAACGGCAACGGGGCTTTTTGTGGGGAGCTATTCCTTACAGAAGAAATGCTCTCTTCTCGCTTGGTATGTATATTCTATTAGCAACAACATGAAAAAACACTTTACAAAAGAATAGAAAAGTGTTATACTGTTTATACCAAGCATGACCTCTTGGAGCAAATTTTGACAAAACAATTCATTTTACGGAGGGCAAAAGATGAAAAGATTTCTTAAAACACTCGTATTTGTATCTTTAATGGCTTTGATCGTGATGTCCGCTATCTCCTGCAATAACGCTCAAAACAGCAAGGAACCAAACGGGCAAACCACACCCGTACCCACAGAGCAAACAGATCCCATTGATCCCGATCAAACCGAGCCCCACAAGCACACCTATCAAGCCACCGTCACTGCCCCTTCCTGTGAAAAAGAGGGCTTTACCACCTACACCTGCTCTTGTGGCGACAGCTACGTTGCAGATAAAGTTGCGGCCCTTGGTCACACCGCCGGAGCAGCAACCTGCACCGCTCCTAAAACTTGTGTTAGATGTAATGCAAAGCTTGCGCCGGCTCGCGGCCACTCTTGGACAGATGCAACCTGCATCACCCCCAAAACCTGCTCTTTGTGTGGCGAGACGGACGGTTCTGTATCTGCAAAGCACCCAACCGATGACGCAGGCATTTGCACCGCTTGCAAAAAGAGCTTTGTTTTAAGCGTTGAGGAAGCCATCGCTATTGGTATGTCTTATGAAAAAGGACAATATAGCAGTGAATATTACTATGTCCAATTAACCCTTGACCATCAAGTAAACCCCAACGGATTTGCAAGAGCCACTATTGCAAACGGTCTTTACGTTAGTGTTGCAGGCCCTTATGCTACCGGCTACGCCGAAGGAACCATTCAGCTTGGCGATACCGTCATCTACAAGGCAAAGCTCGGTGCAGTCAATTCCGTGCTTACCACAGGGGGCAAAGAGCTCCGCTTGTATGAGGTTGCTTCCTACAAAATTCATAACACCCACACACCTGACGATGATTTTATGTGCAGTATTTGCGGCAAAAGCGTTCTTATCTCCGTTGATGAAGCCATTGAGATCGGTATGTCTTATGAAAAAGGACAATACAGTAGCGAATACTACTACGTACAGTTGACCCTTGATAATCAAGTAAACCCAAACGGCTTTGCAAGAGCCACCATTGCAGACGGCCTTTACGTTACCGTTGCAGGTCCTTATGCTACCGACTACGTTGAAGGAACCATTCAGCTTGGCGATACCGTTATCTACAAGGCAAAGCTCGGTGCAGCCAATTCCGCGCTGACTGCAGGGGGCAAGGAGCTCCGCTTATATGAAGTCGCTTCCTACAAGGTTCTGACCTATGACGACATTTATGTTTCTGCCACTCTGGACGGAAAATCCGATGTTGTTACCTATCATTCTTCCTTTGCAAGTCTTACAGAGGTTGACAAGGCACCCATCGGCGTAACCTTTGATCTTGGCTACCGTTATGTGAAAAAATCGGGGCTTTCCGATATCACAAAGAGTGCGTTGGTTTGGAACACTTACGGCAAATATAATAGCATTGCCTTTGATATTTACGTTGATAAAATTACAGACGAAAGCAAAAACGCCTACACCGAGGTGGAACTGCAGCTTTCCCAGGGCGTTCGCTTTGTATCGGTGGTTGATGCCAACGGCAAGAAAATGGACATCGTTTACAAGGAAAGCCCCTACGTTGTTCTGCAAAAAGGTCAATCCTATCACATCGTGATAGACGTCAGTGACGTATCCTCTCCCGCGTTCTGTTTTGGATTCAATAACAAAACGTGTGAAATTTACTTCTACAACTTCTCTATTGTTTGCAACTCCACCACCGCTCCCACAGAAGAGGTCACGCTTACGTTTGTAGGCGGCGTGGCAGACGACGATGGCATAGATAACGGCGACGGACTTTTGATCACTACCCTGACCGGCAACGTTGGTGAGAATATCCTTCTCCCCACAGATCCCACCAAAAAAGGGTACAAATTTGAGGG
Organism: Eubacteriales bacterium; assembly: GCA_045656885.1. Classification (GTDB taxonomy): domain Bacteria; phylum Bacillota; class Clostridia; order Oscillospirales; family CAG-272; genus UMGS1865. The sequence goes on from JAZORZ010000053.1 coordinate 30,143, forward strand.
TTGGTATCTCGACTACGCAGGCACTGTTCCCTTCACGGAAACCACCTATGGCAAGGATCTGATCATTTACGCAAAGTGGACTGCCGAAGCGCGTGAATCCCTCCCCGTAATGAGCTTTAACGTTAAGGTTAACGAGGTTTCCGATTATCTTAACAGTTCACGAGCTGACCTTGTTACAGATACCATTCTTGAAAACAATCCATACGTATTTGGTGTGCAAGAGGCAGATGACCTTTGGATTAGTAGATTGAATGACAAGCTTGGCCATCTTTATACCTCGGTTGGCAAAGGCCGCGACGGTAACTCGGGCGAGCATTGCGCGATCTTTTACCAAACAAATATGTTCACCTTGATCGAAAGTGGCACAAAATGGCTCTCGGCCACACCCGATACGGAGGGGTCTAAATATTCCTGCACCGAAGGTGGAACAACTTACACCGCAAACTACCCACGCATTATGACCTATGTTGTTTTGGAGCGCAAAAGCGACGGCGTAAGATTTATTTACGTCAACACCCACCTCGACAACAACGGCGATAACGGTTCCGCAGCGGAAAAGATAAGACAAGGGCAGGTTGAAATTTTGATTGCCGAAATTCAAAAGCTTTACCAAAAGCATGGCAATCTGCCAACCGTTATAAGCGGTGATTTTAACACACAACCCGAAACGGCTTCTTACAAAGCGATGCTGCAAAGCGGATTTATCGATTCCTCTAAGGTTGCAAAGCAAGGTGAAATCAAGCCCACCTACAACAACAACGATGATAACTTTGCAGGGATCATTTTCGACTACGTTTTTGTTTCTCTCGATTTGGTAAACGGGGTTAAGAATTACACGGTTAGCCCATCTAAGAAAGACGGGCAATGGTTCTCCGACCATAACGCAATTACCACTACTATCGTCTTCCCCATTTCATAAGCTTGATTGCGGGAGCCCACCGAAAATCGGTGGGCTCCTCTTTTTATTTTGCAGAATCAACCGAACATGGCTCGGCTGATCAAAAAAAAGACAGGCGATTATGCAATCGCCTGTCGGGTTTTTGTTGAATTGGTTTTGTTAGTTGTGGGCGTTGTCTGTTACAAAGTAACCGCTGTTACTTCCCGTAGTTCCGGAAACATCCGGGGCGGGAATTCCATAGGATACTGTCATAACATCCGAGCCGCCGAAGTTTAACGTCCACGTCATGCCTGAAATGTCGGTGATTGTGCTCAATCCGCTTTCAACGCTAACTCCGGAAAAAGAATTAGGATCATTAGGATCATATCTCCACGACCATTCACTTTCCACAGTAACGGTATATGTGCCGGCGGGCAAGCCCAAAATGACTTGCGGTTGTCCTACAAGCACTGCTACGCGAAGGTCAACGCCTTCACCTTGAATGTGGTAGATGAAGCTTTGCTCTCCTATATCCAATGCGGGAGGAGGGTTGACCGCGGCATCAAAGTAATTTTGAATGGTTAAGCTGTGAGGGGCAAACTTGGCGTAGAAATAGATTGCATCGTCGGGCGGTGAGGTCGGGTTTATAGGTGTGATCTTATCTCCTGCCATGGTATCAACAAATGCAATATCGTCGGTAACGGGGATCGTACAATCCACATCCGTGTACCAACCCAAAAAGATGTAACCCTTGTTAGGTGTAGGAACAGAGCCCTTCGGCGTTCCATCCATTCTTAGCGTTTCACCGTAAGAAGAAAGATTTCCTCCCTTGCCGTCTTCACCAACGCGGTAAACGTAAGTAAGCTCGTCGGCCTCGTAGTAGAAAGCAATGGCCTGATTTTGCGCGGTGATCTCTTCTGTAATTGACGCCTCGCCTACAACGTGATAATTGTTGATTTTATTATCAGCTACTTCGGTAACAACAGTCCCAAACAAGACCTGCTTAGTAACCGTATCTTTAAGTTTTTCCATGGTGCCGCGCTTATAGTAGTCTACGGTGTAGGTGTACGTTAAGCGATCATAGTGCAAGATCAAGGTTGTACCGCCATTCTCTTCCAAAGGTTTCAGCAGCGTTGCGCTCCAAACATTGCCTGCATGGCCTTCGTTAAGCTTGAAGCCCGTGATATCCATTGCGTCTTCGGGGGCAATCGAAACCAGATGACCAATCGTGTCTTCATTTTGCAGTGTTCTGTATATCGAATAGCCATTTTGATCGAGGTTTTGTATCTTATAGACGATCTCATAAATAGCCGCCGAATGGCGGTTGGTCCAATCGAATTCAACAATATTTTGCGTGGGGTCAGAAACCAAGATCAATTCATGCCTATATGCGTTGGGAGAAAGCTCTGTGATCCATGACCACAACTTTTTCAAGTCAGCATCTGACACTGTCGGATATTGCGCTCTTATCTCATTTTTAACATTCTCTTCGTCAACCATATCACGGAAGGATACGGAAATCAAAGGAGACGCCCCCTCCGGTTCGTTGATCTGATGCTCCTTATAGAACGAAAACGTATCTGTTCCAAGTATTTCAACAAAATTTTCGTCGGTAAAGGTATGGTGCACCGTGTAACTGTTTTTTTCAACCGTTTGATAAATAAAGGTGTATTCGTTTTCGTGCTCCGTACTCATCATAATGGAAACGGAACGATCTATAGGATAGTAACCCACACGATAACCCTCGTCTAGCTCCTCACCAACTTTTGCGGTAAACGACTTGCTGATATCAGCCAACGATTGACCGGTTGAAGGTGTGGCGATATCTGTCAGCACGCCCTCCTTCATCGTTTTATAGTAGATGGTGTAGGGCACGGGAACCTTGGTCGTCCACTTTGCATAAATGACGAGATCTTTTTTGACCTGCATTGTCTTAAAGTCAAAGCGGGTTTCCTCACCGTCTTCAACGTAATACCAACCTGCAAAAATGTAGTTTTCGTAGGGCTTGTTGTAGGTAGGTGCATCAACCATAGAGCCGAACGCAACCGTTTTGTCCATCAAGGTGTTTGAGGGCTCGTCTTCTATAATCTCCTTTTCATTGTAGACCTTGATCTTCCATTCGGTGGGTTCCCATTTGGCGTAAAGGTACAGGCCTTCCAGCGGCATAGTCATGCTACCGTCAAAATAAAATTCTGTTCCGTCGGCACAATTTTCGGTCGTGTACCAACCCGCAAATTTAACAGCATTCTTCTCTCTGCCTGTTGGATAAGGAACACTTGTGGGCTCAAATTCGGCGCCGATGGGCTGCTCATACATCAAATTTTTAGTAAGTGCAGTTAATGCAAGACCGTCACTTATAAAAGTCAATGTGCTTTCCAAGCGCTCATAATACAGATACACATCTCCTGCTTGACTTACCTGATTTCCACTGAATGGGGGATTAGATTTATATTGCTTAAATCCCACAATATCAAAAAAGTCTTCGGCTTTTGTTAAATAACCGTATTTTGCTTCTACCTCAACAAGCTGGGTGTAGTTGTTGGGATCATCTAAATTTCCATTTGAATCCAACGATTCCAACAGATAGTGCATTGTAAAATATTTAGAACCACCCGAATTGGCAGTAAGCGTAATGTTTTCGTGAGGCATAAATGGGAAATACACCAAAACCTCTGTGTACGTATTACCGGTAGGATCCCATCTTATACCCCTCACGTGGTCGGAGGCGCCCCAAATCTCTTGCCATACATCTGAGATGCTGGCACCGTATTTTCTCTTTACAATTTGGAAACTGTTCCCACAATTTCCATGCGTATGTACGGGAATTTGACAAGCTCTTACACAATCTGCGGTATGTGTATGAGCGATTTGGCCACAACTATATGTCTGACAAGAAGGAGTATGGACATGCTGCTCTTTGCTACAATAAATGCATCCGCTGGTGTGGTCGTGCTCGGTAACATTACAAGGGCAAGTTCCCTCACCATGAGTATGTTCTGCACCCTCATCTTTGTAAGTACAAGTTCCATCGCCATGCGTATGCTCTTTATCATTAATGTCTTTGAGCACACAATTCTCTGCAATGATGGTTGCCTCAACGGAAATATACTGTCCTTTGTTTGGATCAGTCAAGTTCTTTTGAATGGATATTCCGTAAGTGTCTTTAATGGTGCTGCTACTTTTGGAATTTCCAAGATCATACCAACCATTAAAGTAGAAATAGTTATAGTAGGTTTTGGTATTAGTGTTAACGCGATAACGGTATACGTATCCGTTTTGAGGATTCTTGATGTTTGGGGTGTAGTTGCTAGCATTCCCTGTAGGTGGATTTAATGTTTCTGTGGTATAACAACTCAACTGATGCACATAGCAATCATCCGTATGCTTATGTTCAACACATGTATAGCAATCATCCGTATGTACGTGTTCTTTCGTATTACAGAGACAATCACCCTCCTCGTGCTTATGATAATCGATCGAGCAACATGTAGCCGTATGCCTATGCTCTTCTTTGCCGCAAGTTTGCGAAGCTACACCGCAAGCATCGGTGTGCGTATGCACTTCCAAAGAGCATTGTCCATTCGGGCAACTTGCATCGTGTTGATGCTCGTCCGTCAAGCAATTTCTGTCGGAACTACTAAAGGTCAATGTGTAATACTTTCTTAAATAGTATGCATTGACAGCGGTTGTACCGTCGCTCTTAACAGTAATGTCTTTATCCGAAAGCGTGGCATTAAAGTCAAAGTAAGCTTTATCAGGGTGGGTAATATCGTTCGTTGCCGAAACAACATCCCCGGGTTGAGCATCTACCGTCTTAACGCCCACCATTGAAAAGTTAGCATCATCTGCATTTTCTAACCAATAAATTACCGTGTACGATGTCTGTGCTTTTTCCCACCGTGCCTTATAATCCACGTTGTGTTGAACGTGAACAAGGCTTCCACCGTCTTCGACATCATAGAGAGAAGTGATGCTATCATCTTTAATGGGGTCGTCGGGGTCAACGGTATAAACGCGGATCAGCTCCCAACCATCAAAGGTGTAACCGGGGTTTGTAGGTGTGCCGATCATAACCTGTGTGTTGTAGCGAACGTACATAGGAACAACGCCGTAACCCGTGCCGCCCTCTGCCTCAAGGTCAAAGTCAACAAGGTAGTATATGCGGTCGTAGTAAATATCAACAACAGTAGAGCCATCGCCACTGATGACAGTATTAGGATCATAATACAGGGGCTCAAATCCTGTGCGGTCCTCATCCAATTCTTCGCCTATTGTAGAATCGGCAATCGTGTTTTCATTGTTAAGGATATACATCTCTGCCATGGTATAGTTATCATCGTGCAAATTTTGCTCGTGAATTCTAACCATGAAGTTGACCTGCTGAGGGATGTAGTATACCATAACTCTAATCCCTTCCCCACGATCCTTAAATTGGATTTCGGGTGCGTATACGTAAAAATCATTGCTTCCCTCGGGATACTCAACACTGTTTGTCGTGTCCATTTGAAGTTGCTCCGCAATCTCCTTGGTAACGTAGGGCTTATAACCACGGTTGGGAGGGCTGGTGATATTGCCTGTATAATGAGATCCCGTACCAAGTGTGATCGTAACCGTTTCGCCTGCAAATTCGCCGTTCTTATCAGGCGCCGACTCGTGAAGGAACACATAGTTTACCTCAATTTGGAACTCGGTGTATTCTTCCTGCGCTTTTGCTGCACTGCTACTGATGACGTTGTGCGCACTGCCAAAGAAGGTGGTTTGCGATACTGCATCAGCCGCGAGCAGATTTGCTACGGGTTGCTCGAGAGTAACCGTCAATTCGCCACTGACGTACTTTGTTTCGTCTGCCGTTACAATACAACGGAGCGTTGCTTTTCCGCTCTCATCGCAAGCGTTCATAATCAGCGCCTCTGTAACAGCTATGTAAGGATAGCAGTTATCCATAAGATTTGCCCAGCGATTATTTTCTTTATCAATGAGCACTTGCCAGCTATACACGGGTGTGCCGACGATCTCGCTATCAAGAGTTGGAAAGACGTAGGTCTTTTCGCCCTTTTTGATTGTGAGCGAAGAGATAACCTCACCGTCCAGCTCAAGCTCTACCTTGCCACGAACCAAACCATCATCGGGCTCGGGGTCGGGGGTGGAAACGATTTCTACCGCAGCCGCATTGACCCAAGGAGTAACATCCAAAATATTATGCGAGGAACCATCAATAGTACCAAGCTTATAATACGTAAGGCCATACGTTGTTGTAATCGCGTCCAAAACAACAAAAGTTTCGGGAAGATCGCTGGGATAAACACGAGCGTTCTGGGAAGTTCCGCTTTCTGTAACGTTACCATACATAAACACTATATCAGCGGGTTTGAGACGCACAATGGAACCAATGGCAGACTTGGCCTCATCTATTTCATCCTCGGCAACTATAACAATACAGGGAGGAATCATTGAGAACAGCATAACAAACACCAAAAGCATAGTTATGGCGCGTTCTCTAAATCTTCTCTTTGTCTTCATGCTTTTCCTCCTAACCACAGTAAACTGTGAGATGTTTTCTTATTTTTTTACCCAATTGGTGCCGTTAAAGGTAACGCCCCAGGCCGTTTCAACAACGCTTGCTGGCATACACTGAATCGCCTCGGCCAAAATTTGAACGTCGAGCTCATACTCATCATTGGGCGCACTTTGCGTTGTTGTTACCTTGATGCCCGATATAACCTCGTTAATAGCAATCTCTGCTTTTCCATCAGTAGCAACACAATAGTAATAACCATCCGACAGCGGTTGCGCGTTGGGTGCCGTGACAGTGACATCTTCGGGGCCCTGGTACCACAGAGCATCACCTTCTTTTTGCTTCCAGTTGGTTACAACGGTAAAGCGAATATAGGCGGGAATTTTGCTCTCGGACGTATGGTGTATAGAGTATGTTCCATCGCCATTTTTGGAGACCGCGATTTTAATCTCGCCTTCGCCAACAACGTTCACATTAACAGACGTGTTAAGATCCGTGGTATACTTTGCATATACTGCATTGGCAACCACACCGGAAACGGTGCAAAGAAGCAGCAACACCAACGGCAGTCTACTCTTTATGTACTGAAAAATAGCTTTTCCTATTTTCATGTCTGCCTCCTTAGTCGATCTGCTCAGCATGGACGCGAAGCGTAGCGGATTCTGTAATCTTTACGGTATCGGTCAATATTGTACCTTCTTGAATGCTCAGCGTGATCGTGTGTGTCTGAGTGACGTTTTCACTCGGTGAAAACGATTTGCCCTCAAAGGTAACCGTATAGTTTGCGGTGTCGATATTGTCACCGTCAGGGGCGTTTCCGTCCATTTTGATGATCAAGACTCCGCTATTTATCAAGCTTATGATATCCTCGGGAAGCTCCAAAACGACGTCGTACTCTACCGCAACCTCACTGGAGGAGGTCACCTCAAATGCGATAGAATCGGTTTGCTTTGCGGGATCATAGAAATCAAGGTCGATGCTTAATTCAACACCGCCTGTCTCAGAGGCCACATTAAATTTTGCTACTCTGGCACCGGCGGAACCGGTTGCCTCGGTGGCGTAACGCGCGTAAAGACCGCTTGTCAAGTTTACGCTAAACAGTACCATAACAAGCAGACACGCGCCAATGTAAAAAACAAGTGGTGCTTTTTTATTCGATTGTTTCATAAAACACCCCTCCTTTTTCTTTTTTACTCTTCTTTTTTGAGATACAGCGTTTGCGCTGTTGATGTATCTTGCATCAATGTGTTTTATTTGATTTTTACTCTTTTTGTAAAATAAAAATACATATTTTATTATATCACTATTTATTATCAATTGCAAGGGACACAAATAAAAAAACACAATTCCTTAACAGATTATTCATTTCTTTGCGAGAAAAAATCTTACTTTTTTCCAGTTTTTGTATCCTAACAAGAAAAAGGGCTTGTCAAGCCCTTTTTCAATCCGTGCTATTGGTGTCTCATTCTTGCCGTACCCGTAGCACCTCATCATTTTTTCTTCTTTCGTCAAACAAAAATTCCCGGAGCGTTTTGAGTAAGCAAGCTTAAATTACAAATTCAAGCCAGTGTTGCAAAGCTTATAATTTTCCTCACCCACAAGGTTTACGGGAATGTCAAGTGCGCGCAGCTCTTCGATAAAGGCATTCAGGTATTTTTCGCCTCGTCCGCTCTGCATAAAGGTTAAAGAAAAGTCTTCTCCTATCGTCATGACCTCAATAAGCAGCATATTTTTTGTTTGCTTTTCACCAATGTAGGCATGCAGATCGTCAACGTAGCGTTCAAGACCGCACCAATCCATTTTTCCGACGTAGCTGATACCAAAAGTTTTTCCCCGTATGCTATCCTCTGCATAACGCGCCATCGCTTTCTTCTTGTCAGCAAACGGTGCATCGTTTGGGAATGCCTCTATCAGTCGGTTGACCGCCGCAAGGTCGGCATCCTTTCCCCCTTTGAGAATTACTTGCCCACGCACAACGGTATTCTGTTTTTCCACCCCCCATTTGCTAAGACGAGGGGAGAAAATCACCGGAATATAGTCAACAAGACTATGATGACTCATAGGCGCCTGCAATGCGGGACGATATTGATGTTGCACGTGCACCACTACCGGTTTGTCGATATTGTGATCAAGCCGGTGAAGCGCTCTGTAAAGCAGGACCGAAAGGAATGAAACCGGGCTACCATCTGATGAGCTTGCTTTTGCCATCATCGCTTTTTGTGGGATATGCAAGTGGTAGGCATAGAGGCCTTCTTTATCAAACGCATCGGGATCCAAGCCATAAGCTTCTTCGGGCAATTCAGGAAAAATATCGAGTTCCTCTGCCGCTATCACTTTATCCGGAAAGGGATAAACGTGCTCCGCATCACTCACTAAACTGTCGGGCATTCTTATCCGATCTGCTACCAAACCTTCTACACCGTAACGTTCGGAAGCATAGATATAAAGCAAGCTTTTCAGCAAAGGATCCACACCCATTCCATCAGTAAGATAATGGCTGGCATCGATAAAAATAGTGTTATCCTTGCAACCGAAGGAGATAAGATGTCCTCTACTTTCATTGCTCCCCAAAGTCACTGCACGGTCGTCCGGAAAAACAGGAAGGGGGCTCTTGTTATAACGCAATACAAGATTTTCCCCCTCTCTTTTGGGGCAAACACAAAAATAGGGATACCGCACCATCGCCTTCTCTACTGAGCGAGATAGCAGATCATAATCAACGGTTGATTTCATTCGTATTGCAAGTCTAAAGGTGCTGAAAAAATCTTCATTCGCACCATAAAGCAAGGGATTGGGTTTGAAATTCATACACTCTCCTCATAGGAAAATCCTTTACAGCGAAAAACTGCCGACAATTTGACGGAAGTTGCGTTTCGTCCTCGGTTTTCTCAGGAATTTTTCTTTTTGTGCTTTTCAGTTTGATCCTTTATGCAATTGTCAAAATGTCAGCAAAACCGGTCATTTCAAATACTTCCATTACCTCTTCGCAAACATTGATTACCTTCATAGAACCAATCTTTTGCATCTTCTTTTGTGCGCCAAGAAGAACACGGAGACCTGCGCTGGAGATGTACTCCAGCTTCTTTAAGTCAAGAACAAGATTCTTGGTTCCTTCGATGTCGTTGCCTATGGTTTTGTCCAAAGCGGGAGCTGTGGTGGTATCGAGTCTTCCTGCGAGTTCGATAAGGGTTTCTTCTGCATTTCTTTTAATTTCGATCGTCATAATGGTAAATCTCCTTAAAATTCAAATTTTTTAATCATTGTTAAAATATTTTCGCCATTTTCGTAGGCGTAGGTTACTTTATCCATGGTTTTCTTCGTAATGAAGATGCCCAGTCCGCCTATCTCCCGATCCTCAGCTGAGAGAGTGATATCAGGGTCGGGCTTTTTCAAGGGATCAAACGGAGTTCCCCTGTCTGTCATTCGGAAGGTGATCTCGCGGCTTTCGGTATCAAATCCGATACCAAGCGTCATATCCCCCTCCTCATCTCCATAGGCATAGTGCGCAACATTGACAAATATTTCTTCGATGGCAACACAAACAGCCGTTTGAATTTTCATTGGGCATTCATATTCTTCCAGGGTTTGATCCACAAATCCAAGAACATCGGACAATGCTTCTATTTTTGCGGGAAACGTTTTATTCATCATGTGCACACCTCCTTGCTTGGGTTTGTAATCGAACATCAGCATGGTAATATCGTCAAACTGCGGTGCTTCACCTACAAATGCATCGATATTGGCCTTGAGTGACGGCAAAAACTCGGTGGCATCTGCCTTGGCATTTTGGTTTGCAAAAATCAGGAGTCTCTCCTCGCCGTAAAGCTTGTTTTCTGTGTTGGTTGCCTCGGGAACTCCGTCGGTATACAAGAACAATCTATCACCGGGATAAATCATAAGTTCACCAACGCGATAGCGTATACCCTCCATACCGGCAAGCACAAATCCTGCGCGCGTCTTGAGGTATTCAAAATCTCCGTTTGCCCTCTTTAGAAGAGGGGGATTGTGACCGGCATTTGCGAACTGCATTTTTCCTGTTGTCAAATCCAAAATACCCATCCAAGCCGTAACAAACATACCTGATTCATTGTTTTCGCAAAGCTTTTCGTTTGCTTTTGTGAAAATATCATTTACTGCCATGCCGCTTTCTGCAAGGTCCTTGATAATGGTTTTGGCGGTCATCATAAACATTGCTGCAGGAATTCCCTTACCCGAAACGTCGGCAGCAAGAAACGCCACCGTTGTATCGTTCAGTTTATAGAAATCATAGAAATCTCCGCCCACCTCTTTTGCAGCGATCATCTGTGCATATATTTCAAAATCCTCATTTTTGGGGAAATTTGTGGGAAGTGCCGAAAGCTGAATTTGTTTAGCGTATTCCAGCTCCTTGTCGATACGTGCAGCGGCCTCTGCAATATAGCGTTTGAGAGTAGAGACCGTAGAGTTAATATCATCTGACAAGGACGAAAACTCTCGGCTCGAGCGCACGTCAACCGTAACGTTCAAATCTCCCTTGGTAATTCGAGCAAGCGTATCGTTGATTTTTTGCAAATTATTTATAATAACACGCTTAATGAGTATGTAGATAAAGACAAACAGCGTTGCAAAAATAATAACCTGCATAAAAATGCTTGTATAAAGCGAGGCATCACGCATAAATACGGCCTCTGCCTCGGGCATTGCGGCAATAATGCAATATCCCTCGACAAACTTAAATACGTACATGTATTTTTCGCTATGCCCGTCTTCTTGATTGAGGATATTGGCGTAGTAAAGCGCAGTTGCTGTTTTCCCCTCCTGCATCTCTTGGGGAACCTCTTGAATACCGATCGTGGAGAGTGGTTCTCCCGTGTAGCCGTTTCGGTCGGTAACAATGGAAAGCGTTTCGTCACAAACGGCTACGAATCCACTCGTGCCAACGTGGCGGTGCTTGGTGAAGTCGATCACGTATTCGTCCAGAATTTTGTGGAACTGCTCGGCATCATAGCCGACTTGAATAAATCCGCCAATCTCTTCAAGGTTGATCGCGGCGTATTTTCTCCACACCGATCCATCTTTTCCGCGCGGACTGTACTTTTGCACGAAAAAGCTCTTTTCTCGCAGAACGTCAACAAATTCCTTGGATTGCTCCTTGGTGTTCATATCGTACCCAATGCTATCACTCTCGGTGGAGTTTTGAATAATCCCCTCGCCGTTTACGACGTTGATTTCCTCAATGCCGTATTTTCTTGTAAGCTCTAACAAATCCACATTGGTGTTTTGCTCGTATTCTCTCTTTACCTTTTCGGCAATTTCAAGAAGCTTCGCGTTGGATTTTTCCATGATGTCGGTTTCTACGTCGTTGATCGCGGTGGTAAACACCTCCTGCGTTTCGACCTTAACCATTCCGTTTTGAAGAATATAGGTAAAGGAGCTTGTAATAAGATATGCAACTACTATGCATGCCAAAAGCCATCGTTGAAATGTGCTTGAAATCTGTTCACTACCCTTTTTCAAACGGAATCGCTCGTGGCTTAACAAAGAAACGATAATAATAGCAAAGCCCACAGCTATCGCGTTACCGATGATCATCGGAATCGTAGCTCCCCTAACAAACTCAAAGGCCTGAGAAGAATTATCCATATTTGTAATAAAGATCAATATCATATGGATAACTTCGCACGCAACAGCAATGCAAACGCCGTAACCCCAGGTTGGCTTCTTGTTATCAAACATCAACTTTCTAAGACCCGCCGCCATAAAGCCGGCAAGCAACGTTGCAATGCTGCATGCAAGACGTGTATAGGTTCCGCCTCCCCAATAAACCGAGAGCCAACGGTACAGACCTCCGATTGCTCCCGAAATAATACCTGCGGGAGCACCGAATATAAGACCTGCTGACAGCGGTGCCGCATCACGAACGTTAACAACGGCGCCAAGCCACTCTACACCAAAGCTTGATGCAAAAGCCGATACACCACCGAAAAGAACACCAACAATAATTTGTTTTGCCATATACGGCAATTTCTTTACCGAGGTATATTTATCGACCAAATAAACGGCCAGCACAAGCAGGCAGTTTATAAATATTGGAACAATCAATCTCATTCGCCGGCCTCCTTATGACATACCAAGCAAGGCCTTTACAAAATCCGCGAGCATTTCGCCTGCAACGGCGATGATCATAAGTAATACCATATAAAGGGTCATACTACTGCTGTTGACCGAATCTTTTGTAATGTTATAGTAGAAATTGAACTGCCCTAGCAGATCCCGATCGCGGTCTTGCCGCCACTGATATGTAATAACGTCATCACATTTATAATCCTTGGGAAGATACTTGCTATACAGATTTTCTTCCAAGCGACGAATGCGGTAACAGTTTGCATCGTTGAGCTCATAGCTCTCGTCAATCGAAATGGTGATAACTGCCTTTTTTAGCTTTTGGCGATGAAACGCCCCAATTCTTGTGATTTCCTCAGGCAAGAGTCTGGATTCGTTGATACGAATCGAGTAACCGTACTTTTCGGAAATTACCGGCGTTGTTATCAAATCACGGAGTCTTGTAAGAACATTTCCCACATTTACACGCGGCTTGAAGATTTCATTGAGGGATTTATGAGGCATACGCCAAATGAAATATACCTCGTCGTTATCCAAGAATTGACGGATCGCATCAATTCCAATATGAATAAGCGTTCCGTTAACCAAAGGTTGAAGCGTATAATCAAGTGTGCTGATATGTACAATATCCACCGTTTTGCCGTTGTATGCGATCTCTGAGGTGTGCTCGTTCTTTTTGTAATCGATAATACATGCAGCGCTGAAGGTTGCCTGCAAAACTTTTGTATCATCAAACAGCAACGATACATCCTCTATTTCATCCCGAGAAACAACAAACGGAACGTATACGTTTAAGAAGTTGCTTGATTTTACACCGCGTATGCGCACCGCTACATCTACAAAGCTTTTTCCTTTCGGGTTAATCCAATCGCTGATATAGACTGTACTTGTATCATCGCCATCAATCCAAACAGCCCAACCGTCATCTGCAAACTTTCTTTCTTTTTTAGGCATTCCAATTCCTCCTTACGTCCATATTTTCTTTCCTGCTACATATTTAGCCGTTATATTCTTTTCATCCAATCCCAAATAAACTGCTCGCTCCATTCGTTCAGCAAGATTCAGCTGCTGCGGATGCGGAAGCACACTGTCGTCTAAAACAACAGCATCAAACTCGTACCCTTCCTCAAAGCTTCCCACCTTGCCAAAGAATGCGCCGCCGCCTTTTGTTGCCAGATAAAAGGCCTCTGAAAACACAAGCGGCTTATCGTCCTCGTTGACCATTCTAAAATACATCTTAGATACTTGAATCGCATCGGTGATCGATCTGAAGATTGAATCACTATGTCCACCCGCAATGTCACTGCCGAGTCCGATATGCAATCCGAGATTCAAATACTTGCGAATGGGAGCAATACCCGACGTAAGGTTCATGTTGGAAGCGGGACAGTGTGCTACGAATACACCGTTTTTGCGCATCAGATCGACCTCTTCATCGGTTGACCAAACACAATGCGCCATTACCGTTTTAACATCGGTGCCAATATCATCATTTTTGCCGAACAGATCGTATTCGTTATACGAATCCCCGTAAAACGGATTGTCGGGGCGAAGGAACTTAACAAAATCGATCTCGCCCTTGCTTTCCGAGAGATGTGATTGTACGGGAATTCCATAAGCCATTTGAATTTCCCTCAGCTCTTCCATCAGCTTATCTGTACAGCAAGGAATGAATCTGGGTGTCAAGATCGGTTTTGTATTTTTGAATTTATCTTTTACCGCGTTAATCCAACCGAACGTGTTGTATGCGGAAATATCTGCACTATCCTCGGTAAGTGCCTCGCTTGCTTCTCTGTCCATATTGACCTTGCCAACGTAGCTAATAAGACCGCTTTCCTCCATAAGCTTCATCAAAAGCTCGGTAGCATAGCGATGGCGAGTTGCAAAAATGCATGCTCTTGTAGTTGCCCCGTTTTTTAATGCATCTACAAACATACCGTATGCTTTTTCAGCATATTCGAGGTTCTCATACTTTTCTTCCTCGGGAAAAGTATAGCGGTTCAGCCAATCCATCAGTTCAAGGTCCATACACATTCCGCGAAAGGCATACTGCGGAGCGTGCACATGAAGATCGACCATGCCGGGGAATATCAATGAGTCACCATAGTCATACAGCGGAAGATGTGCATATTCTTCGGGCAGATTGTTAAATATGCCCTTGGACAATCCATCTACACAAACGGCAAAAGCTCCCTCATGGAGATCAAGCTCTCCCGGGGTTTTGGTTTGACAGATGTTCCCTTTTATAACAAAACTATTTTTCATAAACATTATTCCCCTTTGGGATATCTAACCATAGAGTAATGCGTAACAGGCGTTTTCGGTATCAGCTCTTCCTTCATCAAATCGAATCCATAGTGCTGATAAAGTCCAACGTTAGACGCTTTGTTTGTTTCCAAATAGGCAACCATGCGCTCATCATCGCAAAACTTGAGCATTGGGCGCATCAGCTTGCTGGCAATTCCCTTTCCCTGCGCCTCCTTTTTGATTGATAAGTTATATAGATACCAATCGTAGTTATCGGTGAACTCTTTTTTTAGGTTCATCGCATAGGTTTCGTAGGTTAAAAGTCTGCCGATAATACCAAACCCCGAATGAAGTATGAGGTTCAGTCCGCCGTTCATTAAAAACGGAAGCGTTTTGTTACCCGTGAACCCAAAGGGCAACCATACAGCAAAGCCGTTCATTTCTTTACTATCGGCGTAAATAACTGCATCCTCTGTCATGGTTTTGAGCGAGATCTGCATAATCAATTTAGATGCTTTGGCATCGTATTTCCCTTTGGTAAACCAATTGTGTAAGGGATAGTCACGATATGCGTCAGCCGCGACCTCGGCAAGACGGTCAAGATCGTCGGGTTGAACGATATATAACCCCGCCTTCTCGATTGCCGCCTTGGCAAGCGGAATTTCTATTTTTCTAACTAATTTGTCCATTTCCCATCTTCTCTTATCTTTTTTTAGAAATCTTATCAAGGCCGAAGAAACCAAATCCAACCGCGACGAATACCGCGGCAAGAATGGCGATCCACATCAAAACACCGGTTACACCTTGTGTTTCAAGGTTTACAAAGAAATAAGGATAGATAAGTACTCCTGTTCCGGTGGGGGTTAAAATGGTGGAGTCGAATTTCAAAATAGCTGCGTGGATCAGCAGGAACACCGCGTATGCAAGCGGAAACCCTGCAGAAACGACGGGATAATACCACTTGCTCTGTTTGCGCTCGTAAAACAAGAACCAATCGGCAATATACATAATGGGAAGAACAACGTGGAAGGTCAAGCTACCAATTCGCCAGTTGAGCTGCGGATCGCGTCCCTCTGCCCCAGCAAGCATAATATTGAACACGAGGAAGGTAAGCAATATACCAAGCATGCCAACAAACTTGAGCATGGGGGCGGCGGTAACGTAGCTATCCTCCTTCTTTTTTGCCGTTTGAATCAATGCGGCAATCATAACACCCACGCAAAGAAAATTGCTGATGTTTGTAAAGTACACGTAAAAATCCCAGCGGAACAGATCGATGTCATCAAAAATGCCAAGGCAGGCAATGCAGCCCACAAGGCCAAGCGTGCAATAAATTGTTTGGAAAATCAGTTGTGCGGTTCTGTTTTTAATCATATGCATTCTCCTTTTTTTCTTACAAGATGCAAAAGTATACTACTATCGCATTATAAAGTATAGTGTACTGATATATTATAGCAAGACGGGCGTTACAAATGCGTTACAAATTTTCGAGAAATCATTTTGTTTTTAGAAAACTCAAAAAAATATACAGAACGTAAAAACAAATATAACAAAGCATCTTAAAACACAAAACGGAGCGAGAGAATCTCTCGCTCCGTTTTTTATCAAACATTGTCTAAATATTCCGGGTGCAGGATTTCAAAGCGTCCCTTGTCGCGCACCGCAATTTTTCCGTTTTGCGTGATCATCCACCTTGCCAGATCGCTGAAGGTAGAAACAGCAATTAGGGTTTTCTTCTCCTCCGGAATGGTGTAACCGAAGTATCTTTTGAATTTGGTTAAACAGTTTTTGGTCATGCCTACGGTGTAGGTGCGGTTATCATCGATTTCCTCGCCGTTCAAGCCGATGTACTCCATGCGGCAACCGCGCTCCTTGTATCTTTCCATATCTGCCACGAGCCGAAAGCCCCTGCTATACTGAAAGGTACCGTTCATGACGGAGCCGTCCGGCTTGAGAGAAAAGAGGTATTCAAAGGCCTGTCGCAGCTCTCGCCCCGTTAAGGTGACATTGATAAAGCTATCGTCATAGGGGTACAGCTTTTTCAACTTTTCCAAGGTGACACTTGGACCAAAGGTTTTGAGGCGCAGACTGCCGGATTGCAGAATGACGAAATCGGGCTTGTAGATCTCCAAAAAAGCATCTGCTATCAGATCACCCAGATCGGTTTCTGCCAAACGGCTTTTGTGCTCGTACCGCTCCGCAAGCTCACAAATAAAGCAATCATCCCCGAGGGTGCTTCTGTTGTAGAGAACGTGGTCAACGTAGCTGTCGGCTTCGGTATCAAATTCGCAAAGCGAATCGTTGATCTCAACAAGCTCCCACTTGTGCCCGAGAATACCGCCGTTTTGGGCATCTATATCGAGGTCAAGTCTGCCCACGTGCGTCATGCCGTAATTCGACTGCACGATGAGCGTTTTGTTAATAATCTCCTCTTTCGGCATTTTGATGTGCGAGTGCCCGCCAAGGATAACGTCCACTCGGATATCATCGGGCATATTTTGCGCCAGCAACCTATCCCCCTCAATACCGTAGTGCGACATGACCACCGTCAAATCGATTTCTTCGTCTTTGTGGTTTTGTATCTCCCGTCTGATGGCATCGTAGCTATCTCGGTAGGCAAGCATGGTGCGGCAAAATTCATCCTGCATCATGCCGTTTGTAAAATGCTCGGGAATAACGCCAATGGCAAGAATGCGCACACCGTTCACCTCGAATACTCTGCTCGACTCAAACAACGGCTTATCCAAAGGGAGCACAAGCAAATTGGCACACAGAATGGGGGTGCTGATGCATTCCTTAAACATAAGCAGGTGTGCAAGACCGTACTCCATTTCGTGATTGCCGAGAGAGAGTGCATCGGACATGATCAGGTTTAAGAGCTTTACGGTGTTGATACCCTTGGTGCAGGCGTTTTGTATATTGTCCTGAAGGATATCGCCGCAGATCGCACAGAACACCGCATCCTCTTCCCTACGCACCTTTTTGATGTAAGCAGACAGAAGAGAAATGCCACCGACCAGAGAAAAGTCCTTGTTGATCTTAAAGCTGATCTGCCCGTGAAAATCGTTAGCGTGTAATATCGTTAGTTTTTTTACTTGATCCATAGAGTTCACCTTTTGCGTAAAATGGCACGCCGGTGCCACAAATCTACTTTCTAAACAGCAGCATGGCGCAGGTCTCCTCTGCCCAGCTGTACTGTGTCATATACTCACCGTGAAATTCCGGCTTTCCCGTTTCGAGGTGACTGAAATAATCGCACTTTAGAAGAGCGGTATCCACACGGTAACACGGAATTTCGTGGCACAGAACACCCTCTGCCCCGACCGCCTTGAGCGTGTTTTTCAAATCCATTACGAGCTGACGAAGATACGCCAAATTCTTTGTATCGTCGGTGTCGTTCGGAAACAGAGCAGCACATATTTGCTTTGCCGTCATTCCCGCTCCATTCCTATCCACAAGAAATGCAAACAGCTCCTTTGTTTTTAAGCGCTTGAACACAAGCGTTTCGCCTTTTGCATAAACCTCAAAATTGCCGAAGCACTTTACGGTAATCGGCTTTTCCTTTTGACGCACACCTTTGATATTATCGATTTCGCCCTGCACATCTTCCGCCGATATAGGTTTCATTAAATAACCGGAAGCGTGAAGCTTAAACGCGGGAATTGCGTATTCCTCATACCCCGTGCAAAACACAATTTTACAATCGGGGCGAGCGGCAATGATTGATTCGGCAAGTGCGAGCCCACCCATACCGCGCATATTGATATCCAAAAAAGCAACGTCAATCGGATGATTTTTTACAAACGTAAGGGCTTCCTCACAATTGGAAAATTTGGCGACCTCCTGAATATCATCAGAGGCCTCGAGCGCCGCTGCGAGAGCACCCAACATCAACGCCTCGTCGTCTACTGCGATTGCAATCATCCTTATACCTCCTTGGGAATCGTTATCAAGACCTTAGTACCAACGCCTACCGTGCTTTCGATTTCGAGCGTACCGTTTACCATTACCTTCAGTCGCTCGCGAATGTTACGAATACCTACGTGCTTTCTGTCATCCAACAATGTATTCGTATCAAATCCTGCACCGTCGTCCGTTACCGAAATGCAATAATCCGTGTCAGTCTCATAAGAAACCACATGAATTGTTCCTCCTCGTGAAAGCTTCATCAAGCCGTGCTTGATTGCATTTTCAACGATTGGCTGAACGGTCAGCGCCGGGATGTGGAAGTCTTCAGAATTCATTTCAAACGTAAAGGTCATATCCGGGAATCGTACGTTTTCAATACTGATGTAGTGGTGTACGTGCTCCATTTCCTGCGACACAAGTATTGGTTTGGGGTTATCAAGCTCTCCGAAATTGCCTCGGAGATATTTTGCAAAGTTGTGCACGAGCTCTCCCGCCTTGGGGGGATCCAACTTGCATAGCTGCTCAATGCTGCCAAGCGTATTATAAATAAAGTGAGGACGAATCTGACTCATCATTGTGGAGATCCTGCTTTCGGCAAGCTCTGCGTTAAGAACGATTTTTTCCATCTCAAGCTTTTTTGCCTTGGTAGCTGCATTTATGCTATGAGGAATTAACTTGAGCACCATAACCATTGCTACGGCAAACAAGGCGACAAAAATATATTGAGAAATAACGCCGCCTTTCCAAGCCCCCTTCCATGTTCCAACAACGTCGACAGCAAAGGCAATTAACGGAAGGGATACGCCTATATAAAACCAGCGCTCTCGTTTTTTGGTGCTGATGAACTCTTTTATAAGGCATGCGAATAACACGATATTTGCAATGCTTTGCACAATACCCCACCAAACCCACGTATCATAAAAGAACACGTCGGTTACAATCGGTAAAATAAAGAATACGGCATTTGCCACAGCCAAAAGTATCACCGTCAGCTCGCCGACTTTTTTTGTTACTTTGAGAAAACAAAAGATGCCTATCGACAAAAAGAGCATATAAAACATCATAGAGAACCCAAGAACGGTGGTGTTTGAAACAACGGAGTCGCTCCAAAAGAATACGCCCTCGGCACTGTACGCAATGTAAGCCCCCGCAAACAAGACCACAAGACCAAGAAGCCAAATAACGCGACTGCTCTTGATGTGTATCAAACTCGAAAATAGCGCAATGCCAAGAAAAACGAGGGCCACAAGCATCAAAAGCATACCTGCATTTCGTTGCGGCTCGCCGCTGTTCATCACGTCCTTTTCAAAATCGGTATTTGCCCAAATCGCCACACGCGAGAGCATATCGTCAATGGCGGTTTCGTTTCCAAAGCGGTGGGGGTTGTGCACAACGATCTCTACCTGCTCCGCACCACCTAATTGAAAGGGATGCATCACCCAGCTTTCGCCGCAGGCGGATTCTCCAATGATGGGGTTTTCGTTGTCGATGACGCGGATCTGCTTGCCACCGGAATAAAACGCCAAGCCGATGTGGTCGGTATAAAGCGCGACGGGTACGACACGCCCTTGGTCTTCAAGGGGATTGCCGTCGGGATCCGTCAAGTGAAAATTGATGCGCAGGGTGACATCTCCTTTGGTTGCGGGAATGTGTTTTCCCTCCTCAATCGGTTGCCAGTCGCCCTCTGCTATACGGTATTCACCGTCAAAATAGACGTGTGCGGCAATTACTCCCGATGCCTGCTTGCTGTTACTATTGCCAAACCACAACAAAAAAGCGGCAAGCAAAATCAAAAGCAAGACTCCCGCAATCGGTAAGTATTTCTTTTTGAATATTAGAAAACGGTTTTTGAGATCCGGCATATTTTTACCTCCAATAACACCTTGACACTTCATTATATCACAAAACTCACCGGTTTTCAAGCACTTATTCTCAATTCAACACCCCCGTTACGCGATCGAAAGCTTTTTATCAAACTCAAATCTTCTCCCACGGTCTAAAAAAGCAGAACAAACCAAGGTCTGTTCTGCCTTTTTTGTTTATCCCCTTTGGTTGGGGAAAAGTTAGTGTTATACCGATTCGTCGTTTTTTGCAGTGTCTTCCAAAGCATCGTCAGTTATGCTTTTAGCGCCAACGGTTGCTGCAATTCGACGCTTTTTTTGTGTAACACAGATCCAAGCGATTGCGCCTGCGGAGAGAAGTGCGAATGCTGCGATGATGATAACAGAGCCGTTACCCATCATAGAAGCCAGTGCCGCTTTTTCGTCCTGTCTATCTCTTGTGATAAGCAGATAGATGTAATCGCCTCCGGCACCGTCGTTCAGATCGGAAGCTTCGTTGTGTTGATTCAGAACCGTTTTTACAACGTATCTGTTGCCCTCACCGTGAGACCAATTCGCTACGGTTTTGCTTGTTCCAAGCGATGTAATAGGCGTTCCGGCTTTTGCATCCTTTGTGTAGTAAAGGAAGATGTCATCGGCAAAAACGTTGGTGTAGGAGTTGAGATTGCCTTCGAGCTTGTAGTAGGTAACACCGTTCTTTACAAAGCTATCTACCTCATCGTCGTGTGTGGTTCGCAGGTCGCGAATCGCCTCGTTGGGGTCGGAGGTTCTCTTGTAACCAATGTAGATGTAGTCGCTATGTGCACCTACGCCGCTGTTGAAATCCTTTTCCAGCATATAATCGCATCCCGCGGCAATCAGGGCTGCCTTTGCTTCGGCATCGTTGCCGCCAATACCAACAACAATCTCGCTGATGTACTTGGGATCCTCGGTGGTGCGCTTCATGTGGAGGAACCACATACTGCCGGCGTAGGCATCCATATCGTCATAGAGTGCCTTGCCGTTTTGCGTTCTGACAGTCTCCCAACCGTTGAGAATGGCGGTGTTATCAATTTGAATATCAATAACGGGACTGCCTGCTGCGGGGTTTGTTGTGTAATAGAGATACACGCGCTCGCAAGTATCAGTTACAGCGTTCTCCTCGCAAAAGATGTTTGCCGTGCTGACAAGGTAATAAACAATACCGTTTTGTGTAATGTCATCTGCGGGCTCTGCATCGGTTTCCCCCGCATAATACAGGATCAAATTGGTTATGGGCAGAACAACGTTGCCGGCAGGCATATTGTCTCTGTGCATTTTGGTGTAAGCAAGGTAGGTGGCGTTGTCGCTATCTGCAAGGTTGAGGTTCTTTTCAATAACGGTGTGCGCGCCTTGCGCTGCAAGAGTATCCATTACGTAGGCGTTGTCCAAAAGGTCGCAATCTACGTCGGCATCCTGGAGCACCTGCTCCTTGCTGACGATGTACAAATTGGTAACGTAATTGCCCTCTTTGTATCCCTCGCCGCGAACATACAGGTAGAAGGGATCGAAGGAATAGACCGTCGGCTGACCGCCGGGACGGGAGGATTGAATGCTTTGGTAAAATCCTCTTGCCAAATTTACCGGTCGGTTATCGCTGGAAAGACGAGCCGATACGGGAGCGAAGCCCTCGGGAATGGTGCTTCGATCTGTAGATACATAAAGATCGGAGACGAGAATGGGCGTGCCGCCATTATAAATGCCTGCCGTGTAGAGGCGTGCATCGTTTGTGGCATCTCCATAATATTCGTGGGCAAGACCTTCGTCGGATGTAACAACAAAGCGTTTGGTAAGAGAGTAACCTACGCCGTCGGAGAAGATGGTCTCGGAAAAAGCGCGACCCAGTGTTTCACTGCCCTGCAGGGCGGTAATGCCGTAAATTGCACGGTAGGGGTTATGGGTGGTTGTATAAACCAAAGCGCCCTCAAGATTTTTCTTGCTGGTGGTTGTGTGAAGAATTTTGTAGCCAAGCTTTTGGCTTGCGCGTTCCACACCGCCAAGACCGTTGTCCTCTTGGAATTTTACGGCTTTTTCGTAGATGAAGGAAATGCCGCCAAGATATTCGGGACCGCTTGTGTAGGTTACGCTGGGAAGGAAATAGAAATAGAAAGGATTATCGATTGCGATATCAGGGCCGTCATCTTCCAAGTTGAGGTTGATGGCGGGGCCGCCGCTAAAGAGGTTTACGGGCTCGTAGCCGGCGGGGGCATTGCGATCGTTGAGAATCAAGAAATCAGAACGGATCGGCGTGCCGAACAAGCCGATGCTGGAGGTGTAAAGTGTAAGCTTTCCTTCCCCTGCGCTTCCGCTTGCCGCATAGGTAAAGGCGCCACCGCCTGCGGCATATTCCGTTTCGCTGTAGTTGTATGCTACGCGAATATCGGTGAGCGCAAGGCTTGCGTTGTTGCTTGTTTTGTAGCCAAGATAGGTTACGTAATCCGAGTTGGGGGTAAGGTTTTGCTCATAAAGAACGTATCTTTTATTTTTCAGCGCCAGCTTACACTTTTCGGCATCCTCACCGCTGAAGAGATGAACGTCGGTAAGATAGTCGCCACGCGCATAGTCGCCCGTGAGGTCCTTTTGACGGTAGGTTACGTGTACGCCGTTTACGTCATCGTCAAAATCGTAGTGGTTCAGGTTTTCGGCGTTTGCATAGCCAAAGTTTGCAAGGCCTGCATAGTTCTTATCAATATGACCGTCACCGTATCTGACAATGAAATCCGCTTCGATGGGTGCGCCTGCCGCCTTATCGTGGGAGACGTACATAGCGTGCCACTCTTTGCCCTCCCATACGTTTACGTCGGCAACTCTTCCGTCTTGGAAGCGGACACCCTCGTAAAGAATGAACTGACTGTTGCCCGATCCGTCACTGACAAAATCGTACATATATTCGGGAATTTCGGTGTACGTGGGGTGGGTTTCCTTGTAGTACTCAATGATCCAGTTGACAAGGAATACGATTGCAACAACAAGGGCTACCACAATTGCTGCAACGCCTGCCGCAGTGGCAAGGGCACCGAATATTGTGGCAACAACTGCCTTGGCACTTAATGAGATGGATACCAGAATTGCATTGCTGAGACTGGCGCTAATAAATGCGCCTGCAATTTTGCCAACGGTAAAACCAATGCCGGCGGCAACAAGACCGCAAGCCGCAATCAAGCCGGCTGTTTTGAGGGCGGCATCCATACCGTCGTCACCCTCGTTGTTCAGTCCTTGCTCAAACTCGGTTTCGGCAATTCTGCGTGCCGCATCGTCGGTGATACCGATGGAGGAACGGAAAAGATCAACGTTAACGCCTGCCCAAATCGAGCAAACGGCTTTTCCTCCGGTAATTTCGTCCATGCTATTGAGGTAATCCTTATAAACACCGGAATCCATGCCGGTTGCAAGGATCATATTAAGGGGGCCGCAGAGGCGCATCATGGCAAGCTCCTCGGGGGTAAGAACCTCGAGTAAGCAGTAGAAGTTTTCAAAGTACATGTCCTCAAAAACATAATCACTCAAAAGCCACTCGCTAACGGTTTCGCCCGTGCCAAAGGAGTATTGCCCCAGCACTCTGTATGCGATTTCGTAAAGCACCTCGGCGCCGTTGTTGGCAATGTCGGGTTGCTCGGGAGTGGGATTGATATCAACGGGGGGCAGATCCCCTTCTTGGGGAATGAATATGCCGCCGTTGCCATCGTCATAACGACGGTGGTCGATGGTCTTGTAAACGTCGTAAAATCCGTTGAAGTGCTCCCAAAGAACTTCGGAATCCTCCCAGTAGGAGGGATCGTAGCACTCATAGGGATCCTCGATTTTTGCAAGGCGGTCGAGCCAGGTGTCGCCCGGCTCTCCCTGCACCGCCATGGCAAGGGCAGAGAGAATGGACGAAATGATATTTTGGTGAGCGTTGAGCAGCAGCTTGACATAAAACGCATCGTCGGGGTTGCCGTAAAGGAGATAATCGGCAAGACTTTGGTTGTCTGCCTCGTCTACGGTAAATGCCGAAAGCGCGCGGTACGCTGCCATGGCACCGTAACTACCCTTTTGGTAGCTTTGGGTAAACATTTCTACCGAGGTCTTAACGTCGTTCGCCATTTTTTTGACGTTCTCTTGAACGTTTTGCATTTGCTCCTCGTAGTCGGAAAGAACAAAGCCGCCGTTCATGTTCATCATTTTGATGTCGGTGATCGCCTCGGAGGGGTTGGTGGTTGTGGTATACGCAAAGTAAACCTGATAGTCGGTATCTGCACCCTTGTTCAGGTCGTAGTCAAGCAGCTTGTATCCACGGGGGACTTGTGCCTGTGCCTCGCTCTTGCTCTCGGCGTAGATGAGCTGAACGTCCTTGAGGTAGAGCGTTTGTGCCTCTGCCGACTCCGCCGATGCATTGATGGCAAGGGCGGCAAGCATGGAAAGGGTGAGAATAACGCAAAGAATTCGTCTAAAAATTTTTTGCAGTTTATTTTTCATACAATTTATTTCCTTGTAATTCAGTTAGAATCTTCGGGTGCGAGCTCGGTTTCCTTCTTTTTCTTTTTTGCGTTTTGCAAAAGGACGGTTCCGCCAACGCCAATACCTGCGCCTGCAAGTGCGGTGAGGGCGTAGAACGCGCCTTGTGCCAGCATAGAGCCAACAACTGCGGGAACGTCAGCAGCTGCCTTTTTAGCGGTGCTGTATCTTACGGTAAGGTATGCGCCCTTTGCACTGCCATTGAAAACGTGGCTGTTGAGGTTGAACGCCTTATCTTCACCAAACATCGAAACGCCTTGGTGACGGCGAGCGATGGAGTTGTCGTTATCCTTGAAAACAAAGTAGGGGGTGAGGCAGTTGCCTGCTTGTGCATCCTTGGTGTAG
>JAZORZ010000054.1:0-8209 GCA_045656885.1 Eubacteriales bacterium
CGGCTCGGCTTCGCCTCGCACGTGCTTTTTCCTCTCTTCTGCTCCTGCCAAAACAAAAAGGTCGCCGATTGGCGACCTTTTTGTTTTGGCAGGGGCAGAAGGACTCGAACCCACGACCCATGGTTTTGGAGACCAGTACTCTACCAACTGAGCTATACCCCTGTATGCATTTCTGCAACGCTCAATATTATATCATAGTTTTGAGCAAATTGCAAGCCCTTTTGCAAAAAAAGATAAAGTTTTTTTATTTTTTGAAAAAGTTTCTTTATTTTGTCAAAAAAGCCGATTGTGGCTAAAAAGCCACACATAAAAAATGGAGAAACCCGTCGATTTTCTCGACGGGTTTCATCTTATAAGAGTGTGCTTGAAATTGAATTAAAATTCGAGTTGCCACCTAAGTGTGGCTTTTGTTCTGCGCAAACCCAAAGTCCGTAGGACTGTCAGAATTCGATGCAGAAGACGTGATCGGCCTATCGTCGCCGTACGAGTGTACGGCAGAGAGGTCGAGCGCGTCTAAAAAGCCACACATAAAAATGGAGAAACCCGTCGATTTTCTCGACGGGTTTCATCTTATAAGAGTGTGCTTGAAATTGAATTAAAATTCGAGTTGCCACCTAAGTGTGGCTTTTGTTCTGCGCAAATTATGACAGTCCGTATTACCAACCGTCAAATACGCGGCGGATCTTCACTCTCTTGGGTCCTTGTGCTACCTTCTTGGCGGGCTTGGTGGTAACAAGCTGAATAACCATGAACGCCACAGATGCAACGATTGCAATAATCTCACCAGTGATACCGGCATTGAAATTGAGGGCCTCAAATTGAGGAATAGCAGCCCAAATCATAGTGATGAGGGTAAAACCACCAATAAAGGATGTGGTAATAATGGTTGCCCAACGAACAACACACAAGGAAATCATTGCTACAACAATAGCGATTGCCAGTGCGATAACGTAATTGGAGAACATAAAGTATGTAACTACGAAAACAGTAACACCAATGACGCCATAGAGTGCGAATGCAACCTTTTTGAATGCCAAAAAGCCCAATACACCCAGCAAAACAATGCCTACAATAATGCCAACAAAACCGGGAATCTTCCAACCGAATCTGCCATTTGCAAAATTTACCAAAGCATAACCGATTGCATAACCCACAGCGCCAAGGCCGGCAGCGCAAACCAATTTGACGCATTTATAACCGACTGCACCGATAAAAGCTGCAACAAGTGCGCCCAAAATAAACATAACGAGAGCGGGGATCTTAATGCTTGCTGCAAAAGCAGACAGCTTTTCGGTCACCCAAATCAAGGCCTTCGGAATATTTCCGGTGCCGAGAAATTCAAGAACAGTAGAACCCATAGTATAACCCCTTTCAAAAAAGTTCATTCCTACGTCTTATTATACAACGAACAGAGGGCTTTTGTCAAGGGTTCACACCAATTTTTTTACTTGGTTTTTTCAAATTCCGCTTCTTTTTGCGGATTTTTGCCGACTTTGTCGGATCAAAGCAGAATATTTACATTTTGACGTTGATTTTTTCTTGAAATCTTTGTATAATGGGAGTTGATTAAAAGGCAGGAGCATTCTATGACACAGGCAGATATTTATTACAAAAAAATGACCGAAACACCCATAGCACGGCTGATCATCGGTCTCGGAATCCCCACAACGATCTCTATGCTCATCACGGGCATTTACAACCTTGCCGACACCTATTTTGTAGGTGCTCTCGGAGAGAGCCAGCAGGCGGCAACGGGCATTCTGTTCACCCTGCAATCCATCATTCAAGCCATCGCCTTTATGCTCGGTCACGGCTCGGGAACCTTCGTTTCCAAGGCACTGGCGGATAAAGATACCAAAAGTGCTACGCGCTATGTTTCCACCGCGTTCTTTACGGGCATTGGTGTGGGACTGATCCTCTCGGTTAGCGGACTTCTTTGTCTTGATCCCCTGCTCCGCCTCTTGGGTAGCACCGAGACCATTCTCCCATACGCGCGCGACTACGGCTTTTGGGTGCTGACCGCTTGCCCTATTATGATCGGTTCGCTGATACTCAACAACAATCTGCGCTACGAGGGCAAGGCATTTTATGCCATGATCGGCTTGACGACCGGCGGCATTTTGAACATTTTTGGCGATTTTTTATTGATACGTGTATGCAATCTCGGTGTTTTCGGTGCCGGAATGGCAACCGCGATCTCACAATTGATCAGCTTTTGTATTCTTTTGTATCTCTACCTACGTATGGCGCAAAGCACCATTTCTTTGCGTGCGATCAGCCGCGATGTGCGTGAGTATCTCGGCATTTGCAAGGTGGGCTTCCCCTCCCTGATCCGTCAGGGCTTGAACTCCATTTCGGGCGGACTGCTCAACAATTTGACAAAGCCCTTTGGAGATGCAGCCATTGCCGCCATGAGCGTTGTAAACCGCTTCTCCTCTCTGGTTATGTTCGTGGGTCTTGGCATCGGTCAGGGATTTCAACCCGTGGCATCCTTTAACTATCAGGCAAAGAAATATCGCCGCGTGAAAAAGGGCTTGATCTTTACCACCTCGTTTGGCTTTTGTATGTTGGCCATTCTTGCATCTCTCGGCTTCATTTTTGCAGAGCCCATCGTCTATCTCTTCCAAGAGCACCCTGAGGTGCGCGAGATCGGTGTTCCCGCTCTGCGGTATGCAACCGTCGGTATTTTGTTCCTTTCTCTTTCCGTGCCCGTCAACATGCTCTACCAGAGCATTCGCCGTGCGGGCATCGCATCTCTGCTCTCGCTTTTGCGTTCGGGTGCGATCTTTATTCCCGTTCTTCTCATTTTGCATCATCTCCTTGGTCTTACGGGCATTCAGTTGGCACAGCCCTCCGCCGACGTGATTACGGGACTTTTATCCATTCCCTTTATGCTTCACTTTTTAAAAACCACGCCCAACGACGAGGATATCTCGCCCGACGTGGCACCCGAAACCGCCAAAGAAGAAAAGGAGACCGTATGAAAATAACGACCGTATTGTTTGACCTTGACGGCACGCTGTTGCCGATGGATCAGAACGTATTTATCAAAGCATATTTTGGCGGACTTGCCCGCCGCCTCGCTCCCCACGGCTATGAGCCGCAAAAGCTGATCGACTCCATTTGGCAAGGAACTGCCGCAATGGTCAAAAACAATGGCGAGGTAACCAACGAGGAACGCTTTTGGCAGGGTTTTGAGGCCGCCTACGGCAAGCCCGCAAGAGAGGACGAGGAATACTTTGCCGCCTTTTACCGCGAGGATTTCGACAAAGCACAGTCCTCTTGCGGCTACACACCTGCAGCGCGCGAGATCGTTGATACCGCAAAGGCGTGTGGCTTGCGCATAGCCCTTGCAACCAATCCCATCTTTCCTGCAATGGCAACCGAGCGTCGCATTGCTTGGGCGGGACTTTCGACCTCTGATTTTGAACTTTACACCACCTACGAAAACTCCCGCTTTTGCAAGCCAAACCTCGATTATTACCGTGACGTAATGCAAAAAATGGGCGTTTGCCCCGAGGAATGCCTGATGGTTGGCAATGACGTAGCCGAGGATATGATCGCCGAACAGCTCGGCGCGCGCGTATTTCTCTTGACCGATTGCTTGCTCAACTCCAAGGGCGCGGATATCTCGTCCTATCCGCAAGGCAGTTACGCAGAACTGATCGACTTTATCAAAAATTTGAACCGTGACCAATAAAACCGCACACAAGCAAAGGGTACTCCGCCGTGGCAGAGTACCCTTTTTGTTTGTTTAATACTTCGTTGCGTAGTCGATCAATTCTTCATTCAGAAGTCGGTCGATGTCACCTACCAGCTTTTCCAAAATAGCGGTAGATGCATAAAACTTGCCAACCACTCCGTCGGGGGAGTTGGTAACAAATTCACCGTTTTCATTCTTGGTAAAGAGCTCTACGGTAACAAGAACCTTCCAATCGGAGTACTGATAGAAGTTATAGACGAAATACTGCGAGGTGTTCTCGTCGTAGTAACGGACCTCTTCGCCGTTCTCGTTGTAGTAGGTGTAGCCGTTGAGTGCTCTTGCATAGTCCTCAACGTGCGTGGAAATGGTTGCAATGGGCTTTTTCGCCTCACTTGCAAGATATTCCTCAACGCTCATACCCATCTTTTCTCGGAACTCAACGGGGTCAACGTCCCCCACCAGCGAGAAGTAAAGCAATTGCATGTGCAGCTTGCGGAAGTTGTCGGTGGCGGTAACGGTCTCGTACTCGGTAACACCCGAGTCACCCATGCCCGAGTTGGAAATGTTGTAATCCAGCAGGTTGCCGTTGCAAGAGACCAAAAGACCCGATGCGGTAATGCCAAGTGTTGCCTCGTATATTTTGCCGTTATGCTCGTAGCAGTAAACGGGATCGCCGAAGCTGCGGTTGACGCGAATACGCTCGCCTGTTACGAGGTTAACGTAATAATACCTTCCGCCAACGTATTTGTCGTTTTCGTCACGCTCGACATCATATTCGATGACCTTGGTGACGTAATCGGGAGAAACGTTTACATTTTCACCGTCCTTGACATAATAGTAATTTTCGGGAACGTAAACAACACCCGAAAGCGTTGGGTCAAGAATGATATCCTTGTAGCTGACAACCCTTACCGTATCGAGATTGACCTCGGTAATGATGTCGTAGGATACGCCCTTGCGTAGGTAAACCTTTTTGCCGCCCTCGATATAGACCTTGCCCTCCTTGAGGTTGACTGCCTTAAACTCGCCCTTTTCGTTCATATAGTAGGCATAGCTCAGGGAGTTGTCTAAATCGAAATCGTAGATCTTATCCTCGGGGAGATTGAATGCCTTGCCGTTGAATTCAAACTTGATATCGCGAACGTAGGCAATGTTATGGAAGATGAACGCCTCGTTATACCACTTCATATAATCCCACTCAAGGAAGGAGAGGTAGTATTGATCTACTTCCACGATCATATCAAAGGGAACGGCGGCTACGTAATAGGTGCCGTTCTCGGTCTTTTGGCTGATGAAGAGCTCATTGTCAACGTACAGCTTGTCGCCCGTTTCCGCATCATAGTTGCCGCTAAAGGTCTTGTATGTGAGGTAATACACGTTTTTATCAAGTCCGAATTCTGCCATGGTTTTGGCATTTAAGCCGATGCGTCGGCAGGCGATCGCCTCGATAGAATAGAAGGTCTCAAACACCGAAATAGCGCTGTTTTCGTTGATGTTGTATCCCGACATAACGCTAATGCCCGGCAGATAGGGGCGCGTGGAGTTTGTGGTGTTCACACGCTCCTCAAGTTCGGAGTAGGTGAAGGCAACGATGGTTTCGAGATCAACTTTTGTATCCTTTGTCCAGTCGTCAATCTTACCCAAAACAAAATCCTTGCCCATGCTGTGATAGGTAACCGATACGGGGAATACCACGCGCGGCACTACCAGGTTTTCGATGGGCTGAAGAACGGTGGTCTTGATATAGTCGGTGGTAACGATATAAACAGAACCTCTGCCCTCAAGGCGCACGTAATATCCGCCACCCGAAAGAATAGCATCACCGATGTGAACGGTGTAGGTCTTTTCGGGGTCGGGCTTGGGGTTGCCGTTCTCGTCGTAATCAATCACGTATTTGCCGTTTTTATACATATCGCTACCATCGGCATTCTTTTTGAAGAGCATACCGCTGATGGTGTAGGTCGCCTGCGGTGTGTCAAGACCGTAAACAGAATAATCAATGCTGCCGTCCTCGGTGCGAGGAATGAGAGGATCGGTGGAGTGCTCGCTCATTTTGCGGTTGGAAAGCATATAGCCGCAGGAGAAGCAGAGCTGTGCGAAAAGATCCTGATCGAACTCCAGAGAGGTCTTTTCAAAATCCTTTACCTTAATTCCGTCTGCGGTGCGGTAGATGGTATAATCGCCCCCCTGCTCGTTCTTCATTTCGATAGAATAGAGATACTCGGAGCGAACCTGCGGGAACATTAAAAGAACGGTACCCGAGGAATATTCACCGTCCTCGGCGTCTACCGTTGCGCGCAAGGTGTGCTTGCCCGTTTCGGGATCGATCTTGTATTCGTTTCCGCTTCCTCTTGCTACAAAGACGGTGTCAAGCACCCCGTTGGTATCCATCAGGTTGCCGTCCTTATCAAAGAGCTTATACACGCCCTCATGACGCTTTACGTAGTATTTGTCGTTGTACTCCACGCCATCGACCGTATAGGTATCGACAAAAGAATAAATGGCGATGAGCTGCGACACGATGACAAAGGTAACGATCAGGACAAGCGCAACCGCCGCAAGAGCGACAATGGCTATCTTTTGACGCTTGAGCATCGAGCGCTTTTTATCGGTGGTGTGTGCCGCCTTTTCCCAATGTGCGACCAAACGAACGTCTCCGTCGGCTTCGATCACCGTATCGGGTGTGACAGGCGCGTCACCGTTATACCAGCCGCCAAAGGTATATCCGCGCCGCGTGGGCGTGGGGAGCTTTCCAAAGGGCTCGCCCACAACGCCCTCGCGACTCAGAGTAGATACACTGCCGCGGTTGGCATCAAATATAAGGTTGATAATGGTTCCTGTTTTCATTGGTTTTTTGTATTCCCTTTCTCTTGAACCTGCTTGTTTAAATCTTACGCACGGGATTGGCGCGTTTTTCTTCTTACCAGCACCACCACTCCTGCAACCGTCATGGTCAGAGCGGGCAGTACGGTGAGAATGACCGTGGTTGTAATAATGCCGCGTGCCACAGAGGTAACACCCGTGGTGCTATCTGTTTGCATGTGCTGTGCTTCATCGATCTGCATATCGTAAAGTGCGAGGAAGCTAAGACCAACGGGGTTGACTTCCTTGCCCACGTAACGCAAAATGGAAAGCAGCGCGTCGGTGTTGCCGTAAGAGGTGCTTCCAAGGAGCGCATTCTTTGCGAACTCGGTAGAACCGACCGCACAAACAAAGGATGGCTGATTAACGGTGGTATAACCCATACCCTCACCCACGGTGCGGCGCTCTGCGGAGATCGTCATTACGTTGAACACACCCGAACCACCCATAGGAACACCGTTTTCATCGGTCAGGACCTCGCCTGCACTTGTAACCGAGTAGTTAGCGGGGTTTTGGGTCGTTCCCGCGCGGAAGACGTCGTAGATCATACGGTTCCAACCGTCACGGCTTGCGTATGCATAGGTGTAAGCGGGAGTGCCGCTCTCCTCATCTGCCATAACGTAGCCGCGGTCGTAGGTGGAAGAAAATGCAACGGGAATGGCATTGCCGAAAATAACCTTGGGTTGGGTGCCTGCGGCAACAATATCACTCATTGCGGCGGCTCCGATGCCTCTGCCAAAGGGATACTGACCGATAAAGGTATTACCCGTTCCGTCAAGTGCGTTTGCGGCATCGGTAACGGCATAGTTGCCCTTTACGGTCTCGCCGTTTGCGTTCTGTCCGTTGGCACGTTGATATTCAATACCCCAGAAGGTCAGATATTCCTCAAGATTGGGCATATGGGGCGTGTCAGCATCCATAAACACCATAAAGGAATAGGACTTATCCAAAAATGCATCCAACTTTTTGGTTTCGGAGAGCGTTACGTTCTCGTTGCCAAACGCGGAGACGAAATCGGTTTGGGGATCAAAGGTCAGGATCAAGCGGCAGTTTTCGGGGATCTCGTCGGTTTCGAGATTGAGGTATTGGATCTCATATCCCGCACCTTCGATCACGTTCATAAACTCGCTGTATTCGGGCCAATTTGCACGGTCATTCAAATCCAGCTGTGCAAAGGGCTCGCCGTGGTTAACGGTCAGGCAGCAGATGGGGGCCTCGGCACCGGTAACGTCAAGAATTTGCTTGACGAATTGCTTTTGTCCGTTATAACCGACCGGTACGTCGGTGTTGGATTCGGAATCGTAGGTGTAGAAGGCACGCGCCGAGCTGACACGGAACTCTGTGCCGCTGGCAACGATAACGTTGCTGGAATAAATGGTGGAATAAGAGGTGCTGCGGTACATATCTACCGAGGAGGGGTTGCTCCATACGTCGCGCCAAGAAACCTTGATGGTTTCGGGGAATTGCTTTTGCAGTGACAGCGCGGTGTAGTATATATAGCGCATCGATTCGGTTTTGATGAGTTGGTCAGGCTCGGTGCAAAAGATGATTTCAACCTCTACGGGTTCTTCACGCTCGCTGTTTGCCTGATCAAAGATATATTCCAAATATCCAACGGTTAAGTCGGAGGCCGCGGTCTTAGGA
>JAZORZ010000055.1:0-14339 GCA_045656885.1 Eubacteriales bacterium
CGCGGGGGAGAGACAAAAAAGCGCCCCGCAGCGCGTTGGCTTTTGTTATTATATTTTGCTTTTTATTTGGTATAATACTGTGCCTGTGCCGTCCAAAGCTCGTAGTATTTGCCGTTTTGGTCGGCGAGGAGCTCTTCGTGAGAGCCGAGCTGGACGAGTTCGCCCTTATCGAATACCGCGATCTTATCGCAGAAGCGGCAAGAGGAGAGACGGTGGCTGATATAAATGGCTGTTTTATCGCCAACGATCTCGTCGAACTTGGAATAGATCTCTGCCTCGGCGATGGGGTCGAGGGCGGCGGTTGGTTCATCGAGAATGATAAAGGGAGCGTCTCTGTAAAGTGCGCGAGCGAGTGCAATCTTTTGCGCTTCTCCGCCCGATACGTTTACGCCTTCATCGTCAAAGTGCTTGTAAATCGGCGTTTCCAGTCCCTTGGGCATCGTGTCGTAACGCTCGCCAAGACCGACGCCGCGCAAGCATCTCTCTGCCCTTTCTGCATCCCATGTTTCGGCTGATGACACGTTATTGCCAAGCGGCAAAGCCAAGAGCGAAAAATCTTGGAAAACGACTGAGAAAAGATCGAGATATTGGCGGTAATCGTATTTGCGAATGTTAAAGTCATTCATAAATATCTCGCCCTCGGTGGGATCATATAGACGGCACATCAGCTTGATGAAGGTCGTTTTTCCAGAACCGTTCATTCCGACAACTGCAAGACGCTCGCCTACCTTGAAGGTCATATTGACATTCTTCAAAGCATAGTTTTCACTTCCCGCGTATTTGAAGCTGACGTTGCGGAACTCCACATCGTATTTCTTGTCGCTACGCTTCTCTACGGCAAGCGTGCCTTGGTACATATCGTTGGGGATATCGAAATAATCCAAATATAGTTTTAGGAATTGCTCGTTTTCCTTGAAGGAGCGGAACAAAGTATCTAAAAGAGCATTGAGATCGCCCATAAAACGTCCAAGATATCCTGTATATTTAATCACGTTACCTACAGGAAACGCTCCCATGGCACAATAAAAACAAACCAACAGATAATTGAAAAGCGTGCTTGACCATGTTAAAAAAAGATTGGGCACAGACAATTTGAAATCTAAACTGTTTGATTCGGAAAACACCTTCAAATGATCTCTGTTCATCTTTTCGCTCAGCTTGCGTATCATATCTGCTTGAAGATAGATTCTGTCGTCCATTCCCGTACTGTTCATTCCTCTACTTATTCTGTTTTCTTCAAGCATCAGATCGCCGATTTTCTTGTTATGTTTTGAAACTATACTACCTCGCTTAAATCCATAAACATAGTGTAAGGCAGTAAGAAAAATCATTCCAAGCGCAAACAAAAGACCAAGCCAATGAAATCCGACGGCTGCCATCTTTGTAATCATTTCAATGAAAAGAATCAATGAAAATACGATTTTAACAGTACTCGACATTAGACGATTGACCGAATTTCGCATATATGTGATGCCATAGCCGTTAATGTAGGCATTTTCTTTGACTTTTCGCCTCAGTATACGAATTTGGGGATCCTCTAATTTATCATAATCAAGAGAAAGAGTTTTTCTGTTGAATGCCAATGATTCATTATTGTTCAGCTTTTCAAATTGTGAACTGACCATATTGCTGAGCAAAGTGCTGATGATGTGTACGAAAAGATTTCCAAGCAACGTAATAGCCACAAGAGTGAAAATGGCTTTTTTACCCCTACCTTCATAAAGGGCGGTTACGATCTCGGCAGACATCCATAGGTTGAAATACGGAGATATCGAACTGAAAACAATCTGCAAAAAAGATGTTGGAAAATACTTTTTGTTAAAGGAGTGGTAGAGCTTTAGCGCTCGTAAGGTGATACTGTTTTTACGCATTGATCTCGCCCTCCTTGTAGTATTTTGCCTGTACCCCGAACATATAGGCGTACTGTCCGTTTTGCTTCATCAGTTCTTCATGCGTGCCGCTTTCGGTAATCACGCCGCCTTCCAAAAGGACGATGCGGTCACAAAAGCGCGTACTTGCAAATCGGTGGGAAATATAAACAGAGGTTTTTCCACGTGTTAACTCTCTGTATTGTAGATAGAGCTTGTTTTCCGCAATGGGATCAAGTGCAGCGGTAGGTTCATCCAAAATAAGCATATTGCCGTTTTTGTAGATGGCGCGTGCCAACACGAGCTTTTGCATTTCGCCGCCCGAAAGATCAACACCATCATCATAAATCCCCTTCATCAGGTGGGTATCCATACCGTTTGCAAGACTCTCGGCCTTTTCCCAAATGCCCGAATCCTTCATTGCGGATATGGCATCCTCTCTTGCGGTGGGTCGGTCAAGGTCTGCACTTGCAACGAACTCAAACAGTGTGAAAGAAATGGGACGGATCTCTTGGAATACGGCAGAGATCATCGAGTAGTATTCTTCGATGTTGTATTCATCAATGTGCTTGCCGTTTACCAGAATCTCACCCTTGGCAGGTCTGTAAAATCCGCAAATCAGCTTGACAAGGGTCGTCTTACCTGCGCCATTGACACCGACAAGCGCCAAGCTCTCACCTGCTTGCAGGGTGAGATTGATGCCCTTGAGGGTAAAATCCTCGGCACCGTCATACTTGTACCAAACGTTTCGCAGTTCGATGGTAACTGCCTCCGTAGGCAATTCGCATCCTTTACCGTGGTTGAACTTGTTTGGATAATCATAGAACTCACGGTAATATGCTATCTTATCGGCTCTCTTGTTCAGCTTTGCTACATCTCCTACAATACCGTGAAGAAAGCCCGCAACGCTGCCAACGATACCAAAATAAAATACAAAATCACCGGCGGAAAGATCTCCCGCAAGCAACATACCGATCAGCACAACGTATGCAACGCCGTTTTGTATCAGCGTCATAAGCCCTGCAAGGAGCGATGCCCAAAGACCACGCAAACGGCATCGTTTATTCCACATAATAATGTGAGCACGATAATCGCTCATCATTTTGTTGAGCCATGATTCAAGCCCGTAAAGCTTAATATCCTTTGCTACCTGCAAGTTTTCGGAAAGTCCTCCGAGATATCCTGCTTTTCTGCTTTCCTTTTCCCACAGATGCTTGTGCTTTTCATAATATTTGTTTTGCCACAGAGTGGTAAAATACGAGAGAATGGATACTATGATAACAACAACAAACACAATAGGGTTGATAAAGGCAAGCAGCGATGCATAAGTAGCGATACCCAAAAGGTGAATCAGCGCACCGGAAAGATCCGTCCATATAAACTCCAAGGCGCAATTTCCACTACTTGCATCTCTCCAGGCATATCCGCTTATCTTTTTGTAATCCTGCTTTTCGGTGTTTTCGTAATCGGTTTTATAACCCTGTTCGTATCCCATTTCTGTTTGATAGACGGTGGTGGGGTAATAACGTCTTGACCCGCGACGGGTACGAATAAAGCTATCTATAATACCAAGCGTAATACTTGCCGTAATAAAAAAGACGACAATCCACGCAAGTTCCGAAAAAGGCTTTCCTGCGCCAATACTGTCAATAAGATACTTTGAAAAATATGAACTGACAAGAGGCGAGATAATAGCTATCGGCACTGCTGCGAAGATGAAGAAAACAAATCTCTTATCAAGCTTCCACAGATTTTTTATTGCCCAAACCAAGCAACCGAACTTTGAATACTTGGGCTTGGTTTTAGGAACTTTCGTTTTTGAACTCATGTTGACCTCCTATTTGTTTTGGATGTCTGCATTATATCATAGCAAATTACAAAAAAGTGCAATCTGTTGTCAAATGCTCAAAATTTGATGCGAATTGCACTTTTTCTGTTTTTATTGCGGCAAAAGGACCTCTGTGGAGAATGCTCCGTCCTCACTTGCGCGTGTCAAATATCCACCGTATTTTTTAATGATGGCATCAACGCGAGCAAGACCAAAGCCGTGTCCCTCGCCTTTTGTTGTTTTGAAGCTTTGCTTCTTCTTTCCTTCCGCGGTGTTGGTAACGGAAAGATAGAGGTAGTTGCCTTTCATCTCCATATAGATGCGGATAAGACGCTCCTCTTCGGGGAGAGATGAACAAGCCTCAATGGCATTGTCAAGCAGATTGCCAAGGACGATACAAAGGTCAAGCTCCGATACCGACAGAGACACGGGAATACGCGCCTCGGCTTTTACTTTTATATTCTTTGCGGTGGCAATGGAGAGCTTGCTGTTCAGAATCGCATCCGCCATGCGGTTGCCCGTTTTGATAACGGTCTCAACCTGCGTCAGGTCGTCGTCAAGCATATCGAGAAAGCGGTTGACTTCCTCATATTCGCCGTTTTGCATATGTACCTTCATTGTTTGAATGTGGTGTCTGTAATCGTGACGCCAACCGCGCATTTTGCGGTACATATTGTCCACTTCGGCGTAGTGCTTTTTGAGGATCTCTTCCTCTGCGGCGGCAACTCTTTTTGCAATCAGTTTATCAAATAACATACATATCCTCACAAAAATTTAATCAAGGCGGCGTGCACCTCGTCGTACATTCCGCGGCTGATGGGAACGAGCTCCCCGTTCACCATTGTAATATCGGTGCGCGAGATCTTTTTAACGTATTTGAGATTGACAATATAGGAACGGTGAACCTTGATGAATGTCTCGTCAAGCTGCTCGGCAAACTTTGCCAAGGAGATGCGCGAGCGATAAACACCCGATGTAGTATGCGCCGCGACGTGGACGTTTTCGGATTCCACATAATAAATATCCGCAAGTGAGACTTTAACGTCTCCTTCGGGAGAGGTGAGAAGCACCGATCTTTGGCGATAGGTCAGGTTGCTGACCGCGCGGTCGAGAACAGGCATCAGCTTTCTTTCGTCTGCCGGCTTGATGAGATAGTGCAGAGCCGATACATCAAAGCCGTCGCTGAAATACTCATAGTATCCCGTAACAAAGACAATCTGCACGGTGGAATTCTCTTTGCGAACTGCTTTGGCAAGCTCAACTCCGCTCATTCCGGGCATTTCGATATCAAGAAGAAGAATATCAAAATCCTTTTCCTCGGCGTAATCCAAAAGAAACGCTTTTGCCGAGGGATAGGTTTTCACTTCGACGGCATGGCGGTTCTTTTTTGCCCACGTCGCAATCACACCCGATAAATATTCAATTTGGTTCACTTCATCATCGCAGATCGCAATTTTTAATTTCATTTTACTACCTTCCTTTGGCAAGCAAGTCAAAGCATAAATTCCTTATTGTGTTTATTATATCACAGAAAAATGAATTTGTCCATAGTAAAATGATTGATACAGAAACGCGATACCTATATAAAGGTGGCTGACATGGGCTTGTGATATGCGAGAGGAGCAAGCCCCTACCCTACCATTGATAGAGAAAGTGTGTGTATTCCCGCATCGCACGAAATCCCCTCATTTCTCAATGCATACGCTTCGCCAACCAACGGTTGATAAAAACTTTTTTGCAGATGGTTGACAATCACAAAGAAATGTGATATACTGACATCGTAGAAAATACAAATTTAGCCAAAGGAGGCGATTATTATGATGAGAACTTATATTTATCGGATGTCATATATATCGCCTGCAGTATGCTGAATGTCAGGTTTATATCGTTTTTCCTGCACATCCGATTTCGGGTGTGCTTTTTGTTTGCTAAACATCTTTTTGGCACAATTGTGATTTTGTGCACCCGTTGGGGTGCTTTTGCCCCCTCTTGGGGGCTTTTTTCGTGGAAAGCCCTCGAATATGAGTTAAACGGAAAATTCAATGAGAGGAAGGAGGACTTTTTGATGATGCCCACCCTTACGAACATTTTTGAACTAAAAAAGAAAGAAGGCAATGCCCATGAAGAGATTAAAAAACAAACTGTTATCTATGGAACCCAACACAGCCACATACAAAGAAATGTATGAGGGGAGTATGACGGTAGTTGATCCTGCTCACCCGACAATTCCGCCTTATGGAGATTACAACTCGACTTATTACAACGAAAGCGTTGGATTTGAAATATCGACTACTCATAAATTGGCGCAAGATAAACCAACTATTTTGATCAGTATTCCTTGTGTCACGCTTGGAATTGACATTCCCGACAAATCAACCGAGAGCGTTGAGGCAGACTTCTGCTTGCGTGCTTTCAAAAAATATATCGACGAGCTGAATGCTGAGCTTTATAATCGTAGCCGTCCCGATGATGAGAACGGCAAATATTATCTCTGCGCGCCGGGCGGTGAGGTCATCCCAAGAAACACTGCGTATTTTGCACTTTGCCAACAAAAGGACTATGTAAACGGTTCGGGTTCAACCGTGTATCTTTTGACGGATGGGGTTGCCCGACCGGCGATTATGTGTCTTTGCATTCGTATGCAAGTACAGTTGCCAAAAAAGAAGCTTCGCAAAACCATTCAAATGCTGTGTCGCGATCTTCCCGATGCGGTTGACCGCTTTGTGTTAGATTTTGACTTTGCAGGACTGAAAAAAGCGATCGATCTTGCCAAGAAGCAGTCCGCGCTTCGTGCGTGGCTCAAGGAGAGTGACTACTGCGCCTTTGTTGCAAACGGCAGTATTTTGCCTCGCGCAAAAGGTACAGATCTGCCAATGCTCGATGCCATTCCATTCAAATCCACTCCTGATGATGAAATTGAAATTTGCGGTGTGCGCGGAATGGGAATCAAAAAGGGCGTTACTGTCATTACAGGTGGCGGTTATTCGGGCAAATCCACCCTGCTTGATGCCATTTCGGCAGGCATCTATGACCACGCGCTCGGTGATGGACGCGAGCTTTGCATCACCGATGAAAGTGCGGTCACCATATCCGCAGAGGATGGGCGCAGTGTCAAGCACGTCAATATTTCTCCGTTTATCAAGTGGTTGCCGGGCGGTGACACCAGCGATTTTTCCACCGATCACGCATCGGGCTCGACCTCGCAAGCGGCGAATATTATGGAAGCCGTTGATTGCGGAGCTAAGCTTTTGCTCATTGACGAAGACCGCAGTGCTACCAACTTTATGATCCGCGACCGAATGATGAAGGAGCTGATTGAAAAGGAACCGATCACACCCTTTACCGATCGTGTAAATGAACTGCACAAAACGCACGGGGTTTCTACCATTCTTGTAATCGGTGGCAGCGGCGAGTATCTTGCGGTGGCTGACAAGGTTTATATGATGGAAGATTACCTGATTCATGACATGACCGAAAAATCCAAAGGCATTTGCAACTCTTATAACGTTAGTACCGAGCTGCCTGCGTCGGCAAATTGGGAGCAAAGCCGAACACTTTATGCCGATCGTTTTTCATCCTATCCCGAGGGGAGCGGCACCGAAAAGCTTACGGTTTCGGATATGGGATTTGTTATCATCGGTGACGAAAAGATCGACGTTCGTGGTCTACATGACATTGTATCAACCCGTCAGCTCGATACACTCGGCTTTATGTTGCGCTATTTGGAAATATCAAACACCGACAGAAAAATCGATGTTGAAAAGAAGATTAACGATATGTATGCGCGCATTGATGAAGAAGGCATTGATTTTCTCTACTCTGCCTTCTTTACGACCTGCGAAAGATTCCTTGACCTGCCCCGCCGTCAGGAACTGATGGCTCTGATTAACCGTATGCGAAAGATTCATATGGTAAAGGGTGATGACCGTCAACCAACGGTTGATAAAAACTTTTCTGTAAGCTATTGACAATCACAAAGAAATGTGATATACTGACATCGTAGAAAATACAAATTTATGCCAAAGGAGGCGACGATTATGAAAACTGCAATTGAATACATTGTCGGATGCCATGCGTCGCCGAGTGCTGCATGACGCCTTTGGGCGTGCTTGAATAAAATCGGCT
Source organism: Eubacteriales bacterium (assembly GCA_045656885.1). Taxonomy (GTDB): domain Bacteria; phylum Bacillota; class Clostridia; order Oscillospirales; family CAG-272; genus UMGS1865. The sequence continues at coordinate 7,822 of JAZORZ010000055.1, forward strand.
AATATCTTTTACGGTATATCTGACGGGTATACCGTTTTTATTTTTCCTGCGAAAAATGGTTTGACAATGTGTTCTATATCTATGCCCTTGGGGCGACACATCAAAAATCATTTCTCGGAGGTGTTTTTTTATCCAAAAATTAAACGAAATTATTAAATCACTTGACAAAAAAGCCGTATCTGCCTACACAAAGCTGTGCGGGAGATACGAGCGAGGCGGAATTGTCTATCATATCAGAAACATTTACGGTGGGCAATTCAAATATGCTACGGTATCGATTGAAATACCGAGCGATCGCATTTTGAGGGGTTGTGAATATTCCCCCTCTGACAAAACCGCAATGGCGTCGTACATTATGCGCGAGTTCTCGATTGCCGCACACATGGCAAACGACGCTATGCAGCAATCCGAAACCAACGTACAAAAAGGATTTTTCCTTGTGTATCAATTTGGAAGCCGAGTATTGCCAAACTCCGTCGCGCAAGTAAACAACGATACCGTAACGATAACCCTGACAGTAAAATTGCCGTACAACAATACGGCATACAACACGGGACAGCGTGCAGATCCACAGCTCGGTATCAAGGCACAAAGCGGAAGTGCATTGGCACTTTCCTCTCAAGCACAAAAGGAGTCCTTCAACAGTCGCAAAAAAGGAGTCATTTCGGAAAAAGCACTCAAACTTCTTTTAGCAAAAAATCTTCCTGCATTGCTTGAAGATTTTGTATCAACCTTTGATGTGGCATCTCTTGAAAAATCCGTTCAGTTATGGCAAAACCAAGAATATATACGCCGTTATTTGAAGGAAAACGGTTATGTTTCCTTTGTAGCCAACGGCTCTGTTCTCCCGCGAAAAGGCAAAACAGACTATAAAGATTCCAAAGGTGCGGTGTCGTTTGTTTCTCCCAAATCTATGGAGATCGGCATTCTTCTGCCAAATGGTCAAACGGTTCGCGGAATGGCGATTCCCGAAGGGATCACGCTGATAACAGGCGATGCATACCACGGAAAAAGCACCCTTTTGGAAGCTCTGCGGGAAGGCGTTTACAATCACGTGCTTGGCGACGGACGCGAATATGTGATTACCGACGAAAGTGCTATGAGTATGCAAGCAGAGGATGGGAGAAGCATCAAAAACACGGATATCTCTTTCTTTTTGAAAAAGCTCCCCGTAAAAACAATTTTGCCCGAAAGCTTTTCTACCGATAACGCAAGTGGATCAACGTCTCAAGCGGCGGCGGTAACAGAAGCTTTGGAATCGGGATGCCGTCTGATGCTGTTTGACGAAGACCGCAGTGCAAACAACTTTATGTATAAGGATGAAAAAATGCGCTCGGTCATCCAAAGCGCATCTACTTCGCCTTTCCTCGATAATGCAAAAATGTTTTATAAAAAACACGGCATTTCGTCCATTATTGTTGTGGGTGCATCGGGAGAATATTTCCGCATTGCAGATAGGGTTCTTCTGGTGGAAAACTTTGTTGTTTGTGAATATGTCAATGACACTCTCGCAAATGCAAAAGTAGCACCGCTGTTTTCCCCCACTACACGAGTGGCCAACCTTACTGCACTGAAAAAGATTTGCCTTGCAAGAAATATTGAGATTAAGGATGATGCAACCATCAAGCTCGGGAGCGAGGTTGTCAATGTTCCCGAGGTAATACCGCACGCCACACGCGGTCAGCTTGATTTTATTTCTTCATTCATTTACTATTTGACAGTAATTGAAACCGCACAGAACAACAGTTTGAAGGAATCGGTCCTACGACTGTATCAAAAGCTGAACCGTTCGGGACTAGAAATAATCCATCAAACAGGATTTCGGGGTTCATCGGGCGTTATGGAATACGTGCGCCCCGAGGATATACAAGCAATTTTATATCGATTGAAATGCATTGATTTTATCAGGAGGTGATAGCTACGACGATTCCGACTTATCAAATCATTATAGCAAAAAAAATTAAGGAGTTCCGCGAGCAAAACAGAATTTCGCAAAGAGATTTTGCAAAATTGATCGGTGTTTCCGCGCAGGCGGTCTACAAATGGGAAAACCGCATTTGTTGCCCCGATGTTGTCCTTTTTCCACAATTGGCGCACATTTTAGGATGTCAAACAGATGATTTTTTGAGTTGACTTCCCCATATCAATAGCCGATTGAGAAAAAACTCAACCAATGGATTATTGACTGCAAAATACAAATTATGATAAAATGGTTATAACATAAAAATATGGAGGTGATATATCACAATGAATAAATTAAAGCTTATTTCCAAATCAATCGCTTATTCTTGGAATCTCATCTTTGAGTCAAGCAGGTTTTTAACCTTTCTTTACTTTGCTCTCTCGCTCATTACAACGTCCTTTCCCCTGCTCTCGGCGTTCTTGCTCAAATATATTTTAGATGCGCTGACGGCAGATGCACCCGATGTTGGAAAGATTCTGGCGGTGGTTATCGCCTATGGGCTTGCCATTGTGCTCAATCAAGGGCTTTCGACCGCACAAAGCTTTACAAGAGATACCATTCACGAAAAGGCAAAATTTTTGTACCGTTGTCGCATGATCGAAAAGCTTTCGGATCTACCCATGGACGTTGTTGACTCCTCTGCCGGCAAGGATATGGTAGATGATATGCGCTATATCGAGTACACCGCCCTCAACCTTTTCTTCCGCGTTATCGGTATCGCATCACATGTTTATACCTTTTCGGTGGCGTTTGCAACGCTTTCGGGCTTTTCGCTCGGCTTTGCAATTATGCTTTTGGTTTTCACCATTCCCGGTAACATTTTTGATGCGTACTTTGACGACAAAATGGATAAGTTCCGCCAAGAAAAGGCGCCCGACTTGCGCAAATTCCATTACTACCGTTGGATGCTCACCGATGCGTGGCCTGCTAAAGACATTCGTATGTATGACCTGACAGATGCTATTAAAGAACGCTACGATACAGAAAGAAACGAATACGTAAAAGCAAACAAAGCCATCTCAAAAAAAGGAACGCTTGGCAAAATGGGTATTGAGCTCTTTATGCGCAGCGGTGAGATCGCTTTTATTGTTTACGTAATCTACAAAGCCGTCAGCGGCACGATCGGTATTGGTGACGTAGCCCTTTACATTGGATTTATGGGTAGTGTTACTTCTTCCTTTGTAAGCATTACGTGGCTGATCACCAACGGACTTTGGTCGATCTCCAACAGAATGGTGCGTCTGTTTGAGTTTTTTGGCATCAAAACCGAGAAAACGAGCGGCGGACGCACGCTCAAGGGCTTTGAATCTCTCACCTTTGATAACGTTTACTTCAAATATCCGCACACCAACAAATACGTGCTCCAAGGTGTTTCCTTTACGCTTAATAAAGGCGATAAGCTCTCCTTGGTCGGCATCAACGGCTCGGGAAAGTCGACCATTATTAAGGTAATGTTAGGTCTTTATGAGATTGAATCGGGGCAAATCCTCATCAACGGCTACCCGATGTCGGATTACAATATGCGCGACGTGCGCAAGCTTTTCTCGGCGCTCTTTCAAAACTTTGTGCAGTATTCCCTCACCTTGCGCGAAAACATTGCACTCTCCGACCTGGATCGCCTTGAAAATGACGAAGAAATTGAAAACGTACTAAAGCAAAGCGGTGTATATGAGGATATTTTGCCCAAGCTTGAAAACGGTCTTGACTCCTATATGACGCGCAGCTTTTCGGATACGGGAACAGAGCTTTCCAAAGGTCAGTGGCAAAAGGTTGCGCTTGCACGGGCATACTTCAAAAACGCGCCCATCATTATTTTTGATGAACCATCTGCCGCGCTTGATGCCGAAGCCGAGGATAGGATCTTCAAAAACTTTGAAGCCATTTCCGATGGCAAAACAGGCATTATGATCTCGCACCGTATTTCCAGTGCGCGTATGTCGAACAAGATCATTGTGCTTGACGGCGGTAAAATTACCGAGGAGGGCTCACACGATGAGCTTGTTGCTCTTGGCGGGCTCTATGCAAAGCTTTATAATCTGCAACGTGAAAAGTACACGATGAAGGAGGTGGAATGATATGAATAAAATAAAAGATTTTTTGGGCGGGCTCTTCAAAAACGTTTGGTTTGCTATTAAGACCTGCTTTTTGGCATCTAAATTCTACTTCTCCTTAAAGCTGTTGGTTCTACTCTCTACCACCGCCATTCCGCTAGTGAATCTTTGGCTTTGGAAAGAGGTACTCAACGGCATTGTAGACTTTGCAAACAGCCGGCAACGGGTTGTGGTATGTCTCGTTGTTTACCTTGTGTTGCTTTTGACAACACATTTGCTTGCGCGCTTTGACGGCTATGTGGAGGACAGATACACAGATGAGTTAAAATTTTATCTTGATGAGATCATGATGAATAAAACCTCGCGAATGGATCTCGCCTTTTTCGATTCCGCCAAAATGGCAGACAAGGTAAGACATGCCCGAAACAATGTAGGAACGGTGATGGGAATGTCTTGGCTTGTGTTTGATATTCTTTCGGCAACCATCAACGTGATAACAACGCTCATTATCGTTTGCGCCTACAAATGGTGGTTGGGAATTATCACGCTCCTTCTTCTGATTCCTTTTATGCTCTACAACAAACACCACACCGAGCGCATGTTGGAAATTGAAAAGGAGCAGCTGCGTGAAAACAGAAAGAAATATTATTTTCATGATACCTTCTTTAACAATAACATTCAGTTTGAGATTAAGCTGAATAACATTGGAACTTATTTCATCGATAAATATAAGGCGCTTTGGCTAAAGATGTATCGCATCAACCGAAATGTGGATATCAAGCACCGCATCATCAACACGGTCATTATGATTGTAAACGTATCCAGCGAATTTTTGGTGCTGACGGTGTCGGTGTTTGACGTTGTAAACAAATATATCGGTATTGGTGACCTGCAATACAACCTCAATATGGTCTCTCGCCTGCGCAGTCAATCGCAGACCTTAACCAACCGCATCAATCGCCTGCTCAACGATAACACACGCTTGATAGAGCTTCAGGAGTTTATGGAAATTGAACCCCAAATCGAGAAAACCGGAACACTCCAGCCCTCGAGCAATCCGCAAATTGAGTTTTGCAACGTATCCTTCCGCTATCCAAATGCGGAGCAGTACGTGCTTAAGAATTGCTCCTTTACCATCAAGCCGCACGAAAAGGTAGGACTGATCGGGCTCAACGGTGCCGGAAAAACCACCATTGTAAAATTGATATTCCGCTTTTATGATCCCGAGGAAGGATGCATCAAGCTCGACGGCGTTGATTTGAAGGAATACGACGTTTATGCAGTCCGCAAAGTGTTTGGCGTACTGTTTCAGGATTACGTACAATATGCACTGCCTTTGCGTGAGATCATCGCTCTCCCTGATTTTGATGAACGCTTTAACGACGAAAAGCTGCAAAAGGCCTGCGACATCAGCGGTGTGAGCGAGATCATTAAGGATTGGGAAAATGGCTTTGACAGTGTTCTCGGTCGCTACTATGCCGACAATGCAAAAGACCTTTCGGGCGGTCAATGGCAGCTTGTAGGACTTGCTCGCGCATACTTTAAGGATAGCGAATTTATGATCCTTGACGAACCCTCTGCCGCGCTTGACCCGATTTCGGAGGATAGAATCTTTGAACAGCTCTACCTCTTGAGCAAGGGAAAAAGCTCGGTCACCATCTCGCACCGTCTTTCCAACACAACACTTGCCGATAAGATACTCGTCATCGGTGACGGTCATATCATTGAACAAGGTTCGCATTTTGAACTGTTGAAGCAGAACGGAAAATATGCTGAGCTATTCAATCTGCAAGCGAGCAAATATATTTAAGTTATATATTGAATCGTCTTATAACTTTTTGCATATTGCAAAATCAGCAACTATCGTCAGGAGGAATCATGAAAAACCATGCATCAATATAAACAAACCAATTTTGTACGTGAAGTGATGAAAAAGATTGAAAGCATCTCCGTACTAGATCATTCACATAATTATCAACTGTCCAAAGATTACTATGAAAGGAATAAAACGTTTGATGGAATTAAAGAATTTTTGATAGCTCATAATGAACTAATGAAAAAGTATGAGGAATAACTTCCTAATTATCGTATTGAAATATTCGCTTTTAGCAATAATTTAAAGGTTGCTCTTGAAAATCAATCTGATTGTAAACATGCAAAAATATGTTTTAACATTAAGGGACACTTTTTCTTTGTTTTCTGCGCCTCAATAATTGCACCGTGAGAGTGACCACATGTTTGACCATAGTCAGATCCGGAGCACATGGAAACAGCGGACAAAAGAGCACACAAGAGCATCATTCACCGTGCGGAAAGCGGCTGAAACGGTCGCAAATCGTTAGAAAAACTCCAAAACCGCCCTTCGGGACCAAGAGGCCGCTGGTTCGAATCCAGTCACTCCGACCATAGAAAACAGGACGTGTCCGACAGGATGCGTCCTGTTTTCTATCTTCAGAAATGATAGGATTTGCACCCGCGGCTTCTTTGATTGGCCCGAGCCAACG
>JAZORZ010000056.1:0-57126 GCA_045656885.1 Eubacteriales bacterium
TGAGAGATTGGACAAATGCGTCATTTGCAGAGAAAAGGGACCCGATTAACCTATTCACTACCCAACCAGCCGCACCCTCGGGTGCGGCTGGTCGTTTTGTAGAGTTTTTTTACAAAAGGCCTCCCCTGTGTAAAGGGGAGGTGGCACGGCGCAGCCGTGACGGAGGGATTGTAAAGCTTTTTACGCATAAAAACAATCCCTCAGTCAGCTTCGCTGACAGCTCCCTTTACACAAGGGAGCCCTTCATTGTTGCACGTTCATTTATGTACAATAAACTACACCCGTATTCTGTAAATAAATGCTTGAAAATTCTAAAAATCTTCCCATTTCACATTGACAACGAATAGAAAAAAAGGTATAATATAAATTAGATAATTATGACTATTTTGAGATAGGAGTACAGATTATGGAAACCTTACTTCAAATTTTGAACGGACTTCACCCCGACGTGGATTTTGCATCGATCGACGACCTTTATGACGAGGGCGTGCTCGACTCTTTGGATATGGTTCGTCTCGTAACAGAGATCGGTATGGAGTTCGACGTACAGATCCCCCCCGAGGAGCTCATTCCCGAAAACTTCCAAAACGTCAACACCATTTGGGCGCTCATCGAACGCCTTGACGAAGAATAAAACAGAATGCAATTTACGTCATTTTCATTCATCCTCTTTGCGGCACTAACGCTGATAGTTTACTATCTTGTTCCGCGCCGCTCACAGTGGAAGGTTCTGTTGCTTTTTAGCTTGTTCTTTTATGCCTTTGCGGGAGCAGAGTATCTGTTTTTTATTCTCTATACTTGGTTTGTGACTTTCCTGACGGGGCATATTCTGCAGCATTTTGCCGACCGCGAGGACGCCTACGTGGAAGAAAATCGCGCCACGCTTTCCAAAGAGGAACGCAAAGCATACCGCGCAAGAGAGAAGAAAAAGCGCCTGCGCATTCTGACTGTCGGTCTCGTTCTCGGCTTTGGCATGCTCGCAGTTCTCAAATATACCGCCTTTGCGGTAGGGAATATCAATGGTATTCTTTCGGCGTTTGATGCCAAAACCTTGACCGTTCCGTCGCTTTTGTTGCCACTCGGCATCTCGTTCTACACATTCCAATCCATGGGATATCTCATTGACGTTTACCGCAAAAAGGTGAGAGCTGAGAGAAATCCCGCAAAATTGATGCTTTTTGTCACCTTTTTCCCGCAACTGTTGCAAGGACCAATCAGTCGCTTTAGCGACCTTCACGAGCAACTGATGGGCGAGCACGCCTTCAGTGGCGAGAATGTCCGCGCAGGACTTTTCCGCGTCGTTTGGGGTTACTTCAAAAAGCTGATTGTGGCCGACACCGCCATGATCGGCATCAAAACGCTCATCGAGCAGTCGGACAAGTTCGACGGCGCATACGTTTTTGTGCTTATTTTGCTCTATTCCGCACAGATTTACGGTGATTTTACAGGCGGCATTGATATCACCATCGGTCTCTCCGAAGCGATGGGCATTCGTCTTGCCGAAAACTTCAACCGCCCGTTCTCCTCAAAATCCACAAAGGAATATTGGAACCGCTGGCACATCACCATGGGCACGTGGTTTACCGATTACATCTTTTACCCTCTGTCTGTTTGCAAGGGAATGCAAAAGCTGACCCTCGCCGCCACCAAACGCTTTGGCAAGGGATTTGGCATGCGCCTACCCGTTTACACCGCCACCATCGCGACTTGGTTTTTAACAGGTCTTTGGCACGGTGCGGGTTGGAACTTTATTGTTTGGGGACTGCTCAACTGCTTGGTTATCCTCGTCTCGCGCGAGCTTGAACCCCTGTACCGCATCTTCCACAAGCGTTTTCCGCGCTTGGGAGACACCAAGATTTGGGGAATGTGGCAAATGACGCGCACCTTCCTTTTGATGGGACTGATCCGCAGTCTTGACTGCTACCGCGATGTTCCCAAGACCTTCCGCTTGTGGGGCAGTATGCTTACAAAATGGAACGTAGGCGAGCTTTTCACAGGTGGATTGACGTCTTTCGGTCTCGGCATTGCCGAATGGTGTGTCATTTTTGGCGGCATTATTGTAATCAATATTTTCGATCGCCTTGGCAGAGAGACACCCGTCCACCGCCGCGTGGCAAAACACCCCGTGGTGTGGTTTGCAGGTGTTTGTGCACTTGTGGTTGCCATTCTCATTTTCGGTGCTTACGGCATCGGCTACGATGCATCGCAATTTATTTACCAACAGTTCTGATTTTTGATAGAGGAGGGAAGCCGTGAGCGCGATCAAATCCGTTTTGTGCCGCATATTTGCACCGCAAAAGCGAGTGACCGAGGGCAAAAGAACGCTTCTTTTTGCCACGGGTATCTACTTTTTGCTATTGATATGGGCAATCGTGTTCAAGTTTTCCTTCATATCCGAAATCAATATGAATTCCGCAATGTCGTTGGGGGACCGCTTTTTTCGCGGTCTTCGTTTCTTCGATTTCTTTTTGGAAAGCAACCCTTGGCGACTTGTGCGCGGACTGCTCATTGCTATCTTAAACATTCTTTTGTTTGTGCCGTGGGGTATTTACGCATCTTTTTTCTATGACCAAAAGAGAACCGTTGGCTTTGCCTGCGCCTTTTCCTGCGCGGTCGAGTGCCTTCAACTCTTTGCCCGATTTGGCGTGTTCTCCTTTGAGGATATGCTGCTGAACACCCTCGGGGCATTCTTTGGCGTTTTGCTATTCAAAAGATGCATCAACTGCATCTCCGAAAATATCTTACAAAACATCAACCGTTGGACGGTTCGCATCGGCGCTCCCGTTGCAGCCCTCGCCTATGTCAACGTTATTGTTGCAATGGCACTCTATTTTTCCTGATTTACATAAAGGAGATCTATGAAAAAAACACTCATTTTGTGCACCTGCATCTTGCTTGCCACAGTCCTTTTGTTGGGCTTTGTGCAACTGCTGGTCACGCCAAAATACATGACGACCTCGCGTGATGGGGCACTCATTGCCGAATATTACAATGAGACCACCGACCACGACGTCGTTTTTATCGGTGACTGCGAGGTTTACGAATGCTTCACGCCCCCCACACTGTGGCAGGAGTACGGCATCACTTCCTTTGTGCGCGGCAGTGCACAGCAGCTCATCTGGCAATCCTATTATCTCTTGGAGGAAACGCTCAAGCGCGAAACTCCCAAGGCGGTGGTATTCAACGTGCTCTCCATCAAATACGGCGAGCCGCAAAACGAGGCATACAACCGCATGACGCTCGACGGCATGCAGTGGTCGGGCAGTAAGCTGCGCTCGATTTATGCATCGAAAACCGAGGAAGAAAGCATCATTTCCTATGTTTTTCCGCTTTTGCGCTTCCATAGCCGTTGGAGCGATTTGACACAGGAGGATTGGCAATATCTTTTCCACCGCGACAGAGTCTCCCACAACGGATACCTGATGCAAACGGCAACAAAGCCCAAGACCAACAACGACATAGCGGGCAGACCGCTCGTTGACTACACCTTGCCCGCCATCGGCTTTGAATACCTTGAAAAAATGCGCGCGCTTTGCGAGGAAAAGGGAGTAGAGCTCATTCTCATCAAAGCCCCCACCAACGATTGGAAGTTCTATTGGTACGAAGAGTGGGACGCGCAGATTGTGGCGTGGGCGAATGAAAAAGATGTAGATTACTACAATTTTATTCCTCTTGACGAAGAAATCGGCCTTGATTGGAGCACTGATACCTACGACGGTGGCGTGCATCTCAACGTTTACGGAGCAGAAAAGTTGACCTCTTACTTTGGCAAAATTCTTGCCGAAAAATATGGCCTTACCGACCGCCGCGGCGATGCTGAACTCGATGCCGTTTGGGCAGAAAAGCTTGCCGCCTATCAAAAAGAAAGAAACGGAGAACCCCAATGAAAAAAATACTGATTTACCTCTTGCTTGCGGCAATGGTGCTTTCCTTTGCCTCCTGCAAGGATAACGAAACACCACCTGCAGAGGAGGGAAAAACCTACACCTTTACAAGCGGTACCACCAAGATCGCCATCAATGCCGACGCCGCTCCCATTTTGGCATCTCTCGGTCAATGGCGCGATTATGCCGAGTCCGCATCCTGCGCGTTCGAGGGACTTGATAAGATCTACATCTATCCCGGCTTTGAGCTGCAAACCTATCCCATGGGCGAAAAGGATCTCGTTTATATGATCATTCTCCAAGACGACACCGTAGCGACAGAGAAGGGCATTCGTATCGGGGCTACCAAGGATGCTGTCATCGCGGCATACGGCACACCCGATGGGGAGAGTGCCACCGCCCTGACCTACAACGGCAAGGGGATGTATCTGCAATTCATTCTGCGCGAAGGAACAGTCACCAGCATTCAATACGGCTACGCCGAATAAAGCATAAAAAGTTCTCCGCAAAAGCAGACTTCTCATAAGGAAGTTTGCCTAACATGCGACAGGGGCGCACTGCGTGCGCTCGTGGGCATTCAAAGAATGCCCCTACGGATAAAAATTGCTCCGTAGTAAACAAATATTAACGCCGACAGAAAATCTGTCGGCGTTTGTTTTGTTCTGTTCGATAAATTGGAATCTAGTTGCCTGAATTTTATTCGCATTTCCCGGAGTAATCCGGCAAACCGTAGCCCCGTATGGTATAGTCGTTTTTGCAGATGTAGCGATATCTGACGGCATCATTATTGTTGCCCTCGATGACCTTAATATAATTTCCCGAAGTGCCTACCACTATACCCACATGATCTGCCCATCCTGTGCAGTCGCCGATAGCGATATCTTTATGAGCATAATATATCACATCCCCCGGCAGGGGAACATAGGTCTCATCCTCCTGCCAGCATCCTATGCTCTCAAACAGAGCAATTTGGCGCTGACAACCGCACTCCGGAGGAATGATGTCTTCAAGACCGTTCTGGAGCGCCACGACGGTGACAAACGTGGCGCACCAACTATCTTTATATGTAACAAGATAGTCTACGGGGAGTTCCTCCTGAGCGTTATAAAGATCAATGATCTGATGATGCTCAGGCGAGCCCTTGACAGTGCCAAGCCAAGCTTCTGCTGTACTGATCAGCTGCTGACGCAGAGCCATTTCGCGTTCCGAAACCTCCCGCGCGTAGCCGTAGTCGCGGTTCCGGGGAGATGTTTGGATCAACAGAAATACTGCCAACACGAGTATAAGCATAGCCGCACCGACCGCGACCCAAACAGTTATTTTCTTTTTGATTGAGTTTCCCATGGTTTTTTGTATCATAGCAATATCCTTTGTGTTGTAGTAATAGTCATCGAAAAGCATAATAAACAAAGCGCGAAGATTATGTGGAGCGGTGATTTGCCGCTAAATTCTTATTTGTCTTTCTGCTTTTATCGCCAGTCACGCCTTTGTATTACAAAGGCCCAGGGCTAAGCCCCCGCCCTACGATGTAACCCCATTATAACACAAATCGGCAGAGAAAACAACATCTCTGCCGAAATTTATGTGTGTCCGTAGGGGCGATTTGTGAATCGCCCCTACAAAAATATAAACATCCTTATGAGAACCGGCTTAAAAGGAGAGCTTTTTTGTTTTGGTTGTCCCTTCATATTTTCCTTTTTTTACTCATAAAAAGGTAAAAAGGAGGCGATTACATTGAACACAACCACCGAAAAGCTGGGGGCAACCGTCAGGGAGGGGTATCAGGTGCTCCTGCGTGCCGAGGCAGAGATTCTGCTCCCCGAGGGAAAGGATGTCATCGGCAATTACTACCGACTTCTGTCGGATAAATGCATGTCTTGGGCAACCGAGGTCTATGGGGAGCGCATCAGGCAAGACTTTTTATCTCTTGAGGATCTGCACGATCGTGCGCTGTGGCGTGCACAAAAATATCGGTTTTTGATGCGTATTCCTTGGGCAACCGAGCATCATATTGCCATTTTATGCGAATCCTATCTGTTGGGGCAACGGGGCAACGTGCAAAACAGTTACCATCGGCTCTCGCACGTTTGGAATCTTGATGAAGAGAGCATTCTCCCCATTTCGCAAATTTTAGAGCTTTTGGGCTGCGGTATCAAATTAAAGGATCTGCCCTTTGTTCCCGAAGGCGTTTATCCCGAAGGCGAGGAACTGATTTTCTATAAAAACCCTACAATTGAAACTCCGTTGGCGCAGTGCAAAAGCCCGTTTATGCAAGATGTTACTAAAAATTAAGATATAATCACTATATATAGTGATTGTTAAATATTAAACTTATACAAATCGACAAAAATCACTTGCAAAAGGGTTGGAGTTGTGGTATAATAATTGATAAGGTTATTTGTCAAAATATACCAATACTCCGACCTTTTTGTCGAAAGAAAATGACGGGAAACCGAATGGAGGTTTTTAATGTCAAGAGAATCTATTAACGCAATAAAACAAACCGAACAAGAAGCCGAGCGTATTGTGCGCGAAGCGCAAGAAAAGGCCGCCCAAATGATAGCCGATGCCGAGGCAAACGGTGCTGCTCTGTGTGAGAGCACCGAACGGGAAACCATTGCCGCAGCAAAGGTAGTCATTGGCCAATTGCGCGATAAAGCCGAGAATATGCGCGAGCGATTGGACGCTGAAGCAAAAAAGGAAGCGGGCGAGATCATTCGTCAGGCATCTCTTCGTAAAAGAAGTGCCGAAAAGATCGTAATCAGGGGGTTAGCATCTAAATGTCGATAAGTGCAATGAAAAAACTGACCGTCCTAGCGCATGCAAGTGACGCAGATGCCATTGTACGTCGAATGCTTCACCTCAGATGCGTCGAGATACAACGCACCATGCCCGAGGCAGGGGAGTTGGATCTTGTACGAATTGAGAGCGATGGAAAGCAGGCAGAAGTCAAGGAGCGCATGGCGCACATCGAGGCGGCAATGCCTCGCCTTGCCAAATACAGCACACGCCGCGGTGGCATTGGCCGTCGCGTGCAACGCCTAGACCGCGCGGCATTCGTTGACGACGGCAGAGCGGAACGTGCTTGGCAGGCAGTTGAGCGAACCCTCGCGGTGAAGTCCCGCATGGACGAGATCACCGCCGAGCAAACGCGCAACGAGGGCGTGATGCAATCGCTTCTTCCTTGGTTGAACTACGATGCTCCTCTTTGTGAGGGCGGTTCGGCACACACTGCTATGCAGCTTGGTAGCTGTTCGGTCAAATTATGGAACTATGAAGCCCTGGAGGCAGCCGGCGCATACGTCGAGGACGTCTCCGACGATGGCAAAACACAATACTTTGCCGTCACCTATCACCGCGAGAACGAGGAAGCTGTTGGGGCGGCACTCGCAGCGTGTGATTTCCTCAAAGTCAACTTCTCCGATATTTCCACAACAGCACAGGTGGCATACGATGCTCTGGAGCGTCGCCAAGTCGCCCTTGCCGACGAGCAAACGACGCTTGTTGAAACTCTTATGGATCTTGCCGAGTGCTTGGACGATATCGAGGTTTTGTATGACGTTGAAGGAACAAACCTGAATATCTGTTTGCAAAAGCAAAAGCTTTACTGCACGCAAAACTGCATCGTGCTTGCGGGCTGGTTGCCTGCGGCGGCAGAGGAAAAGGTCCTTCGCGGACTTTCCGCGTTTGAATGTGCGTGCGAGATCTCCGAGCCCGAAGAAGGGGACGAGGTACCCATTCTGCTTCGCAACAATCCCTTCTCCGGCACATTCGAGTGGGTCATCGAAATGTACTCTTACCCCAAATACGGTGGCTTTGACCCCACACTCATTATGAGTATCTTCTATTTCCTCATCTTCGGCTTGATGTTTGCCGACGTGGGATACGGTCTGCTTTTGGTGCTTGCTTGCTTTGGCGGCGTCAAGCTGCTCAATCCCAAAGAGGGACTTAAGCGCATGATGCTGATGTTTGGCTACTGCGGCATATCCTGTATGATCATGGGTGTTCTGTTTGGCGGATGGTTTGGCGACCTTCCCGTAGCAATCATGAACAGCTTTTTCCCCGATCAATTCGGCGGACAAGCCCAAAACACACCCATCGGACACTTCTTCAACAACGGTGTATTCTTCAATCCCGTCAGCTCGTCCATTCCGTTCCTCTTTGTAGCACTTGGAATGGGTGAGGTCCATCTTGTTGCCGGTATGGCGGTCAATATGGTGCTCACTTGGAAGAGCGGTAAGAAGATCGAGGCGCTTTGCGAAAATATCCCGTATTGGGTAATGTTCGCAGGTGTTGATATGATGGCACCTCTTGCAGCGGCCGGAATGATCTCAAGTGATCCGTTGCCTGCCCAGACGCAGGCATTGCTCGAAAATCTTTCGGGCATTGGCATGTACGTTATGATCGCGGGTATTGCAATGATCTTGTTCCTGAAGGGAATAGGAGAAAAGACAGTCTTTGCTTGGCTCATTAAGGGCTTGGGCGGTCTTTATTCACTCATCAGCTTTGCATCCGACCTGCTGTCGTACTCTCGTATTTTGGCACTCGGACTTGTAGCAAGCGTTATTGCACAGGTTATCAACATGCTCACAAGCTTGGGCGCATCGGGTCCCGTCGGCTTCATCTTTATGATCATCGTTATGATCTTGGGCCACGGACTTAACCTTGCCATCAACCTGCTTGGCACGTTCGTGCACGCGGCTCGTCTGCAATATATCGAGTTTTTCGGTAAGTTCTACGAGGACGGTGGCGAATCCTTCAAACCTGCACTTCCGGCAGAGGAATATTCGGAAGACACTTCTTATGAACCCAATGTAGATCAATAAATAAAAAACAAAAGGAGATTAAAACAATGGGAATTATTTTTGACATCATTAAAAGCACTTTCACAGGTAACAACTTGGCTATTCTGGGCGCTGCAATTGCAGTTCTTCTCCCCGGCTTCGGTTCCGCAAAGGCAGTTAATATGGTTGCAAGAGCCACCGCAGGACTCATTTGCGAAGAGCCCCAAAAATACGGTAAATCCATGCTTCTCCAAGCACTTCCTATGACCCAAGGTATTTACGGCATGGTAATTGCATTCCTTATCATCATCTTCAGCGGCATCACCGCAGGACAAACCCTCACCGTTGAGCAGGGTTTCTACTACGTATTCGCATCTCTGCCCATCGCTCTGGGCGGCTGGTACTCTGCAATCAGACAGGGCGAAGTAGCAGTAGCAGGTATCTCTGTTCTGGCAAAGAAGCCCGACGCCGTTGGTAAGGCAGTTATCTCCGCATCCTTCGTTGAGCTTTATGCAATTCTCGCACTGCTCATCTCCATCCTTCTTGTTCTCTAATTTCTATTACACACGAAAGCAAAAGGAAGGAGGCCGCAATGGCAATTAACGGACTGAATAAAATCACCGATAAGATCCTCTCCGAGGCGCAGGCAAAGGCAGATAAGATTTTGGCTGACGCCGAGGCGGAGTGCGACCGTATCAACGCCGAATACGCCGAGCGTGCCGAAAAGATCCGTACAGATATTTCCTCCGAAGCCCAAAAGGGCGGTATGGAATACGTAGCACGCATCCGTTCTACGGCGGCAACCTCCAAGCGCAACCTGCTCTTGCAAACAAAAAGCGACCTCATCGACGGCGTTTTTGCAAGTGTATTGGAGCAAACACGCACATTGGAGCTTGATAAATACAACGAAATTCTCGTAGGACTGTTGTCCGCGGCTCTCCTTGAGCAGATCGAATCCGAGGAGATCAGCCGCAACCTCTATGGCGAGGAGGAGGCACTTGCCCCCGAATGCTATGAGGTCATCTTTAATCAGCGCGACCGTGACCGCTCGGGCAAGACGGTAGTCGAGGGCGTACAAAAGCATCTTTCCGGCAAAGTTGCTCCCGAAAAGCTTGCACGTCTCACACTTTCTTCTCAAAGTGCCAACATCGACGGCGGACTTATTCTGCGCTGTGGCAGTGTCGAATCCAACTGCTCGCTCTCCATTCTCTTCGCACAGCTGCGTGAGGGCCTTGAATCCGAGATAGCACGCACGCTGTTCGAGGCAAAAGCATAAAAAGGAGTGCGCAAGCAATGGCAGACTATTTATTTGGCAGTGCCAATATTCGCACACTGGAAAACGCGATCATCGGGCGCGAGCGCATCGAGCGATTGCTGAATACAAAAACCACCGATGAAGCATGGGGCTTGCTTTCCGATTGGGGCGTTCAGATCGTTCGCAACGAGGAGAGCGGTAAGCCCATGCGAGAGGAAACACTCCTTGGCATTCTCAAGGGCGCTTATAAACGCCTCGGCGAGCTTGTGCCCGATTCGCTAGCACTTCGCCTGTGGCTCTATCCATACGATTGTAACAATCTCAAAGCAGCACAAAAGGCATTTATTCGCGGCATCGATCCGTCCTCTATGCTTTTCGATTTCGGCACCCTTTCGGCAAGCGATATCGTCAAAATGGTAGAGAAGGGCAGCTACGAGGGACTTCCTGCAAATCTGCAGGCAGCCGCCGGGGCAGCTATGGATGAATACGCCAAAACCAAAAACCCGCAGGCCATTGACCTCATTTTGGACAAGGCATGCTGGCACGATATGGCAGATGCTGCAAAGGTATCGGGAGAAGCGATCGTCATGCGTCTTGTTCAAACAAAAATTGACCTTCTCAACGTAATGATCGCTCTGCGCATTTTGCGTATGAAGAGCGGCGAGGTCGGCAAGGTCCTCTTTGCCGATGCATTCCTCGAGGGAGGCAAGATTACTTTTGAGAGCTTACTTGGCGCACTCTCAAACGGCGAAGATGCCCTGTGGGAGTCCTTGCGCTCCACCGATTACGCGCGCTTTGCTGAAAGCTTTGCAAAGAGCGACAAGGCACTCAGCACCGCCGAAAAGCTTGCCGACAATTATTGGATGTCGCTGATATTGGAGAACAAATTTGTTCCCGACGGGCTTGAGGTCATGATTGCTTTCCTTGCGGCACACGAGTACGAGGTCAAAAATTTGCGTATTGTGCTCTCGGGCAAGGAGGCGGGCATTCCCACCGCCACTATTCGCGAAAGGATTCGTGATAGCTATGTATAAAATCGGAATTATCGGAGACCGTGACACGGTGCTTGGCTTTATGGCCCTCGGCTTTGTGGTCGAGGACGTAAAAAGCGCCGAGGAAGCGGAAAAGAAGCTGCACGCAATGGCAAAGAGCGGCAAGTACGCCACCATCTTTATCACCGAAAATTATGCCGTGCAGATCGAAGAAGAAATGAATCGCTATAAAGATATGCCACTGCCCGCAGTTATCTCTCTGCCGGGGCAGGGCGGCTCTACCGGTTACGGAATGAACAACATTCGTTCTGCCGTAGAGCGCGCGGTAGGTGCAGACATTCTGTTCAAGGAATAACACCTGACTGACAAAGTAAGAAAGGTTCATCATCAAAATGGTAGAAGGAAAAATTCTAAAGGTCTCGGGACCTCTTGTGGTTGCCGAGGGTATGAGAAATGCAAATATGTTCGACGTCGTGCGTGTTGGTTCCAAAAACCTCATCGGTGAAATCATCGAAATGCATGGCGACCGCGCATCTATTCAGGTATACGAAGAGACCGCAGGCATCGGCCGCGGCGATAAGGTTGTCTCTACAGGAGCACCTCTGTCGGTTGAGCTTGGCCCCGGACTTCTTTCCAACATCTATGACGGTATCCAACGTCCTCTGGAGCAGATCCGCCTAAAGTTCGGCTCTAATCTGCAACGCGGCATCGACGTGCCCGCACTCGACCGTGACCGCGTATGGCACTTTGTTCCTGCCGTTAAGTTTGGCGACAAGGTAGGCCCCGGCGATATTTACGGTACCGTTCAGGAGAACGAGGTCATCGAGCATAAGATCATGGTTCCTCCCAAAACAAAGGGAACCATTGTTGAAATGCGCGAGGGTGACTTTAAGGTTACCGACCGCATCGGTAAGATCAAATACGAGGATGGCACCATTGAGAACATCACGCTCATTCAAAAGTGGCCTGTTCGTGTAGCCCGTCCGTACCGCGAAAAGCTGCCCCCTGTTGATCCTATGATCACGGGTCAGCGTGTTATCGACGCGCTTTTCCCCATTGCAAAGGGCGGTACTGCCTGCGTTCCCGGTCCTTTCGGCTCGGGCAAAACGGTTGTTCAGCACCAGCTTGCAAAGTGGAGCGACGTTGACCTCGTTGTTTATATCGGTTGCGGCGAGCGCGGAAACGAAATGACCGACGTTCTGCGTGAGTTCCCCGAGCTCACCGACCCCAAAACCGGACGTTCCCTCATGGAGCGTACCATTCTCATTGCAAACACATCCGATATGCCGGTTGCCGCACGTGAGGCATCGGTTTATACCGGTATTACCATAGCCGAGTATTTCCGCGATATGGGCTATTCCGTAGCCGTCATCGCAGACTCCACCTCGCGTTGGGCAGAGGCACTGCGCGAAATGTCGGGACGTCTTGAGGAAATGCCCGGTGAAGAGGGCTACCCCGCATACCTCACCTCTCGCTTGGCACAGTTCTACGAGAGAGCAGGTAAGGTCGTATGTCTTGGCTCCGACGGTCGCGAGGGTGCACTCTCGGCAATCGGTGCCGTATCACCGCAGGGCGGTGATATTTCCGAGCCCGTTACACAGGCAACCCTGCGTATCGTTAAGGTATTCTGGGGACTCGATGCGTCCTTGGCTTACCGCCGTCACTTTCCGGCAATCAACTGGCTCAACTCCTACTCGCTTTACCGCGACCGTCTGTCGGGCTGGTTCTCACAAAACGTTTCCAAGGCGTGGATGGATTATACCGCACGCTGCCTTAAGACTTTGCAAGTAGAAGCTGATCTGCAAGAGATCGTAAAGCTGGTTGGTATGGATGCACTTTCGGCATCCGACCGTCTTACGCTTGACGTAGCACAGTCTATCAGAGAGGACTTCCTGCAACAAAATGCGTTCCTTGACATCGACTCCTACACACCTCTCGATAAGCAATGCGGCATTTTGGATATGATCTTCACCTACGAGGATCGTGCACGCCGCGCCATCGAGGCAGGGGCTGACATCGAGGATATCTGCTCCTTGTCCGTACACGAAAGAATTGCACGTGCAAAGACGGTTGAAAATGACAATTACCAAGATGAATTCAAGGCAATCAAAGCCGAGATCGCCGCACAGATGGATAAGCTGATTGCAGGCGTAGAAGCTGAGTAAAGGAGGGCATGGCAATGATCAGAGAATATAGAACCATTGAAGAAGTTGCGGGTCCTCTTATGCTTGTCAAGCAGGTAGAAGGCGTTAAGTACGATGAGCTTGGCGAAATCGAGCTTCCCAATGGGGAAGTTCGCCGTTGCCGCGTACTGGAAGTAAACGGCAGAAATGTGCTTGTGCAGCTCTTCGAGTCTGCCGCAGGCATCAACTTGGCAGATAGTAAGGTCCGCTTCACCGGTCACGGTGTAGAGCTCCCCGTATCGCAAAATATGCTCGGCCGCGTATTCAACGGCATGGGCGAAGCCATCGACGGCGGTGCACGCCTCATTCCCGAAAAGACCATGGATATCAACGGCACGCCTATCAACCCGGCGGCTCGCTTTTATCCTTCCGAGTTCATTCAAACCGGTGTTTCCACCATCGATGGACTGAACACCCTCGTTCGCGGACAAAAGCTACCTATCTTCTCGGGCTCGGGTCTGCCGCACGCAAACCTTGCGGCACAAATCGCCCGTCAAGCAAAGGTAAGAAATGCCGACGATAAATTTGCAGTTGTTTTCGCGGCTGTCGGTATTACCTTTGAAGAAGCAGATTTCTTCATTTCCGACTTCAAGCGCACAGGCGCGATTGACCGTACCGTGCTCTTTATCAACCTCGCATCCGACCCTGCAATCGAGCGTATTTCCACGCCCCGAATGGCGCTGACCGCCGCAGAATATCTCGCGTTCGAGTGCGATATGCACGTGTTGGTCATCATCACCGATATTACCAACTATGCCGAGGCACTGCGTGAGGTTTCCGCCGCACGTAAAGAAGTTCCCGGTCGCCGCGGCTATCCCGGTTACCTTTACACCGACCTCGCAACCATGTATGAGCGCGCAGGCCGTAAAATGGGCTCCGAGGGTTCCATCACCATGATTCCGATCCTGACGATGCCCGAGGATGATAAGACCCACCCCATTCCCGACTTGACCGGTTACATTACCGAGGGGCAGATCATTCTCTCCCGCGAAATGTACCGCAAGGGCTATATGCCGCCCGTTGACGTGCTTCCGTCGCTTTCGCGTCTGAAGGACAAGGGTATCGGTGAGGGCAAAACACGCGAGGACCACTCCGCAACCCTTAATCAGCTCTTTGCCGCTTATGCACGCGGTAAGGAAGCAAAGGAATTGATGGTCGTTCTCGGTGAGGCAGCACTGTCTCCCATCGACCGTCTCTACGCACAGTTTGCAGACGAATTTGAGGCAAGATATATCAATCAGGGCTTTGATGAGAACCGCTCCATTGAGGAGACCTTGGATCTCGGTTGGGAGCTGCTCTCCATTCTGCCTAAGAGCGAAATGAAGCGTATCAAGCCCGAAATGATTGAAAAATACTGGCCGAAGCAGGCGTAATGCTGCAGGTCTATTCTTACGGAAAGAGAGGTGACAGACGAACATGGCCGAATTGAGAGTAAATCCCACACGTATGGAAATGAAGCGCATCCAAACGCGCTACCAAACCGCACGCAAGGGGCATAAGCTGCTCAAAGATAAGCGCGACGAATTGATGAAGCAATTTCTCGACGTCGTGCGCGAGGATAAGCTTTTGCGCGAGCGCGTAGAAGAGGCGCTTGGCAAGGTTTATCAATCCTTTACGGTCGCAAGTGCCGTCAGCAGTCCCAAAATGCTGGAGGAAGCCCTCATCTGTCCCAAAAAGGAGGGCGAGCTCTCCGTCGAATACAAAAACATGATGAGCGTCACGGTTCCCGTGCTCCACCTGCGCGTACACGCCGAGGGGGGAAGCGACAGCTATAACTACGGTATGGCGTTCACCTCGGGAGAATTGGATTCCTCACTGCGTGAGCTGAATGACATTCTCGAGGATTTGATCCGCTTGGCAGAGCTTGAAAAAACCGCACAGCTCCTTGCCGAGGAGATCGAGCGCACCCGTCGCCGTGTTAACGCACTCGAATATATCCTCATGCCGCAATATCTCGCAACCATCAAGTCTATCAAAATGAAGCTTGACGAAAACGAGCGCGGTAACACAACACGCCTGATGAAGGTCAAGGATATGATGCTGCAAGCCCAGCTTTCGCAAAAGCATACCGATGACGAAGAAGAATAATTAAAAAACAACCGAGACGCTCGAGGTAGCGTCTCGGTTGTTTTTTTTGCCCTAATACTCAGTCTTTCATTGTTTACTCCTTGTTTTTTTCAACTTTCGCTCTCTTGACAAGCGTTTTTTTTTATGCTATAATAAAAATGAAAAAATATGCTTCATTGGAAAGGGGCGTTTTGATGAGACCTGCTCTGTTATACTTGCAAAAGGAGAGAAAGATCGCGCCGAATGTATTTCAGGATCTGCACCTGAATTTCATCTTTCACGAAAAAACGTTAGCCATTCTCTCGCATCCTTGCTCAAGGGAAGAACTGTTGTCACGGTTGAGGGTGTTTATTGAAATCAAGAATGAAGCTACATTTTCTGCAATGCTTGCTTGCCGTTCCGCCATTGCAGATCTTGCCCGCGAGTTAACACTTTGGCAAGAGGCAAAAACCAAGCTGGAAAAGCTCTTCTTAAACGTTAGTGTAATAGAAAAATATTTGCAGGCGTGCCAAGCACTTTGCAATGTGCAAGGTGAGGGAAGACTGCAATCGGTTGCAGAGTATTTTCAAAGCAAAAGAGATCCCAACCTCTTTGCGACCGTCCTGCAAGCAAGGGCACTTTTGAATTGTATATGCAACGCACAACTCGGGCGTTGTGATAACCAATACATCATTGCTCAAAATGCATCCAAACAAACACTTTACGGTGAGATATGCGCTTGTGCCAAAGCACTTGGGCTTTCTCTCTCACAAAAAGAGCATTCCGCAATCTATCCCGATATCTATATTTCCAGGGCTTTTCGGGCGCTCTACAAAGAGGAGATTGAAAAGATACAAAACCTGTTAGAACCCTACAAAGCGATTGATTTTGATGAGATTCTTGCCTATCTTCCCGAGTTGGATTTCTTTATCCAACTCGAAGAACTTGGTCGTAAGGCCGAAAAAAAGAAGATTCCGCGTTGTATTCCCACCGTATCCCAAGCAAGAGAATTTCACTTAACAGAAATGTATGACTTTACGTTGTTTTCTTCAGCCGAAGGCGATATCGTTCCCAACAACACGTATTTTTCGCAAGAAGAACCCTTTTTCTTTTTGGTCGGTGCAAACGGTGGCGGAAAAACCACCTATTTGCGCGCCGTGGGGAGTAACCTGATTTTGTTCCTTGCGGGCTGCCCTGTGTTCGCGCAAAGTTGTGTGGGCTATCCGTTTTGCGACGTTCGCACGCATTATCCCGTGGATGAGCGCTTTACCAATATCGGGCGGCTCGACGATGAAAAAAAGCGCGTGGACGAAATGCTTGACGGTGATATTAGCGATGTATTTTTTCTATTCAACGAGACTTTCAGTGGCACCAATCAAGAAAAGGGCTATGGACTTGCTATGCAAACAGTCGAAAAACTCCATCGGCAAAGCGTATTTGGCTTGTTTGTAACGCATTTTCATCAAGTGAGCGAAACGAAATTTCCCATCTTGCATACGGTCATACAAAACGAGAATCACAAACGAACCTACAAGATCACATCCGCAGCGCCGGACGGTAGCTCCTATGCCGAGGACATTTTGATCAAATACCAAATGGATAGAGCATCCTTGGCGGAAAAGCTGAAAAATGATTGCGAAGGGTAGGTGAGCAAAAAATGAAGTTCAGTTTATTATTTCCTGATGCATCTGATGTCAAGGTGGGGAAGATCGGTAGCAAAACGCTTTACCACTTGTCACTGGATGAAAGCTTTGCCGCAATTTGCCAAAGCAAGTCCGAACGTCAATATTTTTTAGAAGTGCTTTCAAAGCCCTTGCTATTCCAAAAGGATATTCTGTTCAGGCAACAGATCATAGCCGATTTTTTACATTTTCCTGCCTTTTTTGAAGAATTCAAGACCGCTTTGAACCAACTTACAAAGATCAAGGATGATTTCAAAAACCTGAAAAAAGAGATCCACGCCTGTAATTTTGGCATCGGTTCGGCGATTGGCGGCTCTCGGGAATCGGTCAGGGATTGCGCACGGTTGCTCAAAAAAGCTTTGCACTACACCCAAGATCTTTCACAACTGCTTGGCAAATACCCGATCTTATCCGAGGGCTTGCTGGCCATTTTCCATTATATCGCCTCTCTTGCGCAAAAAGAGGATCTCAGCCGTTTGGTTGAGCTGTTGGAAGAAACCGAAAGCGCAACTCTTACAGCAACTGCGCTTTATTCCATCAAACTCGATAAAAACGGCAAAATTGCAGAATGTCACCTAACGGATTCTCAAAATCTTTCCTCCCAAATTTCAAAAGAGAAGAAAAGATTTTTCTCCAAAAAAGAATCCTCTCTGAATTCTTCTTATCTGCGATTGGAGCCCCCATCATACAGCGATTGCCAAACCAAATTGGGAGCTTATCCGTATTTGGAAATGGAAAACCTCTTGCTCTCTCTCATTGCAAGTGTTTTAGATACTTTTGGCGAGGTCGATAAAGAGATCGTATTTTATTCTGTCGCAACCGAATACCTGCAATGGCTTGTGCGTAAAAAAATACCGTTTATCCTTCCGTCGGTCGGGGATAGCACCCAATTTTTTGGTATGACCGATCTTTGTTTGGCAACCGCAAAGCCCATCGAGAGCATCGTCACAAACGATTTTTATCTGTCAAAGGAGAAAAAAGGCAGCATCATATTCGGTGATAACGGCAACGGCAAAACTGTTTTTCTGCGTTCCGTTTCTGTCTGCCAAATATTGGCGCAGGCAGGTCTGCCGATTGCCGCCAAGAGCGGAACGATCGGATTGTTTAATACGATTAAAACGCAGTTTTCAGAAAGTGAGGATGCAACCGCTTCCAACGAGAAGAGGGGTAGATTTGAGCAAGAGGTGAGCGAACTTCGCGGGCTGATAGACACATGTGAGAGCGGAAGTTTTCTGATTTTGAACGAAATATTCCAAACCACGGCATATTCCGAGGGGGCGATCGGGCTATACCATATTTTGAATTATCTTTCGGCAAAAAATATCGGTTGGATATTGGTTTCTCACCTTGATGACCTCAACCAATATTTTGCAAATCAAGATATTTCGATATACCAAATGACAAAGGAGCACAAGGTCGTTCAAATACAATAAAAAGGTCAAAGCCCTACGTGGCTTTGACCTTTTTCTCTATCCTAAACAAATCCTTCACCCACGCGACGTCATCCTTTTCCACAGCTCCGGTCATGCGGAGTAGGGCAACGTAAACCAAAATGACCGCAAGAATGTGCAAAACGATCGAAAGCGCCGCCGATTCGATCCGTCCGCCGAATTTTTCCAACAAAAAGCGCACGAGAGCGGTCGCACCTACAATGCAAATGAGTGGCTTGTAGACCCATTTGCAGATCCGCACAGGTGTTGCGCTGATCGTCAAAAGGTGCGTAATGCTGCAAACCGTGTTGAACAGCTCCGAGACGTAGATAGTGATGACATATCCCCAAATCCCGTACCGCGGAATGAGAAGGAGCACAAGTAAAAGCGATATTGCGGCATCGGCAATGTTGATCTTCATTGAGTAGAGCTGCTCGCCAAGCCCCTTCATCATGGCATCGGTTGCGGTGTCGAGATACATAATTGGGACGAGCGGTGCAAGAATACGAATGTAATATCCCGCCTCGGAGTTGGGATAAAGAGCCATGCCGATCTCCTGTGAAAAGCAGATGAGCACACCCGCCACGCCAAAGGAAAAGAGGAGTGAGAGCGACCACACGCGCGAGATCATGTAGTGAATGTGTCGCCGCCTGTCGTGTACCCCTGCCTCGGCAAGCTCGGGAACGAGCAACCCCGAAAAGGAATACATCAGGGCGGCAGGGTAGAGAATGACGGGGAGTGCCATGCTTTGAATGGTTCCGTAAGCGACGAGCGCGGCGGCGTGTGTTGCTCCGCTTTGGCGCAACCCCTCGGGAATGAGAATGTGCTGGAGCGTAATGAGCCCTGAGCGAACATACGCCGTAGCCGCAATGGGTAGCGTAATAGCAAGCAGCTTTTTGGTGTCTCCCGCCTGATGAAAGATCTCTTTTCCAAGATTGCGCCGCTTATCAAGCCGATAAAGAAGCCACTCTAAAAGAAAAGAGCAAACCTCCGCCACTGCACCGCCGAGTACGAGAATGCGGCAGGCACTCTCCACATCCTTGGCAAAATAGAAAGCCAAAAGATACATCGTCACCCCAATTTTGACCGCTTGCTCAAACACCTGCACAGCGGCATTCTTCCAAGGGCGGCGCATCGACGAAAAATAACCGCCCCACGCAGAGGAAAGAGCGATGAGGGGCAGAGTAATTGCCAACAGGCGCAACGAAGAAACCGTCCGCGCATCCTTGAGCCAAAAGCGCCCGATCGGCTCGGCAAAGGAAAAGAGCAAAACCGATGCAAGAGAGCCAAACGCAATGGCATAAACTGTTGCGCGACGCAAAATACCGCCCACACGAGCGCGGTTGCCGCTCTCCATCGCCTCAACGGTTATGCGTGTTACACCAAGGTGAATCCCCGAGGTCGCCAAGGTAAGTGCAAACCCGTAAACGCCCGAAAGGATAGAGAACAAGCCCATCGCCTCGGCACCCACGCGCCCCGATACAATAACCTGAAAGCTCACCCCAACGGTACGCATAAATAGCGATGCCGCCGTCAGTAGCATCGCATTCCAAAAAATCTCCCTCGCCCGTGTCCGCATCTTCTCACCTCAAATAACTTACTTGTCTCATTTTATGAGAAAAGGAGGCAAAATAGAGCAAAACAGAGAAAAGAAAACAAATATCCTTGTAGGGACCGGCGTCCTCGACGGTCCATCTAAAAAAACATCCACCCGTCAAACGGGTGGACGTTATTCTTCTTTCTCCAAATCCAATGCCGCCTTATGCTTTTTACCCACGTGGCGGCTTTGCTCCATAATGGAGCCGCGCACAATGGTGTCCGAGCCAAAACGATGGCGCAAGCCGTCAATCAAGCGGTCGAGCTCCTGCTCGCGTTCGCGCTTCGGGTCGGGGAACATCGAAAGCTGAGCCGCATCCTCGCGTGTGAGTTGCGAAAGAGAAACACCGAGCAAGCGCAAGGGCATTTTTCTATCCCAAAGGTCGTCAAACAAACGGCAGGCGACCTCGTAGATCTCGGACGTAATATCTGTCGCGTGAGATAGATGCTGCTGGTGCGAGCGGTCGCGAAAGGCGGTATCCCTTATCGTTACCGAAACACAGGTGGCTTTTTGTCCGTCATTTCGCATGCGCGAGGCACAGCTGTCGGCAAGAGAGAGGAGGATAGGATATGCTTCCTCGGCTGTTGTCAGATCCTTGGCAAGGGTGGTCGAGTTGCCGTAGCCCTTGGCTTCTTCCGATTCCGCGAGTACGGGTGAGGTATCAATGCCGTTGGCAAAGCGGTACAAATGCTCACCCATCTTCACTCCAAAAACAGTACGCAGATCGGCTACGTCGGTTGAGGCAAGCTCGCCAATGGTGCGAATGTGCATGCCGCGCAGGCGTTCCGCCGCCGAGCGACCGAGGGAGAAGAGCGCTTCAACAGGCAAGGGCCACATCTTGGTGGGAATTTCCTCGGCGAACAGTGTGTGGATTTTATCCGGCTTTTCAAAGTCACTTGCCATTTTGGCAAGCAGCTTGTTCGAGCCAATGCCCACGTTCACCGTAAAGCCGAGCGTGTCGCGAATTTCATCCTTGATCGTTCTTGCAATCGTAATCGGGTCGGGGTAAAGCCGTGACGTGCCACTCATATCGAGAAAGCACTCGTCAATCGAGTAGACCTCAACCACGGGTGCATATTTGCGGCAAACGTCCATAAAAGCGCGCGAACACTGCTCATAGAGCGAAAAATCGGGCTTTGCAATATAGAGGTCAGGACATTTACGCAGAGCCATAGCAATGGGCTCACCTGTTTGCACACCGAATTTTTTGCAGGGTATCGATTTTGCCAAAATCACACCGCAGCGACTTTCGCGATCTCCGCCAATGGCAGAGGGAATGAGCCGAATATCCGCCTCACCGTTGCGCACGCGCCGCGCGGCCTCCCACGAAAGAAAGGCGCTATTAACGTCGATGTGAAAAACCAAACGTGCCATAGCGCCTCCTTAAACTTTTCTTTATTGGGGTAACAAAATCGGGTCACTTTCCAAAACGTCTTTGATGATGTTTCGCTCTGAGAAGGGAATCTTCTCCTGACCGATCAGCTGATATTCCTCGTGCCCCTTACCCGCAAGCACAAGGATGTCGCCCTTTTGCAGAATGGATACCGCACAGCGGATGGCATCGCTTCTGTCGGGGATTTTGATATACGCTTTTCTCTTGTCGCCAAACGCGGCGGCAATTTCGTCAATGATCTGCATCGGGTCCTCATTGCCGGGGTTGTCCGAGGTCAAGATCGAAAGATCTGCAAGCTGTGAGGCAACCTCGCCAAGCTCACGGCGGCGGATTTGTGTGCGCTCACCAACCGAGCCAAACAGACAGATCAGACGAGAAGGGTGATAGGCGCGCAAAGACGTCAGCAAATGCCGCAAGCTTTCACCGTTGTGAGCATAGTCGATCACACACAACGCACCGTTGGGCAGGGGAATGCACTCGGCTCTGCCACGAATTGCCAACGTTTCAAGGGAGGCAACCGTCAAGGGGAGCGGAACCTGAAAAACGCCGTGTGCAACAGCTACTGCTAAAAGCGCATTGTAGACATTGTGCTCACCCAAAAGGCGCAAACGGCATTCCAATTCTTCATTCTCGGCAATGAGGCGGAAGAGCGAGAACAATCCGTTCGTGTCGCGCACAGGGCGCATATTTTGCGCCAAATAATCCGCGCGCTTTTCCTCGCCCGAAACCGTTAGGTTTCGCAAGGCGGTGCAGCCCAGTCGCATAAAGGGGGTTGCGGGGTCATCGATATTCCAAACCGCGTTTTGCGATGCGAAATCGGTAAAAAGAGAATGCTTTGTTGCGCGGTAGTGCTCAAACGTGGGGTGCTCGCATGAACCGACGTGGTCAAGGTAGAGATTGGTAAACAAAACCGTTCCAAACTGCACACCTGCCACACGGTTTTGCATCAGCCCCTGCGAGGAGACCTCCATCACAACGGCGCGAATACCCGAGCGGTGCATATCATAAAGGGTTTTCTGTAGAGTCAACGGGTCGGGGGTGGTGTTCGCGGTTGTGCGTTCCACCGAGCCGTAGGCAATGCCGTTCGTTCCAATATATCCTGTGGGAATGCCCACCGAACCCAGGATATGCGCAAGCATCGTAGCCGTAGTGGTTTTGCCCTTGGTACCCGTAATGCCAATGACGTGCATCTTTTGCGAGGGCTCACCCCAAAGCGTGCAAGCAAGCTCCGAGAGTGTGCGGCGGCTGTTGTTGGTCAAAAGCACGCACGCATCGTCGGGAAGATCCGGTGTTTCCTCGGCAACAAAAATACGGCAACCGCGCTCGTATGCACGGGGAGCAAGTGTATGTCCGTCAAACCGCGCACCGCGAATGCACACAAACACGCTCTCGGCATTTGCCTTCTCCGAGTGGTCGGTCAGATTCGTGATTTCACAATCGGGAATGTGATCAAAGGGGAAGAGTCTGCCCAAAAGAAGATAAGACTTCACTGTGCCACCTCCTCTCCCACAAACGAGGAAGGAAAGCCCACAGGCGTTTTGCCGCAGGCAAGAATGGTGCGATGGGCAAGAACGTCAAGCGAGTCAACAAAGAGCTCGTCATCAAGTCCGAGCTTTTTAATAAGAGAAAGCTCGGTGCAACCAAGCACGATCTTTTCGCAGCCGCGAGAGCGGAGCGAATCAACCACCTTATGGAACGCAGTCATATCCACGGGCTTGTTCTGTTTGATCTGCCCAAAAATGATGTCGGTGATCACTGCCTGCTCCTCCTCGGAGGGCGTGATGCAGGTCAGTCCGCGAGGCGCGCAAAAACGCTCGTAAGCACCCGAGGTGATCGTGCCCTCGGTGGCAAGCAGACCAAACGTCCTCGTTCCTGTGCGCGAGAGGTGCGCGCAGGTCTCGGCAATAATGTTGAGAATGGGTGTTTTGCAGCCCTCGGTCAGTCCGTCATAAAAATAATGCGCGGTGTTGCAGGGCATCACAATCAGGTCAACGCCGGCGCGCTCCAAGCGGTGCGCCTCTGCAAGCATTACAGGCAGGGGATCGGGCGCGCTCTTGTCAAGGATGTAAGCCGTTCGGTCGGGAGTGGTCGCGCGGCTGCTGATGAGCATATCGATGTGGTCGCTGTCACAGGTCGCGGCGGTGTGGCGGTTCAGCAACTCGCAAAAATACACCGTAGACATCGGCCCCAAGCCGCCAAGAATACCAAGATAGTTACAAATTTTCATCATGGCGTCACCTCCGCAAGAGGTGCAGATGCGGCACCAAACCAAACGCGCTCCATCTCATCGCGGTCGGCAATCACAAAGCGGCGCTCAAGCTCCTCGGCGTGATCCCACACCAAATTGGTGTAGTGCTCGTTGCAGGGAATGAGATAGGGAATGAGGTCGGCGTTGCCAAGCTGATCGGCAAAATCGGCGAGTGCCTGCAGCATCAACTGCTCACCCATCGTTTCGGGAATGCGATGGAATTTCATGCAAAGCGAGAGGCGCATAGCGAGGGGAATATGATCGCAAAAAACGTGAGAGATTACCCCATGTTGACGGTACATACGGTGCGCCGTCTCGCTCGCTTCACTCGTAACGCCAAGCAAAACGGGAACGATAGCACCCGACAACACATCGTTCATAATGTATTCCATTGCTCGTTCCCCCTTTCTCGGTCAAAAAACACTATATATAGTATATTATAACACACATATTTACAAAATAAAAGGGGATAGGCAAAAATAATAAAAGAAAATTTGCAAACTTTTTGCACAAAAACCAGCATAAAAAAGGATGCCACCGAGGGTGGCATCCAAAAGGAGATTATATAACTAAAAGAAAAGTGAATATTTTTCTAAATTTATAATTAACTTTAATATTCCATCTCCTGTTCTGAATTGACTTTCCAGATTCTTATTACATCCTCATCAACGGCATTCAAGAGATAGTACTCACCGTCTATGTAGAATACTGCAATCTTCGTACCGTATTTAGCATTGGCTTGTGTTTCCAGCACGTAGCAAGACGTATGATTTTTGATCGTTTCCAAAATCACAAGCTTGTTTGCGGCTGTTTCTCTTGTTTCTGCAATCTCGGAGTTTTCTTTCTGTACCTCCAGCCCCCATACAAGCGCCTCGGTATATGAGACTTGGGGATTGTCAAGGATTCCAACGCTTTCGTATAAGTAATCATTTATGTAAATTTTGTCGTTCTCCACCCTGATATTGAGCGTCGGTCCCCAAGATAAATCCGGCGGTTGTACAAATAGTGGTGCCATAAACGTGCTTGGACCTTCGCCAAAGGGGTGTTCACCCACGGGTGAGAGTGTTTGATTTACAGGTTCTTGAGCGATTATAAGATTTGTATTGTCGCGTACGTAATAGAGTTTAACGCCCGCGCCTGATCCAAAGAGTCCGTTCTCGGTGCCGTCATCTACCCAATCTCTCATAAAAATTTCCACAAATCCGGAATCTTCGGAAAATAGCGAAAGAGGCAAATTGATAGTTTCGGTATGTGTATAATTTAATGCAATAACGTTTTGTCGATTTTCGTCCAAAATCTCCTTGACCAAATATTCGGATTTTTCAATTTCTGCAATATCAATTTTCTTAAATACGTACACTTGCCCTTCGCTGTTTTTTGCATAGAACACCATATTTGAAAACATCTCATCTACGCTCGAACCTTCTTTAAGGCCAAAGCTAAGTTGAATCGGGATATCACCGTTTGCCATTTTCCATTCGTTGGGAGTTTCGGCAGACATGGCATAGTGCGGCGGAGGGGGATCAATACAAATTTTATCATGTGTAGTAACTTCCGGTGTGGTCACTTCCGGCGTTGTATTTTCAGTTGTATTGGTGGGTGTTGTTCCTTCGTTTTGCTTGTCGGCAAAGCAACCCGAAAGGGGCAGGAGCAACAGCGCGCCGACTAACAGAAATAAGATAAATCTTTTCATAATAAGCTCCTAAAATGAAAAATAAAGTGTAAAAAGCCAAAAAGAGCGCAAAGATAGGCCATAACAGCTCTACCGTTGCGCTCTTAACTTGCGATTTTTCGTTGCCCTCCTCGGCATTGCAGGCGGCATCGGGAATCGTTTTGCAAAAGGCAGAACTGCTTTTTTGCAACGTTGTTCATCGGTACGTCACCTCGTTTGTATATTTGGTACATTTACAGTTTAGCATATTTTTCTCAATTTGTCAACTGTGTTTGAAAAAAATTAATCGACAAGAATTTTTTGCAAAAACGCTTGCTTTTTTGCTATATTTTCGGTATAATGAAAGGTAGAAAAAAGAAGGACTGTAAAAAGATGAAAAAAGAAAAAATCTACCGTGTTTTCTCGCACCTGCCCGAGCTTGCAACCGATCGGCTGACACTCCGTAAAATGCTTGTGGCAGATGCCTCCGATATGTACGAATACGCCTCTCGCCACGACGTTACCAAGTACCTCACTTGGAATCCGCATCCCGACCGCGACTTTACGCGCGAGTACCTCGAATACCTTGGCAACCGCTATTCCGCAGGCATGTTTTACGATTGGGCAGTGGTCTACGAGCCCGACTGCAAAATGGTGGGCACCTGCGGCTTTACCGCCTTTCACTGCAACCACGACTGTGCCGAGGTCGGCTACGTGCTCAACCCCGAGTATTGGGGGCGCGGCATCGCCGTTGAAGCCCTTGAAAAAGTCATTGAATTCGGCTTTGAAAATTTGGGACTGCACCGCATCGAGGCGCGCTTTATGGAAGGCAATGACTCCTCGCGCCGCGTGATGGAAAAGGTAGGAATGACCTTTGAGGGCATTCAACGCGAGGCAATGCTCATCAAAGGGAGCTACGCCAACGTCGGCGTTTGCGCCATTCTCGCCAGCGAATGGAAAGCGAAAAAGGGGAAGAAATGAACATCATCGATTATTTTACCGCCACCGACCAACCTCATTGGCAGGCACAAATTCAAAAGAGCGATTGGTCGGCAGGGGAATATCTTTACCATCTCTTAAAAAACAATTCGTTCAAAAATTTAGTCGGAGAAAAAACACACCTCTTTTTGCTTGTTGACGGAGAGGAGCTGATCTCTTTTTGCACCCTTGTCGAAAGAGACGACGTGCAACCCACCGACCTCACCCCGTGGATCGGTTTTGTTTACACCTACCCCGAGCACCGCGGTCATCGCTATGCCGAAAAGCTGCTTGCACACGCCGAAAGCGCGGCACATCAAGATGGCGCACAAAGCGTTTATATCTCCACCAATCATCAAGGACTATACGAAAAATTCGGCTACACCTTCCTTTGCACCGCCACCGATGTTGGCGGAGCCCCCACTCGTGTTTACAAAAAAGATTTATAGTAACAAAGCGGCTATCTCGGTGAGATAGCCGCTTTTGCGTTTTTCAATTTTCTTTTTCTTCACCCAACGAATCTGTCACGGTAACAAGCGCCTTTCTTTCGTAGCAAGAGAAGATCTCGTCGGTGTTCGCGGGAGCACTCTTTTGTGTCAACAGACTTACCACGGGAACGAGGATCAGCCCGCCCAACATTGCAAACACACCCGAGAAGAGGGAGTTTTTGAATACGAACGAAAGCACGGGAATGGTTGCAACACTAAATACCTTCATTGAAATGAGCAACTGAACGATCTCAAGCCCTACGCCAAATACAAACGATGCCACAACGCCTGCTCGGGTGGTCTTCTTCCAGTACAAACCGTAGAGGAAGGGGGCAAGGAACGCGCCCGCGAGCGCCCCCCACGAAACGCCCATCATTTGTGCAATCAGCATATTCTTGTTTTTGTATTGCATAATGGCAATCACCGCCGAAATAACGATAAATACTGCAATAAAGATACGAATGCAAAGCATCTGCTTCTTTTCATTCAGGGGCTTTTTCTTCTCGCAAAGGGGAGCAATAAAGTCAAGCGTTACCGTCGAGCTACTCGTCAATACAAGAGAGGAAAGCGTCGACATCGAAGCCGAGAGCACCAACACAATGACGATTGCAATAATGATTGTGGGGAGTGTAGAGAGCATTGTGGGAATGATAGCATCAAAGTCACCTTTCGCTACCGCATCGCCTACGTTGTAAAGACGTCCAAAGCCGCCAAGGAAGTAGCAGCCGCCTGCAACGATCACCGCAAAAATTGTGGAAATGACCGTGCCTTTCTTAATGGCGTCCTCGTCCTTAATGGCGTAGAACTTGCCCACCATTTGCGGCAGTCCCCAAGTACCCAGAGAGGTCAAAAGAACTACAAAGAGCAAGAAAACAGGGTCTGCACCAAAGAAAGAAGCATACTCCCAACCGCCATTCTCGCTTGTGGCGAGTTTTTCAATAGCGGCATCAAGACCACCGTGCGTGTTCAGCACCGAGCCAATGACGGCAACAATGCCCACAAGCATAATAAGACCTTGAATAAAATCGTTGATGGCCGTTGCAACGTAACCGCCGATCAGCACGTAAATACCCGTCAGCACCGCCATCACAATCACACAAACGGCGTAGTCAATGCCCTCATACGCCATAGTGAACAAACGCGAAAGTCCGTTGTAAAGGGATGCGGTGTAGGGAATAAGGAAAACAAACGTAATGCAGGATGCCGCAATTTTGAGCCCGTTTGAAGAAAAACGGTTGCCAAAAAAGTCGGGCATTGTGCGAGAACCGAGGTGTTGCGTCATCACGCGCGTGCGGCGACCGAGCACCACCCAAGCCAGGAGAGAACCGATAAAGGCGTTACCAAGACCGATCCAAGTCGAAGCCAGACCAAAGTTCCAGCCAAACTGTCCCGCATATCCAACAAAGATAACCGCCGAAAAGTAGGATGTGCCAAAGGCAAATGCCGTGAGCCAAGGACCGATCGAGCGACCGCCAAGCACAAATCCGCCAACGTCGGTGGAGTGTTTACGGCAATAGATTCCAATACCGATCATAACCCCAAAAAATACGACCAATAATGCTGTGATGATAAAAGTGTCCATAATAAAATCTCCTTTGCTTTTTTTGAGCACCACTGCTTTTTTGCCTCCCCTGTGCAAGGGGAGGTGGCTGCCGTAGGCAGTCGGAAGGGTTGTAAGAAAATCAAAAAAGCCCTCCGAGTAATATACTCGGAGGACGAAAATACTTTCGTGTTACCACCTCTGTTCGCCTAAACCTCACGGGATAGACCTCATCGGGTACCATCATACCCTATGCCCGTAACGGAGCAACCCGTTGCAACTTACTCATCCACAAAGTGATTTTCGATGCAAAGCTCGCGGAGTGTATTTCCAAAACAGTCCCGTTACTGCCTCGCACCAAACGGCAGCTCTCTGTGCACGCGGAGTGTTCCGTACTTGATTTCCGGTCATCGCCTTTTTGTATTATGCACCTATTATACCACGAAATTTTGCTTTGTCAACCCCTTTTTTGCATTTTTATACAATTTTTTAGGGGCAAAGCGGGAATCGTGCAATATGTGCATTTTTGAAGCGTTTTATAAAACAAACATCTTAATTGCCTTAACGGCAACGCCGTCGCGGAACTCGCCAACCTCGCCAAGGGCGAAGAAAGCACCGTTTTGGTCACACATCGAAACGCGCGTACCGAGAGGGAAGGAAAGCCCCAACTTTTTGAGATAGATCTCACAACCGCTGCGCGAGAGTTTTTCAAAAAAGGCGGAGAGTCGAACCTCGGGCAAATTGGCAAACAGCTTTTCGGTGGGAATGAGCAAAGCCGCACGTTCTTCCTCACGCATTGCTTCTATTTCTTCCACGGTATGCGCCATTGAGAGGTCAAAACCGCATGCCTCACCGCGCTCTAAAGCCGCCATAGCACCGCCACAACCAAGAGCCGCACCAATGTCGGCGCAAAGCGTGCGAATATAGGTGCCGCCCGAGCAGTGTACGTCAAGAATATACTCGCTTGCATTTTCGGTAGGTGTTGCTTCAAGCGAAAAGATCTCAATCTTTCTCGCCTCGCGCTCAATTACCTCACCGCGACGTGCAAGGTCAACAAGCTTTTGTCCGTCTACCTTCAGGGCACTGTACATCGGCGGTGTTTGCAATATCTCGCCGCGAAAACGGGGAAGGACTGCTTGCAATTCTTCATTTGTGGGAATGGCCTCCGATGTTGTCAAAACCGTACCCGTGGTATCCTCGGTGTCGGTAGTCAACCCCAATTTCAGGGTGGCGCGGTAGTGTTTGTTGTCGTGCGAAAGATATTCCGATGCCTTTGCCGCACGACCGACAAGCACCACAAGCACACCCGTTGCCATGGGGTCAAGCGTGCCCGCATGCCCAACACGGCGTGTATTGTAAAGACGGCGCACTGCCCCCACAATATTGTGCGAGGTCACGCCTGCGTGCTTGTGAACGATGAGCACGCCGTTGGGTTCTTGCATCATAGCCAATTCCTTTCTTTACTTTTGAATCAAAATGTTTTCAAGCTTTCTTTTTTGCACGTAATGAACGCCACCCTCGCGGTAGTAGGTTACACTGCCGTCCTCGGCTTCACCCACTAATTCCACGCGCTCGTCGGGTTTACCGAGAGCCAAAACAAGTCGGGGAACAAGATTTTCACCAAGCGACAAAATTTCTGCAACTGCACCGGGGTCAAAAGAGCCGATCATACAGCCACCAAATCCGGCCTCGGCGGCGGCAAGCATAACCGTTTGCGCGCAAATGCCAACGTCCTTATCAAAGCTTTCTGCCGTGGGAACAACGTCCTTATCTGCACAAATCACAATATATGCCACCGGCGCGTGACCGTCTGGCGGGAGCTTCATATCCTTGATCTTACCCGCCCAACGGGTGTTTGCAAGCAGACGCGCGCAAAGCGTTTCATCGGTTACGGCAACAAATTTGAGCATTTGCAAATTGATAGAGGATGGCGCATAGCGCACGCAGTCCACCCAATCGGCAAGCATCTCGTTTGTAATTTTTACGCTCTCGTCAAAGCTGCGATAGCTGCGAGAGGACAATAACAAATCCTTTAGCATAATTTTTCTCTCAAAAACGAACGCGAGCCGAATAAATGACTTGTCCAAGCTCGGAGAAGTGACGCTCGTATTCGGTCATCACGTTTTCGGCAGCCGCCTCTGAGGCGTGCAGATCGCGTGTTTGCCACTCAATGGTCAGACCCATTGCTTCAAACTCTTCCAAGCTGAAGTCAAACAAGCCCTCGTTGTCGGTTTTGAGGATCAAGAGCCCGTGCTCAGAGAGCAGAGAACGGTACAGTTCAAGAAAACCGCGATGTGTCAAGCGACGCTTGGCGTATCCCTTTTTGGGCCACGGATCACTGAAATTGAGATAAATTCTATCAAAGGAGTGGGGCACAAAAAACTCGGTAAGATTTCTCGCGTCTCCAATGAGGAAACGCAAATTGTCGGGGCGAGTGTCCTTTGCCGCCATTGCTTTCTCCAAAGCAAGGCAAGCCACGTCGGGAACGCGCTCCATAGCAATAAAGTTCAGGTTTTTGTGTTTAGCCGACATTCCAACGGCAAAATCGCCCTTGCCACAACCGATTTCAAGGCAAACGGGACGCTTGTCCGCAAAAAAAGACTGCGGGTCAGTAGCAGGTGTAATGGGAGAGGGGATCAAAATTTCGGAGCACGCGGCAATTCTCTCAGCACCGTGCTTTTTTCTTCTCATTCTCATAGCTTGGTTTCCTTATGTTCAAAATAATTGTTTGTATCAAAGGTCGCTATGCTTACGACCGTACATATAACCGCCAAAAATAGCGGCAGAATAAAAAACTGCAAAGAGTAGAGCAAAGGGGAACGGTTGAAAGAAAGTATACTCAACTACGCTTTCAACGCCCATTACACCATTGCAGAAGGATGTAACTGTTGTGAGTATAAGAAAAGGATTGGGTTTGAAAAGGGATCCAATCAATGCCCATAAAAGAGCAGGAGCAACAGAGCACAAGAGAATTTCCTTGGGAGTTGCCGCGCGAAACTCTCTTTTTCTTCCTTCCCATTTGAAAACGAAGAAAAGTGTTATCATTGTTCCAACACCGCCAATGATTCCAAAAAGTATGTTTTCGATATTTCTCGGAACAAGATTGCCGCGAAGGATATACAACGGGATCGAGCCGATCAAACCCCCCATCCAAGCCGCACCCCAAACCTTGACTAAATTCAAGCCGATGGTTGCTAAATGCTTTTTCATAAAATTTCCCCTTTTTAATGAGTCACCTTTATTATATCAAATAAAAAGAAAAAAAGCAACCAAAAACCAAATTTTTCTGCAGATTTTCTCGCATATATTGACATTTTTCGCAATCGGTGTATAATGAAAGAGAGGTGTACGGCAATATAAAAGCGACCTCGGTGCTCCCGGGTCGCAATTATATGCAGTATTCAATTATTGATTGGTTGCGTTTTCTTCCAAGAACTTAACAACGTCGCCAACGTTTACGAATTTGAAAATATCCTCGTCTTTGATTTCAACGCCGAACTTATCTTCGCAAATCATAATCATATCAGCGAGCTCGATAGAATTGACGCCAAGGTCGTTTGCCAAGTCAGACTCAAGAGTGATTTCATCAGGGTTGAGTTGCAGCTCTTCTACGAGCAGGTTCTTCAGAGTTTCAAACATAATTTTATGTCCTCCAACAAATTTTCTTTTTGAGGTAAAATATGGCGCTTTGCGCCACCTCGTACATTATACAATAAAAAGTGCGTTTTGTCAAGAATTATTTTCCGTTATTCGACAAAAATAGGCAAAAGAATTGCGGTTTTTACCGTTTTTCATTGAATTTTAGATAAAAAGGGGGTGCTTTTGGTGCATATTTTTAAGGAAAGACCACTGGCTTTGGCTTGTTGTGCCTTTGCCGCGGCGGCTGTTCTCGGGCGTTCTATGTCCTCCATTGTTCAATTGATATGCATCATCCTCTCGGTTTTAGCACTTCTTGTCCTCGTTTTTCTGTTTGTTAAGACCAAAAAGCGCACACTTTTTCTCTCCCTTGCCCTTGCCCTTGCCGTTCTCTTGGCGTGGCTTTCTTCCTATCTTTTCTTCCATGTTCGCTATCAAAATTGGCAAGATCGCATAGGCGAAGAATGCACAGTAGAAGGAATTGTTTTGGAGCGCGAGGTGGGCAAACCCTACCAAAGCGTGCTGACTGCCGAGATCCACAACATTAACGGCAAGCCCTGCCGTGCCGACGTGCGATTGGTATTCACCTATGCCACCAGCTTGCAGGTGGGCGACTCCTTCCGCCTTACGGGTACGGGCGCCCCTTTTGAAACAAAATATATGGAGAACGAAGAGACCAACGCCCTCAAGGACGGAATTCTTCTTTGTATCACGAGCGATGATATGCACAACTGCGAGTTGATCGAGAGCGATAAATTTTCTCTTCGAGCAACGCTCTCGCGCTGGAACTTTGCTGCTTCTTACCGCTTGGAGCAAAGCATCGGTGGGGAAGCAGGCAGGTTTGCCGCGGCGCTTTTGCTCGGCTCGCGTGACCACCTTTCGGGAGATACGGATTTACACTTCCGTCGCGCGGGTGTTTCCCACATTTTAGCGCTCAGCGGTATGCACATCACCATTCTCATGTTCGTCTTGGAGAATTTTTTGCGTGCCGTCGCGTGTCCAAAGCGCATTCGCGCGATTACTGTTTTTATCATTGCATTTGGATATCTCTTCTTCACAGGCGCCTCTCCCTCAATCGCCCGTGCCGTGCTGATGCTCGGTGTCCTGACTGTCGGATATTATTGGAATACCGATTACGACTCAATTACCTCTGTCAGTGTTGTTCTGGCAATGATGCTGCTGATTTCCCCCAACGCGGTGTTGGATATCGGCATGTGGCTCTCTTTTGTTGCCACCGCCGCAATCATTGTCTTTTTGCCCGCATTTGATAACGTGCAAGAGCTTCTCTATACCAAATTGACGCTATCTTCCAAATGGATAAAAGCCATTTCTGCCACCGTTACCGCTGTCATTGTTGGTCTGGCGTCCAACCTCGCACTCTTGTATTTACAAGCACGGTTCTTTGGCGAGGTGTCATTGGCTTCTGTTCCTGCAACTTTGGCACTTTCTATTCCCACAACGCTGTTGCTCATCCTTTCCGCCATAACCTTTGCTATTCCGCCCGTCGGAGCGGTTGCCGCCCTTATGGGAGATGCATCGCTTACCATCACCGAATGGTTTTCGGGTATTGAGGGAATACTCATACCACTGAACGATATTTTCTCACAAATTTGCGCATTCTTGGCTCTGTTTGCCCTGATTTTTATATCTGTTGCCAAGCTCAAAAACGTCAAAAAGTGGCTCCTTTTGCCTCTTGCGCTTTCATTTGTCACCGTCCTGACCTCTCTTGCCGTTACGCATCTGCCCAACCGTGGAACATCCTTCTCGTTCGTCCATTCAAGCGGTGGAGACCTGATCCTTTTCACCAACAAGGGGCGGAGTGTTGCTGTTGACTTTGCCGACGGCACGGCAACGGGCGGCATGCAAGTCGTGGACATTGCTACCGAATTGAGGTGTACCGAGCTCGATGACCTGATATTAACACACTATCACAACCGTGATACTTATTTTATCGCATCTATGGCGCGGCGCATACGTGTCAAAACCTTACATTTGCCGCACCCCATCAACGAGGAGGAGCGCGCCATTGCCAACCAACTCACAAAAGAGGCGGAGCGTCACGGCATGCGCGTGGTATTCGGTGCTGAAGATCTCGCCATAGACGGCTTGGAGGTTCTTGCATTTGAGCACACCACTATGCCGCACGAGCGACACGATGCACTCCTTTTTAGTGTTTCGGTAAATGGGGAAGTTTTTACTTACATCAACGGCTCTGTTCCGCAGTCTCCGATAGAAGAAAAGATGCACCAAATGCTCAATGCCGCCAAATACGTCATCGTGGGGGATACGGGCTTTGCAAATTCCGAAAGCACCACCGTTCCGCATCTGTGGCAGGAGCACGAGGCAGTCTACGTTACCGAGGAAAAGCTGCTCCGCTTTATCGAGAACGCCAATATCTTTTCTAACATCGTCCGCGTAGTCGACCCCATCACCTTTTTTGTAAAATAAGTCCTGTTTCTGTGTCGAAACAGGGCTTTTTTCATATACTGACAATATATCGAATGCAGTCGGGAGGCACAAAAATGCAAGAGTATGTTGTTGCGGTTTTGGGGGGAGATAAAAGAATGGATTTTGCAGCACGTGAGCTTGCACGCCGTGGCTATGCGGTGCGCGAGTGGGGCAGAAGCGATGGCGACAGTGTCACCGCCTTTGCCAGGATCGCGCGCGAGTGGCTCGCGGATGTCGACGCACTGATGCTCCCGCTCCCAACCTCTTTTGACGGCGCGCATCTTTCAACTCCGTTGCTCAAAGAGTGCGAAAAGCTGCGCATGGAAACGCTTTTTTGTGCTGCACCCGATAAGGTGTGGCTGGCCGGTCGCTTTAGTGAGAGCTTGCGAGTGCGCGCAGACCGCGAAGGCATTTGTTGGATCGACTATTTTGACGAGGAGATCCTGCAGCTCAAAAACGCACTCCCCACCGCCGAGAGCGCGATCGAGATCGCTATGCGCGAGCTCCCCGTAGTGCTTGACGGCACAAAGGTCGCCATCATCGGCTATGGTAGAATCGGCGAGGTCCTTGCCGCAAAGCTTGCTCTTTTGGGGGCAGAGGTTACCGTTTATGCACGCCGTCCCGACGTTTGCACACGCGCCGAATTGATGGGGCACAAATCCATGCGAATTTTGCAGGAAGTCCCTCTCTTAATAGAAGCAGACACGCGCGTTATTTTCAACACCGTTCCGCACCGCCTGTTTGACCGCGCGACTTTGCAAAAGCTCCCCAAGAGCTGCCTGATCATTGATCTCGCATCCGCCCCCGGCGGTGTAGATACGGCAGCGGCAGAGGAGCTGGGGATTCGATCCATCTGGGCAACCGCACTCCCCGGTAAATACGCACCCGAAAGCGCAGGCATCATCCTCGGCGAAACGGCGCATTCGATTTTGCAGGACGCTCCATGGCGTTCTTGACTTTTTGAGAGAGGAAACGGGTAAAATACCATGCTTGGATATGCTTTGTGCGGCTCGTTTTGCACGCACGCGCAATCACTCAAAGAACTAAAAAACTTAATTGCGGCCGGCTACGAGGTGCAACCCATCGTCAGCGAGACCGTTTACACCACCGATACACGCTTTGGAACGGCACAAAATTTGCAAAGGGAATTAGAAATGCTTTGCAACCGTTCCGTCATACACACCGTTCCCGAGGCAGAGCCGCTCGGTCCCAAGATCTCGCTCGATGCCCTCATCGTAGCCCCCTGCACGGGCAACACCTTGGCAAAAATGGCAAACGGCATTACCGATACGGCAGTTACCATGGCGGCAAAGGCGCACCTGCGGTGTGACCGACCAATGATCTTGGCTTTGGCTTCCAACGATGCACTGTCTGCAAATCTGAAAAACATTGCCACAATGCTCTCGCGCAAATGCGTCTACTTTGTGCCAATGCATCAGGACGATCCCGAAAAAAAGCCACACTCCCTCGTGGCAGATTTTTCACTCCTGACACCAACCCTCGAGGCGGCTTTTCGAGGCAAGCAATGCCGCAAACTATTCTTGTAAAATAGGAAAGCACGGCAACCGCTTTGGATGTCGTGCTTTTTGCATATCTGTGAAAAAGGGTACATAGGTTGTAAAAAAGGGAACAGGGAGAATTTTATGAAACGTAAACGCCTTTTGATACAACCATTGGCACTTATATATCTTTTATGGCTGCTCGTCATTGACAAAAGCGGCATTGCCGCCATGAGTCTTTTGGCGGCGGCGCTACACGAGGTAGGGCATCTTTTGGCGGCGCACTTTCTCAAAATTCCCATCCGCGCCATGCGTTTTGATCTCCTCGGCGCGCGCATCGACGTCAAGGGGCGTATCCTCTCCTATGGGGAGGAGTGGCTTTTGTGTATGTCAGGGCCTCTCTCCAGTCTTTTATTTTCTCTGATTGGTTCATTCTTTTGGTCGCACACAAAGCTTGCCATTGCTTTTTCTTGTGCTTCGCTTTTGTTGGGGCTTTTGAACCTTTTGCCCATTCAAACCTTCGACGGCGGACGGATGCTGGAATGCGCGCTCCTATCCTTTGCCACGCCGCAAAAGGTGAGTGCTATTCTGCGCGGCTGCACCTTCCTTTTTTTGTGGCTTTTGTGGGCTTTCTCTGCTTATTTGATGATCAAAATTGCCGATGGAATATCCCTGTTTTTCTTCACACTCACCCTGCTTGCGCGATTTTTTGAGGGCAAAACACTCCAAAAAGCAAAATGATCCTTGTATTTTGCCGCCAAAAATGATATAATAAAGGCAGAAACCAATACAAGGAGATAGAAAATGCTTATCCCAATTCTTTTGTCCGCGCTCTTGATTTTGTTCATCGCGGCATTTGTTACCACGCACCTCATCATGAAGAAAAACTTTGGCAGGGGAAAGTACCCGACCTATCCCGTTGCCGATTATTTCTATGATCACTACAAGGATTCCTACCCGCGCCGCAATGTTTCCTTTTATTCTGGCAAAAACCGTCTGCAGGGCTACATTTTCGGTGAAGAGAACACAAAAGGGCTTCTTGTATTCGCCCACGGCATCAATTCGGGGCATGAGAGCTATATCCAAGAGATTCTTTGGATGGTCGATGCCGGCTGGCGTGTATTTGCGTACGATGCAACGGGTTCTTGCACAAGTGAGGGCTACGGAACCACGGGTTTGGTTCAATCCGCACTCGATTTGCATGCCGCACTGACATACGTGGAAGGCGACAAAGCATTGAAAGATCTGCCCGTATGCCTGATGGGGCATAGCTGGGGCGGATATGCCGTTGCCGCAGGACTGTATTTTGACCACGACGTAAAGGCGTGCGCCAGCATTGCGGGTTACT
This sequence comes from Eubacteriales bacterium, assembly GCA_045656885.1. Classification (GTDB taxonomy): domain Bacteria; phylum Bacillota; class Clostridia; order Oscillospirales; family CAG-272; genus UMGS1865. The sequence goes on from JAZORZ010000056.1 coordinate 37,083, forward strand.
CTGACGGTATTCAAATGATGATGCGCTTTGCAGGTGCAACCATGGGTCGCGCAACGGCACTTTTGCGCCCCTTTGCCTATCTTGAACATTTGTTCCTGTTTGGCAAATACGCAACCCTGCGAGCCGTTGACGGCATCAACCGCGCAAACATTCCCGTTATGCTCATTCATGGCACCGAGGATGCACTTGTTCGATACGATATTACCGCAATTGTGGCGCATAAGGACGAGATCACCAATCCCAACGTTATCATCTATCCAATGAGCGATAAAGGACAAAACGCCCACACAAGCGTATTCCACAATGAAAAAAGCGTGCAAGAGATCGCACGGATCAATGCACGCTTAAGTGAATTAAAGGAAACGTACGGCGAGAATATCCCCCTCGAGGCGCGCCAACAGCTGTATGCCGATGCTGACCTCGATCTTTACAACTTGCCCAACGATAAATTGCTGGGGGATATCAATGCTTTCTTTGAAAAATCACTTTGATAAGCGACTTTTTCTTAATCAAATAGTACACAGCGCAGGAAACTGCAGCTGCAGCTACAACAGAACCGATCACAATTGCGGCAATTGCGCCCGCACCGATGGTCGGTTTTTTGTTTTGGTCGGGGATATCCGTGGGATCGGAGGGGGCAGACGGCTCATTCTGGGGAGGTGTGATAGGCGCATCCTTTTGGATTGCAATGCTTTGCACCTCGGAGGGGGCCGTGTCAGCCATGCCGAGATCCTTGATCAAAATTTCGGTTCCGTTCATGTTTGCAAGGTCAAGAAGCACACTCGTGCCGCCCGCAAACATCCATGTTTTGCCGCCGTCAAGCGAGTATTGCATTGTTTCGCTCACACCCGTCAGCCAACCGCTCGTTTGGTCAAGCACCGCTGCAGGAGTCATGGCCTTTGGCAGGTCGGCGGTTGTTATCTTGCCCGATGTGGTGTAATAAAGTGTTGCAATGTCAAATACGCGCACGTGCGTCTCGTTTCCGTGCATTAAGAATACGCTTCTGCCGTAAAAAGCAACGCTTGGCCAAGGGGTGGGATAGTCACAGTCTACCAAGCTGCGAAGGTTGTGATAAGTTAGCCCATTGTCTGCAGTAAGAACAACCGTCAAAGGGCGTCTTTCAGTACCGTTTGCCGAAAAATCATTGTTCCAGAACAATGCAATGTCGCCTGTTGCAGGCAAGCGCATTACCGTATTGGTAGCACTTGGCGACTGGATATCAATTTTGACCGGCTGCGCCCAAGTCAATCCACCGTCGGTGGAAATCGATTGATAAATGACACGTTCCTCGCGTGTGCGCAAAGAAAGCAGTATGTTTCCGTTCTTCAGCTCTGCAACAGAGGGCTCAAGCGCCGCGTGGGGGAGCGTGAGGGCATCGGGCGAGCGGTGCCAAGTGTATCCTTCGTCATCGGAGTACCAAACGTAGCCAACAGCACGATCCGAACCGTAAACGTCGTTGAGCTTTGCAGAGTAACCGACGGGCAACAAAATGCGACCGGTGGAAAGACGCAGAACACGGTGTCCGCTGGAGAGAATGGAATAACCTTGAGGTGCATCTGTAATGCGCTGGGCGTCTCCCCAAGTCAATCCGTTATCGGTGGAGCGACGAATATAAATGTTAGCGATTTCTGTTGCTTCTTTTTCAATGTAAATAAGACCAAGCTCACCGCCTGCAAGCCAAATGTAGGTGGGGTTGAGCACGTTGAGACTGTTTTCGTTTTTGATCAAAAAGCTCTTGCCATCGCTCCAAGTATAGCCACCGTCGGTTGAAGTAAAAGCGTCCAACGAAGAATCCGATGCGTCGCCGCCACCCGAGGTTCCAACCTTGGAGGCAAAGCCGTTGTAGGAGGCAACAAGTGTGCCGTCGGGCATTACATAAAAGTCACCGTCAGCACCTCTGTCGGTCGAACGCATGATATGTCCTGTCATAACCTCACTCGAGGAATACGCACACACACCGTCCGCAAGACTTGCCATTGTAATATTCACATCAGCCAAAGCGTGCAACTTAAGATAACCGCATTTAATGCTGTCAAAGGTCAGGCGCAAGGTTCCGTCGCCTTTACTGAGAGTAACGTTCTCAACTTTGGTGTAGGTAATGTTGTCGTTGCTGTAGTAAAGTGCAAAAGCATCTTTTCCAAGCTCGGCAAGACCGTTACCGCGCAACTCAATCGCCTCTACCTGTGAGTGAATGCCAAACCAAATGCCAACGCTGTCACCCTTTGCAATTGTTACGGGTTCTTGTTTGAAGACTTGTGCCATGGGCGTTGAGATGGGGGAGAGGTCATTTTTTGCCAGCATAGGCGTGCCTGCCATTTTCCATTGACGTGCAATGCGGCGCTCGGCACGAATGCAGGTTGTCAGGTCGGTCAAATAAATACTACCGACTTCTTCCGTTCTTGTGGTATTAACTTTGATATATCTTGCCGAAACACCCGAGAACTCAAACAGTACCTGACATTTTCCACCCTCGGTGATGCGGTTGAAGTGAAATCCCTTTATTTCCGTCCAATTTTGGTTGTCATCGCTTTGCCAAAGGGTAAAGTGGTTGGCACGCGATGCCACCTTATTATCACTGTCATACAAACGCAGGGCATTGATGGATTGCTTTTGGCCAAGATCCACGCCAACGCTGTTCATATTGGTGTCAGCATAGGCGTCCTCCCCCTCAAGGACAGTGCTCATTTTACCTGTTGTGGGATCATAGTCAAGCGGGCGGTAAAGAGCGGTGGAGGCAATCACCTCGGGAACAAAAATCAGAGGTTGACTCTCGGTTCGCTCAGGCATTTGCAAGGTGCCACTCGAGGCATCTGCCCATACGTCATCAATGGTAACGTTGCCGAATGCTTCAAAGCGCAAAGCAGTTACGGTAGCGCATTTGTTCGTATAAATCGCCATGCCAACGTAAGTGCCGTTTACATAAACACGCGCATAATCGGTGTTGCGACCGAGGGGAAGATCCATCGCAATTTCCAACTTTTCATTGGCATGAACGGTATCCGCTGCCGTAAATTCGATCCAACGATTGTCGCGGCGGTAGCAAAGTGTGCCATTCGCTTTTGCGGCAATATAAATGCCGTGTGTGCCCTCGTTCATCAGCGCAAATTGCAGGTCGGTAACGGCCGAAAGAGTAGCACAAAAACCGAATTTGCCACTGCGTACGATTCCCACATTGCGCTCTGCGGTTGAAGAAGCAGAGAACTGCAACGCACCGTTTGCCAACTTTACAATTCCGCTTGTTTGATAAAGAGAAAGCGCATCGGCAGAAGAGAAGTCATCCCTGAAAGAAACAGGCGCATCCGTTATTACCGCAGGACCAATGATCTTGACGTTATCGATTAAAAAGACGTCATTGATGCTTGCCTTGTTGTTGGTGTGAAAAACAACGCGATCGACCTTTGCTACGCTTTTATCAGCCCAAACAGAGCAGAGCTTTTCGCCGTCAAGATAAAGGTCAGCTACATCTGCATTGGCTTGGGTAACGATTTTGAAGGAATACCAAGTTTCTTTTTGCATATCCGTTTTAGAGGTGGCAATCCACTTCTTTTGTGCTTTGCTATAGTATTTGAGAGTTGCCGTATCGTCCCCGTTTGGGAAGATTCCGATATTCACCCGTTTTTGATTGGTTGCAACGCCGTCTTTAGAGAGGCCAAAAGCATTGGCACCTGCTACACTTTCAAGATAATAGTCAAAAGAGAGCTCCACATCAGCAGTTGCCGCAAATGTTTTGGTGGCAATTGTGGGGTTTGCATATTCGGTTGAATTATCCTCAATACGCATAGCGTTATCTCCTTGTGCTTTGTTTGGCGCGGCGACTACCTTAACGCCGGCATCGTTTCTGCCAAGTGGCTCAACTGCCCAATCTTCGGGTTCTTGGCCGACTGTCATATCGTTAAAGGTATCGTTGATTGCAGGCATCGCGGTGGAATTGTCGGTTGCGAATACCGTTGGAATACTTCCAAACAGAATGCAAAGTGTCAAAAACAGTGCTAAACTTTTTATGCTTTGTTTCATTACTCTTCCTCCATAACACAATTGAATTCCGGATAGATCGCGTTATTAAAACCATTATATCACAACGGGAGAAAAAAGTAAAGAAGAACAGTGAAAAAGGTTGCGAGAAATTAGAAAATCAAGGACTTTGCCCCTATGGGGCAATATTCCTGCGCGCGCCGACTGTGAGCGAGCTCCCGTCGGCTTCGCTTGGAATGCGAACCTTATTCTGCAACTGCGTTGCAGAGCAAGGTTGAGTCGGGCTTGATGGTCCACCACGCAAAAAAGCCACCCATTTGGGTGGCTTTGCGTGGTGGACCATCAAGGACTCGAACCTTGGACCGACCGGTTATGAGCCGGTGGCTCTAACCAACTGAGCTAATGGTCCGTTGGCTTTTATTATTATATCTTATAGGTGGCAAAAAGTCAAGGGCTTTTTGCTATTTTTGTGTATTATTTTTCCGTGCGACCTATTTTACTTGTATTCGACACGCGCGATGTGATATGATGGGGACAACCCTGTATCAAAGGAGAAGGATTATGAAAAAAATCGTTACCGTTTGCTTGCTCATCTCCCTGATTATTTGCGGATGCGCAAAAGAGAAGAACGTACAAGAACCCCAATCCACAACCTCGCCCGACAAGCTCGAGTTTTTTGACCAAATCGCCATAGATGCCGCCGAGGCACGCGCCCAATACTACCAAAACCTTGTGGTCGAGTTGCAGCAAGAGATACTTTCCCTCAAGGATGCCCATGCATCCGCCAAGGTGGAATACGAATCGCGCATTGAGGAATTGGAGATCGCCCTCGGCATTCCCGATGCCGCGTTGCCGTCTGATTTTCAGTATACCACCAAGAATGGCAAAATCACGATTCTTAAATACGTGGGCAGTGAAAAGGTCGTCATGATTCCCGATGAGATCGGCGGTTGCCCCGTAACACATATTGCCGATGCTGCATTTGAGAACAATTTGACCTTGGAAAAAGTCTTTCTTCCCAATTCTCTTGAGAGCATCGGTTGGTTTGCCTTCCGCGGTTGCATTGCCTTGTGCGAGGTGCAGACACCGCAATGCCTTGCCAAAATCGAGTACGGTGCATTTGAAAATTGCAATACCAAACTCACCTTTGTTTGCGCCGCGGGCTCCTACGTCGAGGAATACGCCCAAAGCTACGGATATTCCACTAAAAAGTCATAAAAAGGAGCAAGAACGAAGAAAAAACTTCGTTCTTGCTTTTTGTTATTCAATCAATAAGCTTGCACCCAAGGGGAGGGAATAGATGCGTATTTCATCGGGGACGTGACCGAGCAGATCGCGTATTGCCTCGGTATAGCAAGAGAGCTGATGTCCGTGGCGTTCCCGCAGTCGTGCGACAAGAAGTGCGGGATTTGCGCGTTCCTCATCGCTGATGCGGTCTGTCTTGTAGTCCACAAGAATCAAGCGACCGTCAGGCATTGTGAGCAAGAGGTCGATAGAGCCCTGCACAAACAGAGATTCTTCGCCAAGCTTTTCGGCAAGCTCCTTGTTTTGCGTGAGTGCCCTCATCGGTGTCAAAATGCCAAACTTCAACTCGCGTTGCACCTTTGCGGCCGACTTGATCAGCTCCATCAAATCACTCTCGCAAAATACTTTTAGCTGTTTGAAGTGTAAAATATCCTTGGCGCGTCGGCTCATAAAGCCGTCGACAACCAATCGTTCCGATTCTTCCTCGGGAGAGGTTGCCAGCAGTCTTTCATAGTTACAGAACTGCAAAAATGCGTGCGTTGCGCTGCCGACCTCGGTGGCACTTGGTAGTTCTTGTGCTTGCAAAAGACTGTCAAATGGTTGAGTTGCGTTTTGCAACAGCTCAATTTGCGCCGCAATAGCACCTTCTTCGTCTCCCTGACCGGAAAGTGTATCCAACAGGTTGGCGCTCAGCTTTGAAGCTGCCGCTTTTGCCGGCAACCCCTGCAAGAATGCATAAGGATATTCCATCTCCTCTTTTGCGCGGTAAATGGCGGCATAACGCTCGGCAACGGGGGAGAGTACCAACTCTTTTTGGGGATTGGTTGTGCCGAAAGAGATGGGAAGCCCACTCGCCACCTCGCCAAATGCGGGGTGAACAACCGTCAGATCAATGTCGTCTGCAAGCGTTCCGCCCTCATAAAGTGCCGCAAGCATCCAGGAGAGCATATTCGATGCCCCCAAAATAGATGCGCGATTGCCGCGGCGAATGAGAGATGCATTTGCTATCGCACTCTCCCATTTGCCTCGGAGCGTACCGCTGACGTACATTCTCTCTCTTGCGCGTGTGAGTGCTACGTAAAGGGTACGTATGGATTCTTCCACCTGCTCTCCGTCTACCTTCAGGCAAAGAGCCGCACGCAGGGCGGTGTCCTCAAGGTTGCCCGAGCACTCGTCATAAAGACGGCAGGCAATGCCCACCTCGCGGTGGTAGAGCAGATTTTTCTTAAGGTCATCCTTGTTAAAGGGAGAACCCGTAGAGGAAAGGAAAACAACGGGGAACTCAAGCCCCTTGGAGTGGTGAACGGTCATAACGGTAACGGCATCCTCAGCCGCACCAAAGCCCTCGGCAGAGAGCTTATCCCCCTCAAGCAGCTTTGCAAAGTGCGCAAGAAAGCCGTAAAGTCCGCAAAACGCATTTTTTTGATAGATGCGCGCTTGCTCGTAAAGATAAAGCAAAACAGGAGTATCCGAAAGATTTGCAAGTCGGTCATCCTGATAGAGCAGGCGCAAAAAGCGGTCGGCGGGCTGGGTGTCCGACAGACGGCGTGCCTCATCAAGCCAAGCAACAACCGTGGAACATTTTTGGAAAAGAGGATGCTCTGCATTTTCCGCCACCGTCAAAAGCGCATCGTAAAGTGCTCCCGAGGGAGTGGTGGCTTCGCGGATCTCGGTGAGCTCTTCGAGGTCAAATCCGCCAAGAGGAGAGAGCAAAAACTCGGAGAGCGGCAGATCGCGCCACGGGTTATCCACACTCTTGAGCAGATTGAGCATATCGTAAAGCAGAGGATCTTGAGCAATATCCGATGACGTAGGCGACAAAACGGGAACGCCCAATTTTGTCAATTCATCGGTATAGGTCGCGCCGTGATTTTTGTTTCGTACGAGAATGGCAATATCCGAGGGGCGAATGGGAGAGCCGTTGTCAAGCGTTTCCTCGCGCAAAAGACGAGAGATTTCGGCGGCTACCCAAACGGCCTCTTCGCGCACGTCCTCGGCGTTGTCCTCGTCATCACCGCCTGCCTTTTTGCGGGGAGGTGCGTCAAATACCGCCAACGTGACGGGTACGGGATGTGCGGGAGCGGTGATACCGTCGGTAGATTTGGAGCACACAAGGTCGTCCTGTGGGCGGTATCCAACAGTCTCTTCACAAGCGGAAAAGAGGAACGCGCAAACCTTGTTTGCAAAGTCGATTACGGGCTTGTCGCAACGGAAGTTATCCGACATAAATACACAAGCACCGTTTGCGTTTTCGGCCTCGGGGGTATCGTAAAGGGGCATTTCGCGTCTATAACCTGCAAAAATAGAGGGCTCACTGCCGCGAAAGCCGTAAATGCTTTGCTTGATGTCGCCAACCATAAAGCGGCGGTTTTTGCCAATGAGCGAGAAGATGCGATCCTGCAAATAATCCACGTCCTGATACTCGTCAATGTAAACGGCATCGTAGGATGCGGCAAGCTCCTCGGCAAAGGGAGTGGCATTGCCGTGCTCGTCGGTGAGCAGGCGGTAAAGCATTGCGCGCACGTCGTCAAATTCGAGCATACCGCGCTCAAGCTTTTCAGAGAGCAGTCGTGCGGTGTATTCGCTGTAAAAACGGTAAAGGATCTCGGCAGGCAGAGCCGTGCGGCGCATTTGTTCCGCAATGGCCTCGGCAGGATATTGCAAAAGCTCCTGCACGCGCCGAGCGATCTCGCTTTTGAACTTTGTGCGCCAATCCTGATAAGCGAGAATTTCCCCTGTTTTCTCTTTGCAAGTGGGGAAACGACCGCTCACAAACGTGTAAGCAACCTCGCGTGCACGCTCATAGATGCCTTCGTCAAGAGCTTTTTTCATTGCTTTGCAGTAGTTGAGATCGGCTTCTACAATGCCGCTGAATTTCGCGCACATATCAGGCGTTGCATCAAGATGTGCCTCGGTTTTTTCAAGGAAGGAAATGTATCCGTCAAACAGGTCCGAAAGGTACTCGCGCACAACAGAACCGTAAGAGGTGGCAAAGTATTCGGCATTTGCCGCCTCGTTTAGCTCCTTTGCAAAGCGACCAAGCACGCCAACACCCTCGGGCTCTGCCGAAAAACGGGTGAGGAACTCGCGCAAAACCGCGCCGAGCTTGCCGTCACTGCGCCCCGACATCAAATGGTCGAGCGTTTGTGCAAAGGGATTGTCCAAAAGCTTTGCAAAGGGAGAACCCTTCGCATTGCTTTGTGCGTAGCGGTCATAATATTCCTCAAGGAGCCCGTCCATAATTTCGGCGGCAATGGGGAGCACCTCGGCTTCGTCCGCCATACGGAAGGATGCGGGCAGAGAAAGCCGCTCAAAGTTTGCACGCACCGCCTTTTGGAAGAAGGCATCAATCGTAGAGATCTGTGCGCTGCCCAAAAGAAAGAGCTGGCGCGAAAGATGTGCATTTTCGGGATCTGTTGCCATTGCATCGGTCAGGGCTTTGGCAATTCTGCCCTTGAGCTCTGCGGCGGCGGCGCGTGTAAAGGTAACGATCAGCATACGGGAGAGGTCTGCGGGGTGCTCGGTGTCGGTCAATTTACGAATGATGCGCTCGGTGAGCACACTTGTTTTGCCAGAGCCCGCGGCGGCGGATACAAGCAGAGCTTTGCCGTCAATTCGCATGGCGGCCTCTTGCGAGGGGGTCCAGGTTCTACCCATCAAATCAACTCCTTTCAGCGGTGATATGCGCGGTTACAGTCCGCGCGAACAGGGCAAAAGGCACATGCCTTTTCCGAGGGCGTTTTTTGCGCCTCGCCCGAGAGTATCCGCTCGGCAACCGAGCGCACAGCATCCTGCATTTCATTTTGCAGCTGCTGCATTTCTTCCATGGTCTGCTTGGTCAAGCCCTTGGTGTAAGCTGCCTCGCTTTGTCCGTTGGCAGCGGCACAAACGGCATCGTTATCAAGCAAAAGACCGCTTCTCTTAATTTCGGTCACACCCTTTTCTGTTTGGGCAAAGAGATACTGTGCACCCGCAGGTGTGCTGCCCGGCAGTGCTCCCGAGAGTGCAAAAAGATACAGAATGAGCTGAATATCCATACCCGAGCGCACCTCATCAAGCGAGAAGGTGTGCTTTCCGCTCTTGTAGTCCACCACGCGGAAGTAGAGCTTGCCTTCATTCTCATAAATATCTACGCGGTCGATCTTACCGCTGAGCAAAACGGAGCTCCCGTTTGCAAGAGTCAGACGAACGGGTGGCAAGCTGCCCTCATCGCGCGTACCGATGCCTTTTTCAAAATAGGTGGGTACAAAAAGACCAGTGCGAATTTCACCGAGAATTTCATGCAGCATCTTCAGTGCAAGTCGGCGCAGACGCGCATAAAGATGGAGCAAGCGATTGTCCATGCTCTCGGTGGGGAAAGGACAAACCTCGCCAATGTAATCGGCAATGATAGCGTCCGCCATCGGCTCAACGTCCTCGGGGGAAGGTAACTGCAATTTTCCTTCATCTGTCAGCGATGCACGCAAAAAATGCTCGAACACGTAGTGCAAAAACGTGCCGTCATCGGCATAGCTGGGTTGAGAGTCCTTGCGTTCTCTCAATTTTAAGGTGTATGTACTGAAATAACGGTAAGGACAGAGCACGAATGCCTGAATTTTGGATTGCGAGAGATGCAGAGAAACATGCTCCTCGACCGCGGGTGCTTGCAAGGGTTTTTCCAAATCCTCGCTTGTGGGGAGTGCACGCGCACGGCGGATCTCGCCAAAATCAATGACCTCGGGATTTTTGTCAAGCAAGAACGCCACGCGATTGAACGCCAAAGAGGGTGTGCGTGCCGAGCCGTCGGTCTGCTTGGCGTATGTCAAGAGCGAAAGAAACTCGCTCGGCTTACTGATTGCGCGATAAACGTAGAACAACTCCTCGGAGGAGCGCATACGCTCGCGAGATTGCAAAATGACACCGTATTCTTCAAGCGCTTCCTTGTCGGCTTCGGTCAAAATACCGTCGTCGCTCACGGCGCGAGGGAACTCTCCCTCGCACAGCCCCAGCAAAATCGATGCGCGTACGTTTTCCACGCGCAGGGTGTCGGCAGAGCCGATAACCACGCAATCCTGTGTGGTGGGCACCGAACCGAGATCGGCATTGCTCAATACCAGGGTCAGTGCGGCAATAAAGTCCTCAATCGAAAGCTCGCAATCGGGTAGCAGCTTGCAAAGCGTTGTCAGGGTATCGAGCAGAGTGGAATACAGGCGCAAGCTCTCGCTCGCCTCGCGTACCTGACCGAGTGCCAGTTCTTCTTTTGCGCGAGATGCCAACAAAGAGGGCAGCTGCAACGCCGAAAGATACTCATACAATGCACGGCAACGGTCCTCAAGACGGCGGGAGGCGCGCAGAGATGCCGACAGAGCCGAAAGCGGTGTCATCAGTTGACGGCGCACGCGGTTTGCCGCATCCAAAATCTCATCGGCACGGGGGGAACGCTCGGTAGTAAGGCCGTCGGGGTTCATGCTCCAAACCTCGTCTAAAAAGCGGTGGCCGCCAATGTGCCAGGTTTCAACGTATTCTTCAAACATTGCCGCATCGCGCAAAGAAACGCCGCAAAGTCCTGTTTTGAGCAGAGCAATAACGTCGTTTTGGCGGTAGTTGCGGCTCACAGAGCGAAGTGCCGACAGAATCAAACGGAAGATGGGCTTTGCCGAAAGATCGGTTCTTTCCGAGAAGAAGTAAGGAATTTGGTGTCTTTCAAGTGCGGCATCTAAAATCCCACGGTAGGCATCCAGGTCGCGCACAACAACGGCAATATCGCCGTATCTCATACCGCTCGACACCAATTCACAAATTTGCAGGGCGGCGGCTTCTGCCTCCTCATAAATATTTGCGGCAACGCTCAAACGCACCGATGTGTCGCCCGAAAGCGGTGTTTGTGCAGCCGAAAACCGCCAAAGATTCTCTCCGAGAACGGCAAGAGCTTGCGGCTTTTGTGTTTCCTTTGCCGAAAGCACAACTCTTTCAACCGCCACATCCGCGCGCTCGGCAAGATGGGAGAGCTGACGGGCGGTGTCACTCACCGACAAAAAGTGCGGCAACTTGGAGTTGGCACCGTCGGTGCAAAGCGAAACGGTCACAGAGTCCGCCTGCTGCAAGATCTGCAACAGTACCGCATATTCGGGAACGGTAAAGCTGGTAAAGGAATCGATATATACGTTTATATTTTCAAAATAACGGTGCTTTTGCAAAAGGGCGGAAAGTCGTAAAAGCTTGTCCGATGGGTCAGAGCCAAAGCACTCCTCAATTTTGGCGTGGTATGCCGCATCGATGAGAGCCAAGTCCAAAAGCTTTTTTTGCAGTGCCGAGCCCTCCTCCATTTTTGCGGCGGCATTCTCCAGGGCTTGGGCACTCACACCGCCCGAGCGCATCTCCGCGATGGCAGAGAGCATCAGGTTTGTCAACGTCAGGTCTCCCTCGGCGCTTTTGCCGTACTGTTGCAAAAGGGGGGAGAGCGTGGAGAGCGTGTGCCACATCAAAAGGGAGGACACTGCGCCGCTTACCGATTCGGCGGTGACACCGCCATATTCGCAAAACAACTTTTCCGCAAGTCCCGAAAAGCTGATGACCTCAAAATAAAGCCCCGCATTTTTGGGTAGACGCGCGGCAAGATCTCGCTCGCTGATGTATGCCTGTTGCTCGGGAATGAGCAAAAAGGAGCGCACACCGCCACGGATATCCGCTTCAATACATTTTGTCAGGTGCGCGGTCTTGCCGGCACCCGAGGGTCCGCATATCAGCTTTAGCATTGTGTGTCTCCTTTCTTTTGAATTTGTAAGTTTCGCAAAATGACCTCGCGGCCGCGCCAGGAATAGGCACGCTCCGAAAAGTCCTTGTCCGACATAGTTTCAATTTCTTCCGCGGTGGGAGAGGAAATCGGTTTTTCATAAAAGAATGGGATGGGCGAATAAATCGTACCTGCCGCCATAGCGTCATGATTGTAGGGACAGCACTCTTGGCATCTGTCACAGCCCCAAACGGTGTTGGTCGAAAGAAGAATGCGCTCTTCCTCCTCGGTTAGCTTGCCCTTCTTTTGCGAAAGTGCGGAAAGGCAAAGCTTTTTTTCTGCCACGGCTGTGGGACAAGCATTCTTACATGCACCGCAATCCAAGCAGAAATTGACCTCGTGTGCGCGGCAGGGGATTTCAAAATCGGTAATGACTTCGCCTAAAAAAACGTAAGAGCCGTATTTTGGGGTCAAAAGCAATCCGTTTTTGCCAATTACGCCAAGCCCTGCATGAACGGCGGCGTGTAACTCGCTAATGGGGGAGTGGTCGGCAAATGCGGCAAAGCGGTTGTTCGGAAATTTTTCTTTCAAATAGGGCAAGAGCTCTCCAAACAGCTCCTCAAAAAAGAGATGGTAGTCGCGAGAGACCGCATAAGCGGAGATCGTTCTGCCGGGCTCATCGCAGGCGGGGGTGCGGTAGGGAACCGCCATTACAAAAACAGTTCCGCTTGAAATATTTGTGCGCTCCAAAAGATAGGGGCGCGTCACACGGCAAGCAGACAGCGGCAGTACCCCCACCCAGTCAATATTCTTTTTTTGCAAAAAATTCAACAAATTTTCAAACATCTCTTTTTCTTTCCGACTTTTTGTGCTATAATATAGTTATGACAGTATAATTATAGCAAAATATTATCCAAAAAGCAAGATATCTCTTTATTTTTCAATGTTTTTTTCTTGCTCCATCAATTGCTTGTCACATTGACGCGCTAAAATAGCGTTATAAAATCGATTGCCATACCCCAAGGAGTTTTAGACAATGAAAAAACGCAAAGAACAAATCGAAAATCCCTATTTTGAGTACGATGGCAAGCCGTACAATTATCAGGGAAACCAGTACGATTATAACACTAAACAGCAGTATGATCCAAATACTCAGCAATACGACAATAGCAATCAGCAGTACAATTATAATCCGCAGCAATATCCCAAAGGCGCAAATCCGTACCCTGCTGAGGGCAAGCCCTACGCTCAAGAGACAGAGAGCTACTCTCAAGAAGCAGAAAAATTCGGATTTGACACAAATTCGCAGGTTCCCGACTATCTTAACCTGGAGAGAGAACTTCGCCGCCAACACCGTGCTGAGCTCCGTGCTTGGCGTCGAGCACACAGCCGCAGACCGTCTGCTTTAACGGTCATTTTGTGTGTTGTGCTTTCCGTGTTAGCGGGCTTTGTGGGTTCTATCGGTGCTATGTGCCTTGTCGGTCAGCATATTATCGCTTCCAAAGAGGATACCACCACCGAGGACGTTTTGTGCAAGGATCCCGAAAGCGAGCTCGCCCGTCCCGAATCCAACCCCTCTATTTTTGGATCTGCGGGGGAGGATGCTTACGCGGTTTCCGGCGTTGTCCATAAGGTGCAGGATGCGGTTGTTGTCATCAATGTCACAATAACGGGCAGCTCTGCTTTCGGCAAGCCCGTAACAACAACAAGTGCGGGTAGCGGTGTTATCATTTCAGGTGAGGGTTATATTCTTACTTGCCACCACGTTATCGACGGTGCGACCTCACTCAAGGTTACGCTTCGCAACGGCAATGCTTACAATGCTATCCTTGTTGGAAGCGACGAGGCAAGCGACTTGGCGGTCATCAAGATTTCTGCTGACGAGACCTTGACCTACGTTGAGCAGGGGCACAGTGCCGACCTTGTTGCAGGTGAGCAGGTGGTTTCCATTGGCAACCCCTTGGGAACGCTTGGAGGTACCGTAACCGTCGGCTACATCAGCGCAACCGAGCGAACTGTTGTAACAAGTGACGGAACCGAGATGACCTTGATCCAAACCGATGCTGCCATCAATTCCGGCAACTCGGGCGGCGGACTTTTTAACCTTGCCGGTCAGCTCATCGGTATTGTCAACGCCAAATATTCCGCCAGCGGCGTCGAAGGGCTTGCTTTTGCTATCCCGATCGATTCCGCGTATCCCGTTCAACTTGATTTGATGCAGTACGGTTACGTGCGCGGTGTTATTGACCACGGCCTAACGTTTTTGGATATCACAGAAGAAAATCTTGCACAGTACCATTACTATTACGGCATTGACAAAGTCGGTGTTTATGTGGTAGAATCTAAATATGCAACCGACCTGAAAAACAGCGACCGTGTGATTTCGGTAAACAACACCGAAGTCAATACAATTGCCGATATCAAGGCGTTGTTTAAGAACTGTAAGGTAGGGGATACCGTTACGATTGTTGCCGACCGCAAGGGCGAAACAATTGTATCCACCTTCGTTTTGCAGGAGTATGTTCCCGACCGCATCAAAGATAACCAAAAATAAAAATTCTTTTTTGAAAGGATGAGATCATGTATCACATTTTGGTTGTAGACGACGAATCCCGTATTCGCTCTATCATTCGCAAATATGCAGAATTTGACGGACACAAGGTCACCGAGGCAGGTGACGGTATGGAGGCCGTTCTGCTTTGCCGCAAAAATGAATATGACCTGATCATTATGGACATTATGATGCCCGAGCTGGATGGCTTTTCGGCTTGCCGCGAGATTCGCAAGATTTCGCAAACGCCCATCATCATGCTCTCTGCCCGTGGCGAGGAATACGACCGCATCAACGGCTTTGAGGTGGGCATCGACGATTACGTCATCAAGCCCTTTTCCCCCAAGGAGCTGATGCTGCGCATCGAAGCCATTATGAAGCGCGTTAAAAACGTTTCTGTTTCCGATGCACCCGTTCCAAAGCCAAACGTTATCATTGAACTGGATAACGGCGGTCTGCGCGCCGACGTTACCGCGCGTCTTGTTTTTATCGACGGGGAACGCATCGATATGTCTCCCAAGGAATACGATCTGTTCTTCTATCTGCTCTCCAATCGCAACATTGCGCTCTCGCGTGAAAAGCTGCTTTGCGAGGTGTGGGGATATGATTTCTTTGGCGATGCCCGCACGCTCGATACGCATATCAAGCTTCTGCGTAAGAGTCTTGGCAGATATAGCAATTACATCGTTACGTTACGCGGTGTTGGCTACCGCTTTGAGGAGATATGAAAAAAAATAAGCTAAAGGCAATTCGGGGCAACATCAGTATCCGTTGGAAGCTGATTGCTTATTTTACGGTATTTGTTGCTATCGCACTCCTTGTCATGTGGGTGTTTCAGGTCTACCTGTTAAACAACTTTTATGAGTTGATCAAGCGCCGCGAAATGCAACAAAGCGCACAGGCACTTTCCCTGCATATTGAGCAGGACGATCTTGCGCTTCACGCCTATGACCAAGCACTCGATAGCGTTATGAGTGTTGGCATTTACCGTTTTGAAGGGAAAAATCATACAACAGAGATCGTAAACGTAGATGCTACGGGGCAATCGGGTATTTCCTTACCCCAAGAGCAGCTCACAAAATATTTTAATGCTGCCGCCGAGAATGCGGGCAGCTTTACGGGCAGATTTACCCTTGGCGGAGTTGAGGTCAGTGATAGTAAGCTGCCAATTTTCACCAATAAAGACGAAGATCAACCCAGCGGAACAAACATTCGCCTAGTGCATCTCCAATTGGTGCAGGGGCAGAACGAAAGCATTTATATGATCGTTTTGAACGCAAGTCTGCAGCCCCTTTCCACAACCGTACAAATTCTGCGAACACAGTTCCTTTGGATTTTGGTGATCCTGCTTATTTGTGCGGGCTTTATGGTATTCTATCTCTACCGTCACATCTCCTCGCCGCTTGTTAAAATGAATGAGTCGGCAAAGCAGCTGGCGCACGGTAGATATGACGTTGACTTCTCGGGCGAGGGCGGCTATCGCGAAACCCGCGAGCTTGCAAATACGCTTAACTACGCATCTTATGAGCTTTCCCGTCTTGACCGCCTGCAAAAGGAGCTTATCGCCAACATTTCGCACGATCTGCGTACCCCCCTGACAATGATCAAGGGATACAGTGAGGTCATGCGTGATATTCCCGGCGAAAATACCGCCGAGAACATTCAGGTCGTCATTGATGAGACCACACGCCTTTCCGAGCTTGTAAACGATCTTTTGGATCTTTCCAAAATCCAATCCGGCTCACGTAAGACGGTGTTTGAAGAATTTGATCTGACTGCTGCTGTTAAAGAGGTCATGATGCGCTACGATGCCTTTACCGCACATCAGGGCTATCACATTACCTTTGAAGCAGATACACCCGTCAGCGTTTTTGCCGACCGTTCTATGATTTTGCAGGTGCTGTATAACCTGATCAATAATGCTATCAACTACACAGGTGAGGATCTCTCTGTTACCGTGGTGCAATCTGTTCAGAATGGACGTGTGCGCATCAGCGTCAGCGATACGGGACAGGGTATCGCCCCCGACGAGCTTCCGCAAATTTGGAACCGTTACTACAAGGTCGACAAGGTTCACCGCCGTGCCATGATCGGTACAGGTCTTGGACTTTCTATTGTTAAGGGCGTGCTCGAATTGCACAACGCCGCCTACGGTGTTGAAAGCGAAGTGGGCAAGGGCTCTACGTTCTGGTTTGAGCTTGACATTCTCAAGCCCGCGCAAAATATGCGCGAAAAGATATGATCATTGGAGGATAGACAGTGAATAGTATGCATTTTGCTATGCTGCGCTGTCCCGTTTGCGCCGCAGGCATGCAAGCGGACGAGAGCGGCAGATCTTGCCGTTGCACGGGTGCGCGAACGCACTCATACGATTTTGCCCGTAGCGGATACCTTAACCTCACTCGCCCGAGTGACGGAGAGGGGGATTTGCGTGAGGCGATCAACGCGCGCCGACTGTTTTTGGGAGCGGGATATTACGAGCCGCTTTCCAACACGGTCAATAGCATATTGCAAAAGCTTGATGCCAAAGCCGTGCTCGATGCGGGATGCGGTGAGGGCTATTACACCAACCGCATGGCAAAGGATCGCACCGTTTTGGGGGTGGATCTTTCGCGCGCGGGCATCGATGCCGCCGCCAAGCAGGCAAAGCAGAGCGGTACGGTCGCCGCGTTTGCGGTGGGAAGTATCTTCTCACTCCCCGTGGGAGATTCTGCCTGCGACGTTGTTACCAACCTGTTTGCCCCTTGCTGCGAGAGCGAATTTTCGCGCGTGCTGAAGGAGAACGGCTACCTCATTCTCGTGGGCGCGGGAGAGCGACACTTGATGGGGCTCAAAGAGGTGCTTTACACAAACCCCTATCTCAATCCCGGCAGAGCTGATCTTCCCACCGAAATGAGGCAGATCGACCACCAACGGCTGACCTATACCGTCACCGTTGAAGGGAAGGATGCCATCGAGGCGCTTTTCTCAATGACGCCTTACTATTGGCGCACGTCCGAGGCAGACCATGCAAAGCTCGGTGCCGTTGAAACGCTCACGACAGAGCTCGACTTTGATATTTTTATCTATCAAAAAGGAGACTAACAATGAAGATTTCTGTTTGCATTCCAATGTATAACGAAAACCGCGTGATTGCGCAGAGCGCAAAAACGCTTTCCGAATATATGCAAGCAAATTTTGAGGACTATGAAATTGTATTTTGCAGCGACGGCAGTAAAGACGGTTGCGATGAGACTGTTCGCACCCTGAATCTCCCTAACGTCCGTGTCATTGGTTACGAACAGAACCAAGGAAAGGGCTGTGCAGTTCGCACCGCAATGCTGGCGGCTACGGGTGACGTGCGTATGTTCACCGATGCTGACCTCGCCTATGGCGTTGACGTTATCAAGCAGGTAGCCGATGCATTCGAGGCAAATCCCGATGCCGACCTCGTAATCGGCTCGCGTAACCTCGATAAAAAGGGATACGAGGGCTACACGCTCCTGCGCAAAATTATGTCCAAGGTTTATATCAAGGTGCTCTGCATCGCGGGTGGCTTTAAGCTTTCCGATTCGCAGTGCGGCTGCAAGGCGTTCACAGGTGAGGCGACCGAAAAGATCTTCTCGCGTTGCGAGGTTAACAGTTTTGCCTTCGACTTTGAGGCAATTTTGTGGGCGGTGAAGATGAAAATGAAGATCGTCGAGATCCCCGTGCACGTCATCAATCACGGCGAATCCAAGGTCCGCATCATTCGCGACACCCTCAAAATGCTGCGCGATCTGACCAAAATGAAGAGAAGAATCCGCAAAACACCGGTGTGATGAAAAAATTAAAATACGGTTGGGCAGATTATTCCAAGGATCACCGCGAGGTAGTAGAATCCTTTTTGGATGATGAAGCCATCAAAAGCACAGGTTGCGATGATGGATTTGAAGCGTTCTATACCTATTGGATGAGTGAAGCGGATACGCGGCTCAACAAAAACTTTTGGTTCAAAGTTATATCTACAGACCAAAAGCCAATAGCGATTATTGCGATTGCAAAGTCACCGCAAAATGAATTTACTGTGTCCGAGTTTATCATTGCTCCGAGCGAGCGAAAGAAAGGGCACGGCAAAGCAATTTTGAAAGAACTGTTGTCAAACTCCAGTACTATTTTAGGTGAGAGGATAGATCTTGCGCGAGCGGTTATCTTTCCAAGTAACATTGCAAGTCAAAAGGCATTTGCGGGGGCGGGCTTTGATTTTTCCTTTACACATCCCGACGGAGACGCTTTATATTTCGAATTTATCTCACATAAACGCTAATAAAAAACGACAGAGAACTCAAATCCCTGTCGTTTTTCTTTTTCATCGGAGAGTCAGAACTCAAACCTGCGCTTTCATTTAGCATTATTCATTTGCGGGAAGGAGAGGTTCGCAAAAGTGCGAATATCCTTCGCCTTGCCATCGGCTCGCGAGCGGCCGCTGCTCTGCGGCGAGGATGCGAACTCCAGCAATGCGACGGGCGAGCCGCCGCATTGCGGTGTGCTCCTTTGGACGATGGGTCACCAATAAAGAAGGGATACTGCAACGCAGTATCCCTTCTTTATTGGTGACCCATCGGAGAGTCGAACTCCGGACACCATGATTAAAAGTCATGTGCTCTGCCATCTGAGCTAATGGGTCATCTGTATTACCAAAATATTATATCACACTTTGTCCATTTTGTCAATCTTTTTTGTTTCGTCAAAAGCACAAAAGAAAAAGTATTTCAATCTCTTTCCATTGTTTAATTTTATTATTCCACGTCTTTTTGTAATGCTTGCAATGCAAGTTTTAAAAAATATGAAAAATTTTTTCTGTTTTTTTCAAAAAGCTCTTGACAAGAGGACAAGTTCATGGTATAATATATGCCGTTATCCAAAGACAGCAGGTTCCGGTAAAAGCGAAGGCTTTCCTGCCGAGGAGAAAATTGATTTGCAATAGTTGTGATGAGATCTTTCTGTTCGGTGGAGTATGCTTGCCGGAAGAAAGATTTTTTTATTCGCTCAATTCTATTGGGAGGTGAAACGAAATGCCCAGCAATTCCATTCTCGTTCAGAAGCAGCAGCTCGTTGCTGATCTTGCAGAGCAACTCAAGAATTCCGTAGCAGGCGTTGTGGTTAACTACCAGGGTATCACGGTAGAAAACGACACCGCAATGCGTAAGGCACTCCGTCAAGCAGGCGTGAAGTACGTTGTCATGAAGAACACCATGACCGGCAGAGCTTGCGAAATGGTTGGCTACGGAGATATGAAGCAGTACCTTACCGGTATGACCGCTATTGCAATCAGCGAAAACGATCCCGTTGCAGCCGCAAAGGTTCTGAAGCAATATGCCGAGAAGGTTGAGTCCTTCAACATTCTGGCAGGTTACGTGGACGGCGCTGTGATCGATGCAAACACGGTAAATGCGTTGGCAGAGATCCCGAACAAGGAAACGCTTATCGCAAAGTTCCTTGGCTCCATCCAGTCTCCTCTGTACAAGTTCGCATATGCGATCAAGGCAGTGGTGGACAAAGAAAACGGTGGCGAAGAGGCTCCCGCAGAGGCTTGATCAAAAAGC